>JAJRXF010000193.1 GCA_024276425.1 Actinomycetes bacterium | reverse complement strand
GTGGAACCCGAGGTAGAGAATGGAATCCGCGGAGCCGGCGAAGCTATCGCCGACCAGGCAACCGACCTGGCTGGTTTTGGTGCGACCATGCTCTATGTCTTGGTGGCAATCAGCCTTGTCCGTCTCGTCCCGTATCGGTACTGGCGTTGGACCCACAAGCTGCTTGGGATTCCATTTGTGTTCGCGTCGTTTCATTTCTTCACCGCCCAAAAGCCCTACTCCAACTCTTCGGCTTGGGGGTGGTGGTTCGGCGGTTTCATGCTGGCAGGAATCCTGACCTACCTGTATCGAGTGATTGGGCGAGACATTGCCTTGCCCGGGCATCGCTACCGGGTTGCTTCGCTCAGTCACCTTGGTACCACAACAACGCTTGAACTCGCACCCATTGGATCGAAGATGAACTACCGGCCGGGCCAGTTTGCCTTTGTGAAAATCGATCACCCAGGCCTGCGTGAGCCTCACAGTTTTACCTTCGCATCTGGCCCTCGACAAACCAACCTGAGGTTCATCATCCGAGAGATCGGAGACTGGACGAGGGAAATGAGAGCCAGTGACCTGGTTGGGGTCTCGGTCGCGGTCGAAGGCCCATACAGCCTGTTTGAACCATCAGGTCGACCCGATCAGCCGGTGGTGTGGGTAGCGGGCGGCGTAGGAGTAACGCCGTTCCTTAGTGCAATTGATGAGGGGGTCGACTCAGCTCATATCCCGATGCTGTTCTACGCTGTGCGAAACATTGCCGATGACGCAATGCTCATCGAGTTGAACGATGCTGAGGCCGCAGGAAAGATTGTACTTCGCACCTTCGTCTCAGGAGAGGGCAACCGACTCACCCCATCCACCTTTGAGGAAACATTCGGTCCAAACGGGCTTGCCGGGACCCATGTTGCCCTGTGCGGCCCGACAGGCCTGGTTGGCACCATGGCTGCGGCAGCCGCTGGGCTGGGAGCAACCGGCATTCAGCGGGCCGACTTTGATCTTCGGGGAGGAATCGGGCCCGAGCGTTCGCTGATGATTGATGATGCCATCAAGGAGCGCCAGCAGCGGGCCCTGGAGAAGCAGTCGAGGTAGCCAGCTTTTGTCGTTGGACGAAAACTTGGGTTACTTCGTCATGCACGATCCACAACCTCGGCCAAGATCACCGGAGTCGTCTGCCCTTCCCAAGTGGCACTAAGTCCGATTTCTGGTCTTGTTCCGAAATGGAGATGGCGTCGGACGATCATTTCGAATCGGTCATTACGAAAGGTGACAAACTCTCCTTCGTCTTCTTCCATGGCAAAACCGTCGATCGGAATTCGCTCCTTTGACCATCCCCCGCCCTGGATACGGACGTTGGCAGGAACGATCACCCAGCGGCCATCATCATCGACCATGCCCAACGCCTCTCCCTGCCCGGTCATGGACACTGCTGCGAACATGGTGATTAGCAGCGGATTACCCAACCCGTCATACACCCATCGAGTGCCGAGAACCGAGTGCTCCATCTCCACAATCAATCCGTCTTCGGTACCCGCGAGCGGTCTGTCTCGATAAGTGAGCGGAACCTGGAGCAGCAGGTCACCAGCCTTGGCGATGTGAATCTCCATGCCAGAAATGTGCCCATGACCCAATCCTCTGGAAGCTCTTCGTTGATTCGGACGAAAAGCAGTTGTCGATTCAGACAAAAGGTAGTTCGCATAGGGTGCCCGAAACAAGCTGGCCACCTTTGTGGATGCTCGCTCGCTCCCCAGCTTTCACCTCGGGCGAAACCAACGCAAACCCGATGTTCCTCTCCAGCCGATAGGACCAAACACCATTCGTCATATGACCCACTTGGGCCCCCTCGCATGAGATCTCATACCAGGACATATGCGGCTCGGTCGGCATATCTCCATCAAGAACGATCCCTAGTTGATGTCGAGCCGGGCCTTGGGAGTTGATCTGGCGGAGCGTCTCAATACCGACCACATCGTCCCCGACATCAAGGTCCACATACCTTTGGAGCCCGACCTCAAAGGGATTCGTCTCATCATCGGTATCTGAGCCCCACGACAACAAACCACCCTCGATTCGTTCGCACAGGTTCGGATTGCCAGGCCCAATATCGAATGGCTGCCCGGCCTCGCTCACAATGTTCCACAACTCGGTGCCCCGGGACCCGTCCATCAGGTAAAGCTCAAAGCCACCCTGCTTGGACCAACCCGACCGGGCCAGCATGAGCGGGATCCCCTCAACCTCAGTCTGTCGAAACCAGAAGAACTTGAGCTCTCGGACCCAGTCTCCGAATATTGCGGCCACCACCGCCTCGGCGTCTGGGCCCTGAACAGCTAGCGGAGAAACGTCCGGTTCAACAATTCGTACATCCAGATTGCGCTCAGCGGCGATAGCCCGAGACCACAACAACATGTTGGAATCGGCGATCGAGAGCCAGTAGCGAGGACCCCAACCGGAACTCCTTCACCCCGCCGAACGGACCACGGTCCACTCTCGGGCTTGCCCCGGACGGCCCGTTGAGTGTGGTCATCATGTATGACCTGTTCGGGCACCCGCTTGAGGACAATCGGGCGTTCGTCCGCCAGAACTATCGTGACTTCCTTGGTCGTGAGGCTGACCGTGCTGGACTGGCGTTCTGGGAGCCAAAGTTGAACAATGGTTCGGCTGGCAGAACCGACCTGGTCGAAGCCTTCCTGAACAGTCCCGAGTTTGGGGGCACGATCGCCCCAGTCGCGAGACTCTATGAGGCCTACTTCGGTCGGCCGCCTGATCGGGAGGGTCTTCGATTCTGGTCTCAGATGCTGCGATCTGGTCAGTCACTGGAGTGATCTCGGACCAGTTCGCTTTGTCGATCGAGTTCAACACGACCTACGGAGCGCTGGGTGACCCCGAGTTCACCGTCCTTGTCTACTCCAATGTTCTGGGACGAACGCCGGACCCTGGGGCCGATCGTTCTGGATCGGACAGCTCAGAGAGGGGCTGACGCGAGGTGAGATGATGGTCGGATTCTCCGAGTCTCCAGAATTCATGGCTCAGACCCGGTCCGCGGTGCTAGTCGAACTCCTCTATCAGGGTCTGCTGCAGCGATCTCCCGAATCAGAAGGCCTGGCCTATTGGACCTCAGTGGCCGACCGTGGTGAGCCACTGGGCGCGCTCATTGGCGCGTTATTGTCCAGTGACGAATACAACGGCCGCTTTGGCCGCGTCATCGAGCATCCACCGCCCTCGAATCGCCGCTCAAGCGAGGACCGTGGGCTTCACCTGGGTATTGGTTTCAACCAGGATTGACCGCGAACAGCGACGAGTGAGGACGTTGCGGAGCGGTGGCCAGAAACGGCCGTACGCCAGCTTCCATGATCTCTTCGATCACCTGGCGATGCGATGGTGAGGCAACCAGATTCTCGTCCTCCAACGGATCGAGACATCGGTCAAACAGTTGCAGGGGACGAATCGTGTCCTCATCGACCACGAGCTTGTGCTCATAGGTTCCTGCAGCCAGGAAACCCCAGTTCTCGGTGAAGGAGACCTCGCGCCGGACTGGGTCATCACCATCGACGTACCCCCGCAGCGATTGAGCCGAACTCTGAGGAACGTCCGGAGCCCCAGCAATGTCTCGAATGGTGGCGGCGGCATCAAAGTGCTCAACCATGTCATCCACCAAGCGGGAAGATCGCCCACGTGGCGGCCTCACAATGAGTGGGACCTGTACCGCCGGGTCATAGAAAACACATTTCAATAGGATCGCCCGCACAGCCCATCACGTCGGCACGATGCTGATCCGACATCAACAACACGATGTTGGGAGACTTACGTTTTGGGTCAGGGCTCACTGGCTTACACCTCCAGTAGATAAGAAATCAGCAATCTGCGCCGTGTAGCCCACCACATTGTCCGTCTCGTCTGAGTCAGCAACCAGGTTGCTGGACTCGTCCGGATCACGTTCGTGATCGAAAAGCTCACACGGGGTGCCGCTTCTGGCCTCCAGGGTGAAGCGGTACTGTGGGGTTCATCTACAAGGTGAACCGCGGTTTCCCCTTCATCAATGTTGGGATGTTGTGTTGCCAAGAATTGTTCGATCGTAGGTGTCGACGGCCAAGGGGCATCAGTGGTGGCTTGCGAACGTTAAGGCGCCCGCTCAACCGATCAAGGTCAGCAATGAACGCTGGTGTGGCCAGGTCAATACGCCCGTTCGGGGTCCGCAACATCTCGGGCATCCGGGGTTCTAACGCCCCCAGATCAATGCCATGGGGATGATCGATCAGCTTGGCCAGCGACAGACCATCTGGCCTGCTTCTCGCTTCAGGCCGCGTCGCCTTTGCTCGGGTGGTTGGACCTCTCGATCAAACGAACTAGAACTCTGATTCTATTCTAGCGATTCAATAACATGGCAGTAGTCAAGCGTGTCTTACCCCTCCAGCACGAGTTCGTCGAACAAGCTTCGTCGGCGGTAGCGTCGAGAGATGCCCAAGACGCCGGAGTCTCCTAATACCGAGATCGGGTACGTCGAGTTCGGTGTTTGGTACGACGAACTCAAGGTACGGTTGCTGAAGCCAGCGCTTAAAGAGGCCAAAGCTTCGCTAGAACACACCCTTGCCGAGCTTCTCAGCGATCGAGATCTGGCGCGAATTCGCAGCACAACCGGTCGAGTCAAGTCGACACGTCGCACGTGGCGCAAGATTCATCAACCCCGTTACGAGAACCAGATCCACACTCTGGACGATGTGACTGAGGCAATTGACGACCTCGTCGGACTTCGGATGACCTGCATCAACCTTCGTGACCTTGAGCTGATCCAAACGGCGCTCGAAACCTTGCCTCGGGAAGGTGGTCGTGGCCTGTGGCTAGATCCAACGTCAGAGCGCGATTATGTCGCGAAGCCAAAGGAGTCGGGCTACCGAGGTTGGCACGTGAACCTGGGTATCGAGATTAACGAGACACCGGTGGTGTGCGAACTTCAGGTGCGCACGCTTTTGCAGGATAGCTGGGGCGAACTCACCCACGAAGAGACCTACAGCAAAGATGGTGCGCTGCCACCACTTGTCGACATTCTCAGCACCAGGATGGCTGGCCTACTTTCGATCCTGGATGACATCGCGGAAGACCTTCGCACCGAACTCGACCGGATCGACCAGGAAGTCGTCGCTGGACACGATGAGCCACTTATCGTCGCCGCGACTGCGTTGGCCGGGGAGGCCGCTGACGCGGCCGCGTTGCTTCAGAATCGCTGGATGTCAATTACTCGCCCAACCGACCTTGCAGGCCTCGCCTGGGCGCTTCAACGAGAGTTCGGGGCCGAGATCAGCGACAATTGGTATGGGCACGGCAGCTTCAAACGCTTCCTGAGGCACGCTATTCCGGAAGGCGAAATCAGCACCGGGCGTCAGGCCTATCTGCTGCCAATGACTACTGGCGATGCGCAAGACAATGGAGTCGCCCCTCTCGATGAGCCTGATCGCAACGCCGTCCCCGGTCCGGCCCGCCAGCTTCGCCGAATCGACCCCGAGTTTCCCTTGCTGGCGGCACCGGATTGGCCAATCCTCTTTGAGCATCTGGCCGAGTCATGGCGACGTATCAAGCCAGCCGATTCGACCACTGGCACCGTTGGTCGGGTCACACGCTCTGCGCGAGATCTTGCCCGGGGGGCTGGCGTATCACTCTCGCGGCGCACACTCAACTACGTCCTCAAATCTCTCTTGTTGGCGAATGAGGCTGGTCCGAACCAAACGCTGGCACCAAAGGCCCCGGTCCTGGCAAACCGATTCGCCGAACAGACTGTCCAGAGGATGGTCGAACTTCGCATCATCGAAGGGACAAAATCAAAGGCCGCCGCCCAGGTCACCAACTGGATCACAGATCCGCTCGATCCCTAAGTGAGCAATCGGTGCTATCAGGTTGTTCCATTGAAGGCATACAGCAGACTGATCCAAGAACTCGCTGCCAAGGCCCATTGCTTCGTCCTCATCAAAGGCGCTGGGACCCATTAATTGCCTGACGGAATCTCAGGGCTGCTCGACCAAGCGGGCAACAACATCAAGAGAGCCAAGGTCCAACGCGTGGCGGCCGTGGCGGTTCAGCATCAGAGTGAATAGAGCATCGCCACGCTTCGTTTGGTTCGCCATCGTCGTTGCTGTCACCGCGATGCGGACCCCGTGTAGTGCCCCAAGGGCATAGTCCTGTCGGCATTCGGCCATCTCATAGAGCACGCCTTGTTGGCGCAGTTGTGAGACATAGCTCTCCAACAACTCGTACTCGATGTTGCGTCGGCGGGCCGGCTCAAGGGACCCACCAATCAGGTAGGCAATATCGGTTGCACCGAGACCAAGACCGAGTGTCTGCCAATCAACCGTCACCATCGGTGGACCTGTCGGGTCTGATCCGAACATGAAGTTGTCGGCCCGGAAGTCACCGTGCACAAGCGTCGTTGGTGTGCTGTGAAGCTTGGACCACGATCCAGCGATCGCTTCGAACTGACACAACAGGTCGACGACGTCGGGCTCAAGCCCATCACCAAGTCGCTCAAAGACAGCGGGCAGAAAAACAGACAACAGTTCCTGCATCATCTCGGAGCGGTCGTCACGGTCGACACGCAGGAAGTGACATTCGGGACGCCCAGTCTTACCCCATAGTGGCGCATGCAAGGCGACAGCTTGTTCGAGGGCTAGCGCTAGTTGGGTGTCGGTTAGCTCGCTGAAGTGATCGCCTTGTTCGAAACCAGTCATGTCTTGGAGGACAATGGCGAAGTCATTCTTTTCGACGTCGAAATGAACGGCCAGCGACTCGGGAACTGCGATGTCAACCAGGGACGCTACCGAACGGTAGAACTCGCACTCATTCCCGTAGAGATTGTGGGTGAAGGAAACCTCACGCGTTGCCTGGTCCGCCGATGGCAACTTAACGATGACAGAATCTGGTCCAACATCATTGGGCCACTCAAGAAGGAAGCGGGCGTTGCGACTCATCTGACCAGTCCCGATGAATCCGTCGAACGTGACTTTTTCTGGGGCTATGCCCTCCCGTTCAAGTGCATCCGATATCCAGTCCGGATCAAGACCGACCGTCCGTGGTTCTCGTGGTGACAGGTCGTCGCTCACTGTGCACCATCAAAGAAGTCGGTAAAACCTGCCGGAACGTACGGTCCGATTACTAGCTGCTCAAGAGCACCAATGCCGGTCTGCTCGCCGTCGCTCACCCGCACGACCTGTTGGACATGGATGTTCTCGGGCGCGAGTAAGTCAAGCGTTTGTGGGTCGAAACTCTCGCCCCCAATGGCCAGCTCGCCCTTCCACATCCCTTGGCCCCATTCACGATGACCGTAGCCAAGGCCCTTGAACTGGAACCGCAAAAGTGGCTCCATCTCAATGGTTCTCACCTTGCCTTGCATGTCAATCAGATCCAGTTCGGCGTAGCGGGCCAACCGGGTGCCGGGGACATAGTCAACACGGTGAACCGCGGTGGCCATGTGGGTGGCCACATGTTCCAGCTCATCGGGAATGTCGGCCTCAGAAGCAAACAGTGGAGCAACCGCGCCCTCACGCACGAGCACCTCGCCGTTGGGTCCATCGAAGAACACCGCATGGGTGATGTGATCGTCCCACTGAAGCGGAGCCCACAAAAAGAAGACGCCTCCAGGCGGCTTTGTCGCTCCGACCTGGACCCGCTCCCCCACTCCGCGGATGCCCCACGAACGGTCCTTCGTGCCGCGCCAGGTGTCATGGTCGACGGTGAATTCTCCATCGGGGGTAGAGACCGTCCCCGACCACCTCCCAAACTGGGCGAATCGGGTTGCGTCCATTGCCTTGCGCTGCCCTTGCCACAGCACCTGTCGTGCCTCTTGAATGGCCGATGTTCGGGCCGAGAAAGTGAGGTCGCAAGCAAGGCCGCTTTCGTTGTCATCGATGATGACCCTGGCCCGGCGAAGTGGTTCGGTAATCTCCAGGCGAAACGGTCCGACCGACATGTCGGTGCGCTCCTGGGGTGCCCGCCTCGATGCGTAGAAACAGTGTTGGAGCCCACCGGCTTCAACCGTGCTGAAATGGCAGTCGAGGATTCCTCGATGGGGGTAGACCGCCACGCCAAGACCGAAGTAACGCGTGCCGTCATCGTTATACCCGTTGAACCATGTCCGGTCATAGACGTTGGGGTCTGAAGATGCTGGGTGCGCAATCGGCTCTGGGGTTTGATGAATCGGGTAGTCATCCAGTCGATTGAGCACGGCGGTTCCTCAGGGGCTTGGTGGTGGCCCAGTCTGGCAGTTCAAAGGTTTAGCCGCCACCAGGGAGATCCGAACCCGAGACCATCTTCGCACTCGCCTTACTCCTTGGCCAGCGCATACTTGCCCCCGGCAACGACCGCCGCTTGGAAAGCAGGCTGGGGGTTCTCACTATCGCCAACGATTCGAGGTTGCACGTTCGTGGACAACATCAGGCTTCCGCAGGCATCGACCGCTGGAAATGAGGGCTCGTCCAGACCTACCCTCGCACACCCGATCCGGACCCACTCCACCAGCCCCGCAGTCGAGTTTAACCCAAAGTACACGCGTGCCTTGGAGCGCCGAGTTGCGCGCTCCATGACGCGAAACGCCTGGTCACAGGCTCACGACCGATTTTTGGGCACCCATTGGGGGTCGCCCGAGTCAGGCGTTGCGGTGGACGGCGGCGTGAAATCCATCGAGAAGGTGGTCGGAGAAGACGCGGGCGACCAGTTCGCCACGGGTGCTGAAACCGGTTTTGGTGAAGATGGCTTTGACATGGTCGCGCAC
>JAJRXF010000192.1 GCA_024276425.1 Actinomycetes bacterium | reverse complement strand
TCAGGCCCAGCGGACTCAGGCCCAGCGGACTCAGGCCCAGCGGACTCAGGCCCAGCGGACTCAGGCCCAGCGGACTCAGGCCCAGCGGACTCAGGCCCAGCGGACTCAGGCTCAAGAACCTCGACCTCGATAATCTCCGCTGGAGCCTCCAGCTCCGCTTCCCTCTCTGGCGGTAGGATTTCGTCGCCATCCTCATCGAGGTCTTCATAGTCAGCGTCGATACGGCCGTAGTCAGAAACCTCGGCCCGATTGTTGGCGCCATCAATGGCAAATCGCTCCGGATCCGAGGGCAAGGCAGGGGCCTCTTGCAAATCGAGACGGGCCATCGCACCCTCAAGCTCTGCCTGGGCGGCGATGATTCGCTCCCGGGAAGCAATCTCGGAGTTTCGCAGAAGGTTTAGTCGAGCCTCGGCCTGCTCCATATTGCGACGCACCCGAGCACGGATGACTTCTTCGGCCTCATGTTTAATGAACTCACTCTGTGATCTGGCCTCCGCGAGCAGATCAGTTACCCGAGAGCGGGCATCGGTCAGTTCGGCCATGGCAATCTCATGATCTTGCTTGGCCTTGGCCAGGAGTTCTGCTGCCTCCTGGCGTTCCCGGTCAAGTTCGGCCGTCGCCTCAGCCACAGCGTTCTCACGGGCCGCGGCTGCCTGGGCTGAAATCTGCTCCGCCTCATAATGGAGCAACTCGGAGCCAGACTTGAGGCGCTCGGCATCAGCCTCCGAACGAGCGCGCACCTCGTCGGCTTCTAAACTCGCCTGTTCACGGATCGAGGCTGCATCAGCCTCGGCGTTAGCCAGAATGGCTTCGCTCTCGGTCTTGGCCAACTCGATCTTTTCGGCCACTTCAATCTCGGCCATCTGGCTGAGATGTCTTGCCGACTCATGCGCTGATTTCAAGAGATCGGCAATGCGATCTCCAAGGGCCTGGAACCGCTGGTCATCGTCGTTGTCATCTTGAAAAGGGGCCAGTTCGACTTCGGTTTCGGCTTCAACTTCAGGTTGTGGCGCGACATCGACTAGATCGGATGCCTCGGAGGTGACATCGTGGAACTGATCATCCGTGGCTTCCTCGGCGAGATCGCTCACATCATCAACCGGACGAAGTTCCGCCTGAAGATTGGTGATCTCACGAGCCAGGCGGCGAAGGTAGTTGCGAACCTCGGGCTTGTCGTAGCCGCGAAAGCTCGTCTGGAACTGAACGTTTTCAATCTCTTGCGGATTCAATACCACGCCACGATCCTCCATAGATCTCACGGTACCTATTCGGATGAAGTTGGCCAGAAATGAGTCGATTGACTCAGCTCGAACAACAACTGCGATTTCACAAGCCAGATCTCACCAAGTACAAGACATTAGGCCGCGTTTCGACCGCGAAATTACCTCAGGAGCCCAGCCCACACCGGTCACTGGGCAGAGTCGCCTTTGAATTCATCCACCAATCAGCGCTAACTTGCGCGCATGGAAGAGATCCTCGACGCCATCCTCAACCAAGCCTCCACCGAAGAGTTCACCAATCTGAAACTTCCCGAGAGTTTCCGAGCGGCATTCGTACGGCGTGATGAAGTAGACATGTTCGAAGGAATGGACTCCTGGGATAAGGACCCTCGCCAATCCCTCCACATTGAGGAAGTGGCTTTGCCAGAACTCGCTCCCGACGAGGTTTTTGTCGGCGTCATGGCCAGTTCCATCAACTTCAACACTGTCTGGAGTTCGATATTCGAGCCACTTTCCACCTTCGGATTCCTGGACCGACTGGCCCGAGAAAGTGAATGGGGAGCCCGCCACGCCTTGGACAAACACATTGTTGGTTCCGATGGGGCGGGGGTTGTTTTGCAGATCGGCTCGGCCGTACGCAACTGGAAGCCGGGTGACCGGGTCACCATCCACTGCAACCACGTCGATGCCCAGGACCCCTCGGGCCATAACGACTCGATGCATGCCACCAACCAACGGATTTGGGGGTTCGAAACCAATTTCGGCGGCCTGGCAGACATCACGCTGGTTAAGGCCAACCAACTCATGCCAAAGCCCACCCATTTGTCCTGGGAAGAAGCGGCGGTTAATGCACTATGTGCCTCGACCAGCTATCGGATGTTGGTCGGCCAGAACGCTGCCACCATGAAACAGGGCGATATTGTGCTCATCTGGGGCGCAACTGGTGGACTCGGCGGGTACGCCACCCAACTTGTCCTAAACGGAGGAGGCATTCCTGTTGGGGTGGTATCCAGCGACGACAAAGCAGACCTGTTGCGTTCGATCGGCTGTGAGGCCGTAATCAACCGCAAGTCCGAGGACTACAAGTTCTGGAGCGACCCCCATACCCAAGATGAGTCCGAATGGCGACGTTTCGGCAAGAAGATTCGAGAGGTGGTCGGCGAAGATCCAAACATTGTCTTTGAACATCCCGGGCGTCAGACGATGGGAGCTTCAGTCTTTGCTGCCGCCCGAGGAGGAACGGTCGTAACTTGTGCTGCCACCAGTGGATACATGATCGAATACGACAACCGTCACCTCTGGATGAAGCTCAAGCGAATCGTCTCAAGCCACTTCGCGAACTATCAGGAAGCCTGGGAGATGAACCGACTGATCGACCTCGGTCGGATACAACCAATCCTGTCTGCAACCTATGGGCTAGACGATGTCGGCGAGGCGGCCTATCAGGTTCACCACAATCTTCACGAGGGCAAGTTGGGCGTCCTGTGTATGGCCCCCACCGGTGGCCTGGGGATCACCGAACCTGACAAGCGTGAAGAAATTGGAGAGGACAAGATCACCCAATTCCGACGCCACGCCGACTCCCTCCAAACCAAGAAGTAGAGACCATCCATGATCCTCACCGAGATCGACCACATCGCTATAGCCGTCCGCGACCTCGAAGCGGCAATCGCCTACTACGCAGACGCGTTCGGAGCCGAGGTTCACCACCGGGAAACTGTCGAGAGCGATGGCGTCGAAGAGGCCTTGGTCAAGGTAGCCGATTCCTATATTCAGCTCACAGCAGCCACCCGCTCGGACTCCCCTATCGCTAAGTCGATTGAGAAGCGGGGAGAGGGGCTACACCACGTCGGCTACCGAGTAGACAACTGTGCCGAGGCCCTGGCCGCCATGATTGCGGCCGGCGCCACCCCAATTGATTACACGCCCCGCCCCGGCTCACGAGGAACAACTGTCGCCTTCATCCATCCCAAGGGAAGCTTTGGCACCTTGATTGAGTTGGTCCAAGAGAATGATCGAAACTCACCACCCCATGGCTGACCAGCATGTCTAAGAACGAACCTGGCGATTTCGCTGAGGTACTCGCACTCGAACAATTGGCGGCCGACCTCTTCGTCGGCCACAGCCCCCAGGCGGGTAGACAACGCGTTTATGGCGGCCAGGTCGTGGCCCAAGCTCTGCGGGCCGCCCAACTCACGAACGACTCAGACCACGTGGTGCATTCGCTCCACGGCTATTTCATTCGGGCGGGGGACGAGACCAGACCCATTGTCTTCGACGTCGACCGAATCCGCGACGGCCGATCCTTCAGCACCAGAAGGGTTGTAGCCCGACAGACCGGCGGAGCGATCTTCAACCTGTCTGCCTCATTCCACCGGTCCGAGCCGGACGTCGAGATCGACGGCAGCCCCGCCAACCTGGATGTGCCAGGACCACAGGAGTGCGAGGGTGACGACTGGGACGAGATATCAGCGGTTCGACTCATCCCCCCGCAGCTTTTGGAACCCGGCCACACCATGGCTTGGATCAAGGTCACCTCATCTGGCGATCTTTCTGGAGTTCGTGACGCTGGCTACCTCGCCCTGGCCTACAGCTCGGACCACATCCCCATGGGAGCAATCCGCAGTGCCCATCCATCTGGGCGTCCGTGGGAGGACTTCATGAGTGCCAGCCTAGACCACAGCATCTGGTTCCATCGGGCCCCCCGGGTTGAGGAATGGCTACTCCACGACCTGCATTTTCAATCATTGCGGGGCTCTCGCGGCGTAGCCCACGGGACAATCCATAACACCGACGGAGTGCTCGTCGCAACCGTAGCTCAGGAGGGCCTACTCCGACCCCGAAAGGATTGGGTATGAACCGGCCATCGAAACCACGACTCGAACCGGTCCACAGCCCTGAGGATGACGTGGCTGCCTTGTTGGCGCAAACCATGACCAACAACGCCGAACCACTAAACATCTTTGGCACCCTGGCTCACCACCCGTGGCTGATGAGGAAGTTTTTGAGTCTGGGAAATCAGATACTCAGCCGCGGGGTCGTTCCGGATCGTGAGCGGGAAATCGTGATCCTTCGTACCGGCTGGAACTGCCAAGCCGCCTATGAGTTCGGACAACATCGTCGCATTGCGGCTGAGGCCGGGCTCACCGAGGCCGAGATATCCAACCTTGCGGGCGGTGACGCAGCTAGCCACCCGTGGACAAGCCAAGACCGCCATCTCATCGCCCTGGCCGACGAAATCTGTGATGACAGTTGCCTCAGCGATCAGACCTACGCCGAATTGGCCAAGTCATGGGACGACCAAGCCCTAATTGAACTGGTGATGTGCGTTGGCTACTACCAAATGGTCTCCGGTTTCCTCAACACCTTCGGTGTTGCGCTTGAGGAAGGCACTCCGGGTTTCCCTACAGCTTGATCACCTCTACAGCTTGATTAGGGTCGACCGCTCCCACAATTCCAGCACCTGATCCAAGGGAACTGGGCGACTCAATAGGTAGCCCTGGGCATAGTCACAACCCATCGCTGCCAGATCGTGATACTGATCCGATGTTTCGACACCTTCGGCTACCACCGACATCTCCAGCGACTTAGCCAAAGCGATTGAGGACGAAACAATGGCCGTGTCCTCCCGAGATTCGCCCAGGCCAGAAACGAAGGACCGGTCGATCTTGAGAGTGTCAGCCATGGAGAACCGTCGCAGATAGTCAAGCGAGGCGTAACCGACTCCAAAATCATCGATGGCCAGCTTGCAGCCCAGCGCCGCCAGGCGTTTGAGGGTCACGATGGCTGTCTCGACTTCTTCGACTCGCATGGATTCGGTGACCTCAAAACCCAAGCGCTCCGGTGGGACATCATGTCGCTCCATGGCGGCTAGTACCGTACTCACCAGACTACTTTCGGCCAGTTGTCTGGCCGAAAGGTTGACGGTGATCACCGGCCCATTTCCATCTGGGCCAACTGGCCAATTTGCTAGTTGACGGCAAGTCTCGTCGATGACCCATGCACCCACTGGAACAATGAGACCTGTCTCCTCCGCAATCTCGATGAAGGAGTTCGGGGGCATCAGCCCATGTCCAGGACGGTTCCAGCGGATGAGTGCCTCGGCCCCAATCATTCGACCCGAGGACATCTCCACCAAAGGCTGAAAGTGAAGAACGAGTTCGTCCTCGGTAAGGGCGACCTGCAGGGCCTGTTCGACGTCGTGGCGGATAAGAACCCGCTGCTGTAAGCCCTCCTCGTACAGCGCAAAACCGCCACGACCGGCGTCGACAGCACTGGCCAAGGCCGACTCTGCGCTGGAGATAATGGAGGCAGGAGATTGCCCGGGTTGATTCACCAGGACAACACCAACCGAGGCAGAGACCGACAACTTCTCGTTGGTCAACACAAGGGGCTCCGACACGCTCTCAACGATTCGCTCAGCCATCGAAGAAGCATCAAGTTCTCCGTTCATGGCTACACAAAGAACCAAGAACTGATCACCCCCGATCCGACCAACGGTGTCACCAAGGCGAACCGATCGGCGAAGGCGACGTGAAACTTCAATCAGCACCTCATCACCGACGTCGGGTCCACGGGTGTCGTTCAAAGCCTTGAAACGGTCGAGGTCGACGAGCAAAACAGCCAGTCGATTGTTGTCACGACCAAGCCGGGCGACCGCCTGCTCCAGGCGGTCGACAATCAAAGCCCTGTTCGGCAGTTGAGTCAAAGAGTCGTGCAGCGTCTGGTGGGCCAGGGAAGCCTCGGCCCGAGATCGTTCGACGGCAACCGCGGCAACCCTTGACAAATGTTCAAACATTTGATGCTCGGAGGGATGTGGTTCGGTCCGATCTGCAACGCTAATAATGAGCACACCCTGACTACGCCGATCGGCACCAACGATGGGATAGACCCACAGCGAGGCAATGTCCTCGGCCCGCAACGCCAGGCCCAACTCAAGCGGCAGATCGTCCACCCGTGAACAGCTAGGAGTGGACGTTTGACCACTTTGCGTGAGTTCTTGAAGAACATCATCGACCAGATCTTCGCTATGGCGACCAACCAGAACGGGTTCAATTAGGCCAACCCCGTCAACCAATCCGACCCAACACGATGCCCCAGGAACCTGATCCTGGATCCGGCCAGAGACCTGACGCAACACATCGACAACGTCATGTCCTCGGGCCAGCGAATCTAACATGGCCGACTGGTCGGCCAACAATTGCTCTGGCTTCGGCCACGACGAGTTGTCGCGATACAGGGCCAAGAAACAAGGCCAGCCCCCATTGGGAGCCGGAAGGGCAAGGAAGGTCGCCTCAACCGAAACGTCACGGCCATTGGCATGACGAAGATCGAGAGACAGAATCGCCTGTTCTCCCCGCTCCACCACTGCCGCCGCGGCATCAAGTTGAGCCATCGGCGTTCGGTCAGCAAAAAGCTCATGCGGGCTTCGACCCAACAGTTGGTCCGGACGAAACCCCAACATGTCCGCCAGATTCTCGCTGACGTACATCAGATGGGAACGACCCGTAGCGGGGTTAATCGTCGTTACCGCCACCCCATTAACAGCAGAAACTCGACCGTCCGTCGCCCGGCGGTTCAACTGGGGTATTCCGTCGTCCAGCACTCCCAACGCCGCTAGCGACGTCAAGGGAGGGTCAAACGGCAGTTCATTGTTTGCAGCTAGGAATTCGGCCACGTAGAAAACTCCCACAGAACTCACTGGCGCGGAAGTCCCCAGAAGCTCGACTGGCGACAGTACTCACCACGGACAGTGTTGAAGTGGATAGGGGACGAGAACTCTCCAATTTCTGACTCGCGCTTCTGCCCGGCCAAGAACAAAACCCAGTCCCAACCTCGAACCGCCAACTCCGAGTCCATCATGGCAGACCTCCAGCAGATGCGCCATCACCAATGAGGCGAGTACCGCCCAGATAGTGTTCTTGGGGTGCCTAAAGCAGTGACGGTCCAACAACTCTGCCAACAAATTGATCAAACCATTGCTGGCGCGTTTGATGGCGAGGTTTGGGTACGGGGCGCAATCTCTGGAATCTCCCGCTCAGCCAATGGGCACGTCTACTTCGACCTGGTTGACCCTCCAGATCCCGACCTCGGGTCGACACAACGACAAAATGAAGTCAGCCTTCCGGTCGCCCTGTTTGCCAAATCGAAGTTCCGAGTAAACGCCATTCTCAAACGGACAAACTCCGTGCGCATGACCGATGGGGTCGAAGTTCAAATACGAGGCAGGGTCACCTATTACCCTCGCCAAAGCCGTGTCCAGCTCATCATGACACTCATCGACCCGGCCTTCACCCTCGGTCAACTAGAGTCTGCAAAAGCCCAACTCCTAGCCGAACTGGCCGAGGCCGGCCTATTGGAGATGAACAAGCGCCTTCGCATACCGGTACTCCCCCTGCGAGTCGCCCTCATTACCAGCTCTGGAAGTGCGGCCGAAGCCGATTTCAGCCATGAGCTCGCCACCAGCAACTACACATTTGCTCTAACCCTGTTCGATTCCCGGGTACAAGGAGATGAGGCAGTGACTGGTCTCACCAAGGCCTTGGTTCAGGCGGGCCAGGTTAATCATGACAATTTCGATGTGATCGTCCTCATACGCGGTGGTGGAGCCAGAACCGACCTGGCGGCGTTTGACCACGGAGATGTTGCCAGGGCTATTGCCGCCAGCAAGGTTCCAGTCGTGGTGGGCGTCGGCCACGAAACTGATAGATCGGTGGCTGATGAGGTCGCGAACACCTCGGCTAAGACGCCCACCGCCTCAGCTGGAGTCCTCGTCAACGCCGTCCAGTACTTCGAACGACGGGTGAACATTTGTTCGGACCGAATTGCCCACCGGGCTAACGATCACCTTCGACAGGCAGACCTAGTCGTTGGTTCCTACCGGTCCAGGGTTGGCCGATCAGCGCAGGAATCGCTCGCTAGCGCCGCGGCGAAACTCGACCGCCTATCGGACCGGACCCTCGGTGCGACGGCTCTTGGCCTCGAGCGAGCCGACGCCATGTTGGAGCGGGCCGACCTTCGGATGCGAGCACTCGACCCTCAACAGGCGCTCGCTCGCGGATGGTCAATCACCCGACTTGTCAACCCAGCTACTGGAATCATCCGCTCTCTGGATCAAATTGATAGTGGGGCCGTTCTGGAGACCACACTGGCCCACGGAACCATCACCTCCGTCGTCACTGCCGTCGATGCCAGCGCCGACGGAGCGGCCAGCAGCGATAGACCAACCAAAAGCTCACGTCCCGGGGAATCACAAACATGACCTCTGACTCCAAAGCAGTAGACAAGTTGGGCTACGGCGAAGCCTTAGCCGAACTTGAGGCCATCCTGGTCGAACTCGAAACGAACATGGTCGACGTCGACGCGCTATCCCAGAAGGTAGAACGAGCGGCCGCACTGGTTGGCTATTGCCGGTCACGGCTTTCGATCGTTCGAGCCAATGTGGCCACCGTGGTCGCCGACCTTGATCAAGACACGAACAATGACTAGGCCGCCCCCAGAAATAACCGAAGTTGCCGACAAAGTCGATCAACGACTCGCACAGCTTTTTGACCACGAGTACCAACGCTGGTCCCATACCGAGCCACGACTTGGCGAAGCGATCCTTGAACTCCAACGTATGTCGGGCGGGGGCAAACGCATTCGAGCCGCCTTTTGCTACTGGGCCTGGCGAGGTAACCTGGTCAACCTCGGCTTGGCTGACACAAACACCAGCACAGACGAAGCGGTCATCGTTGATTGTGGGGCCGCCTTTGAACTTCTACAGACCTTCGCTCTTATTCACGATGACATCATGGATGGTGCCGACACGCGGCGGGGGCAAACCACGATCCACATCAACCAGGCTGACCGGGTCACTCGGGAGGGATGGAGAGGCGAACCCCGACGTTATGGTGACGGAGTCGCCATCCTTATCGGGGATCTGAGCCACGTATATGCCGATCAACTAATCGGCATTACCTCCGGCGCCGCCCGAGATATCTGGGATGAACTCCGAATCGAACTGAACCTCGGGCAATACTTGGACATGCGTGCAGCGGCAATGGGCGACTTCAGTCGACAAACCGCTCAGGAAGTTGCCGTGTTCAAATCCGCTCTCTACACCATTGTTCGTCCCCTCCAGTTCGGGGCAGCCCTGGCCAACACGACAGCAGATCAAGATCTCCATCGCGCCCTGGACATATTCGGGCGACCAGTCGGACAGGCCTTCCAGCTACGCGACGACCTTCTTGGAGTTCTCGGTGATCCCGACCATGTTGGAAAACCCGTCGGAAGCGACCTCCAAGAAGGCAAACCAACAGAACTCCTAGCGTCGGCCCACGAGCGGGCCGACGCTAGCCAACTTCGAGTCCTCTCCACTGTTGGCCACGGCCAACTATCAGATGGACAAATCCTTGAGATTCTCGAAGTTCTCCAGGCAACCGGAGCGATCGCGGATATCGAAAGACGAATCGATCATTTAGTCGAAACCGCGGCGATGGCCGCCGCTGATCTACCCTTTGGGGCAAGTATTCGCCGCACCATGGTCAGCTTGGCTAACTATGTTGCGGCCCGAACCCAGTAAGGACCAAGCCTCAAGCCGCTACCTGCACCGCCAACAGAGGGTAGATCGAACACGATCGGCCTAGGTGACAACAGCCATGCAGCCTGAGAAGTTGAACAGATCAGATAACTGCCGATGAGAACAACGTGACCGGTACCCGGGCTCCGAAATCCCACCGGCCGTCGCATAAAAAATCGACGTCCGGCGATGTCCTTGGGTTGTTGCGCGCCCTACGACACGACGTGGTGGACGAACCCGGTCGGGCCCTCGACCTGGGGCCAGTGGTCGCTGGTTCATTGGCCGCCGCCCTGGCCGCCCTGCGCTGGGGTGCCTTCATGGTCGGCCTGGCCTGGACCGCAACGGGTGCCACCAACAACCTTTCCGTCGTCGCCACGCTCACCGTCACTGTCTTTTTGGCCTCTTGGCGAACGGTTCGCCCACTACGTCTTGGCGATCGAAGGGGCGGACAACTGTGGTTCGCCCTATCTGATGTGGCCATTTTGTCGGCGGCCACTGGCTATAACGAAGGCCTGACAAGTGCCTTTATCGGTGTCGTTTTTGTCGCCGTTGCCATCGTTGCCTTTGGCTGGGGCCTGTACGAGGGTATGTGGGCGGCGACTATCAGTCTGATAATCGTTGTCGGGGCCTCGGTCTTGGCCGAAGGAAGCTTCGTCACTCCTGGAGCGCCCGGGGTGATCGCCCTGGCCGGTGCGGCTATCTTCCCCGGCCTAGCCCACGAGCGCCTCCTTCAGCTAGAAGGCCGTCGATTGGTTCAAGCTGAACGAATCGGCCGCCTCTCCGAGACCAACCACCTACTCGGCGTCCTCAACAATTTGACCCGAACCTTGCCGTCCTCCCTGGACCTTGAGGAGGTTCTGGCCGCCACCAGAGATCAACTCCGCGAAAGCTTCTCCGCTGACCGCCTAATTCTCCTCAACTACGAGGATGGAACCTGGTCCCCCCAGATCCAAGAAGGATTCAACCTGCCGCCCCTCCTGGACTCCCGACACCTTCCGTCACCACTTATTGACGCCGCCGCCCAGAGCGGTCCACTTCGCGTCGACAACCTGGCAGGACTGGGCCAACGTCGAGGAAGCGGCCTGTATGTTCGGCTGGTAGTAGACGGGATCGATACGGGACTGGTCGGCGTGGAACGCAAGGCCAATGCGCCGGCCTTCACCGACAATGATGCCGATCTTCTGGCAGGAATGTCTGATGTCCTCGCCCTCACCGTTGCCAACGCTCGAGCCTTTCAGAGACTACGTTCATTGGCCGCGGCCGAGGAACGAACTCGAATCGCTCGCGATCTGCATGACCGACTCGGCCAGTATCTGACCTACATTGGTCTGGAACTCGAGCGGATCAATAGCGAACAACCAGAACCCTCCATGGATCTCAAACAACTACACGAAGACACCCAAGGCGCAATCGAAGAACTCCGAGACACCCTCATCGAACTGCGGGCCTCGGTGACAGCCGAACGACCACTGAGTGTCCTGCTGACCGAAGTAGTCAATCGGTTCGAGCGGCGTAGCGAGATTGAGGTCACGCTCGTCCTACCCAAGTCTCGCTTCGACCGGCTCTCTGCCGTCGTCGAGAACGAACTATTGCGAATCACCCAAGAAGCACTAACGAACATCGAAAAACACGCCATGGCTACCCACGCCCATATCGGCTGGTCCGTAGAGGCTGGCCGCGGGGTTTTGGTCATCCAAGACAACGGTCAAGGATTCGATCCGACCAAGGGCATCCGCGGGAGCGCCTATGGTTTGGTAGGTATGCGAGAACGAGCCGCGTCTGTGGGAGCAGTCCTGGAGATAATGAGTGAGCCCCGCCAGGGCACAGTCATCACGGTTCTAACAAGCCAACCCGTCCGAGAGGTCAAACCATGATCAAAATCCTGCTCGCCGATGACCATGCCTTGCTGCGTGATGGTCTTCGCCGATCCTTCGAGTCAGCCGGTGACACCGTGGTTGGCGAGGCCTCAACCGGAGAGGAGGCAGTGGCCCTGGCCAAGGCACTCCAGCCCCAGGTGGTGCTCATGGACCTCTCAATGCCGGTCATGGACGGGATCGAGGCCACCCGCCAGATCCGAGAACAGGTGCCAGGTACCCGTGTCGCCGTACTCACAATGCATGACGACATCGACAAGACTCGTGACGCCATAGCCGCTGGTGCGAGCGCATACCTCAGCAAGGGCACATCCTTCACGGACGTTCGGGCCACTGTTCTACGAGTCGCCGACGGCGAAACCGCACTATCTCCGGCGTTAGCTGGCGCCATGATTAACACGGTCAATGAGGCCAAGGCCAACGAAGATCTGCTTTCGGACCGCCAAATCGAAATTCTCCAAGCGATCGCCGATGGAATGAGCACCAAACAGGCCGGCCGCTACCTTGGCATCACTACCAAAACAGTACACAATCACCTCAACGCCATCTACCGCAAGCTCGACGCCCAAAGCCTGACCCACGCTGTACTCGGCGCGGTCCGGCTTGGCATTATCGACCTTAACCATGAACCTGAAAGCTAACGGTTTGTGATTCCTCCGCTAAGGCACTGGGTTGTACCGTCCAAAAGCCTGCTCCAAAGGCTCAGTGATAACAGCGGGATCCTTGGCTACCGCTGCCAGCCAGGGCGGTCGATTCTTGGCGGCCACAACCAGGGGCACTTCAAGCTCTGATCCCGCCAGCAAAAGGTGCAAAAAGTTCACGGCATAGTCGGCGGGCCGAACGTCATTCGATAGTTCGTAGAGGGCGTAGGGATCGGGGGCTCGGCCGTCGGCATCACCAGGCAGGAACCAGGTTGAGGACTGAGGTCCCTCACCTCCTCCAGTCAAACCGGAGCCATCGCTCAAGATCACTCCTCTGGTCAACTCCGGCCGAGCACCCGCTGTTAACAAACCCACATAGGCCCCGAGACCTCGACCCAAAATGGTGGCCGGACCGATTTCTGCTAGGGCGACATCGACATCTCCCATGAGTGCCTCAGCCGTGTAGCCCCCACCGCGAGGGACCGTTGAGGCCCCATGGCCGGTGAAGTCCAGGGCCCAGATCGGTCCTGACCACTGGTCCCAAGGTGGGGTCGGAGGCTGCAATGGCTCGCCAAGGCCATGCAAGAGCAGTAGCGGCGTGCTCGACTGATCCTTCGTATCGCCCTTCAGTTGATGAAGGGCAAGTTGGATCTTGTTGTGCTGAAGCCAAACAGTTGGGTGGGTCGACTCGGTCATGACAAGAACTCCAGAACGAGGTTCGCCACAACGTCAGGCTGTTCAATATGGGCAAAATGTCCTACCCCCTGAAGAGGCACAAGCTGGGCTCCCGGAGGCAACCAGGGTTCAACGTCTTCCGGCAGCGTTCCCCAACCCATCGCCTCCTGTTCCACCCCAAGAACCGCCAACATCGGTACGCCAATCCCTGGCATCCGAGCCAAGGACCACTCGGGCCTGATCGGACCAAAACCACCAAAGCGCATACTCGGATCAAGTTTCCAACGCCATCCGTCCTCGGACTCCCGAGCCCCCACCGTCACCAAGTACTGGAGCCATTCCAAGCTCAGGCGAGGGTTCATCTTCTGCCTGCGAAGGGCAAGTTCTTGCGGTGTTCCCGGTCTACGCAAACTCAGGTGTGCCCGCCGACGAAAGTCAAGTCTTGCCGTGAGCTCACTGGCCATGAGCCGCTTTCGTTCACGATCGGAGATGTCTGGAACTGTCCGATGTGATGGCAGGCCATCAAGGTTCACCAGGGCAGTGACCCGATCGGGGCGGATCGTAGCCAGGGTTAAGGCCAAAGCACCTCCTTTGGAGTGGCCAACAATGGGAACGGCCTGGTCGGTGATCGAGTCCAACACCGCCACGCCGTCGCGAATGTCTGCATCCCAGTTGTAGAGCGCGGCGTGTTCGCTATCACCGTGACCCCGGTGATCCCAGCCAATGACCCGCCACCCTCCATCAGCGAGAAGGGGCGCAAAGGTGTCCATCGTGCGAGCAAAATCGAAGCCTCCGTGGGATAGCAACACCGGCCGCCCGTCGTCCTGGCCCCATTGATACGCGGCGAGTGAAAGCCCACTACTGGAAACCTTCCAGAATCGATCCGGGGCGCGGGCCCCGGCGTAGGACCCAGCCGAGGGAGAGGATGCATTGGTCACCGCAAGAGAGTAACGCCCCACCGAACAACACAAGAAGTCCGACAACGGCGCTAGCGTCTGTGCTCGTGAACGATCCCAGCAGTGAGGCTGCCCGACGGCGAACCTTCGCCATCATCTCGCACCCGGATGCAGGGAAAACCACCCTGACCGAGAAATTCCTGCTTTATGGCGGAGCCTTGGGCAAAGAAGCGGGCACAGTAAAGGCTCGTGAGGGCAGGCGCTCCGCCACCTCAGACTGGATGGAGATGGAGCAACAGCGAGGGATTTCTATCACCTCGGCCGCTCTCCAGTTCGAGTATCGCGACACGGTGATCAACCTGCTAGACACCCCAGGTCACCGCGACTTTTCCGAAGACACCTATCGTGTGCTAGCCGCCGCCGATGCGGCCATCATGGTTCTTGATGCCGCGAAAGGAATCGAGAAACAGACCCTCAAACTTTTTGAGGTGTGCCGAGAACGGGAAATCCCCTTCATCACCTTTGTCAACAAGTGGGATCGTCCCGGAAAGATTGCCCTCGAACTTCTCGATGAGATCGAGCAAACCCTGATAGTCGACCCAACCCCAGTCACCTGGCCAGTTGGAATTGCCGGTGACTTTCGGGGCTTGATTCATCAGGCCAGCGGCCAATACACCCGATTCGAGCGCACTGCACGTGGTTCGACCATGGCACCAGAGACCCAAGTCGAGTCCGACCAAGCCGAGGAACTTGATGTCGAATGGTGGGGGGAAGCCCAAGAAGAAGCCGAACTTCTTCGAGAACTAGGCCGCCTGGCCGATCGCGACACCTTCCTAAACTGCGAAAGCACTCCGGTTTTCTTTGGGTCAGCAATGACCAATTTCGGAATCCGATTCCTACTCGACGGTGTGGTTGACCTCATCCCGGCTCCATCGGCGCGAACCCTCGCCGACGGGACCACCCGAGCGCTTGATGAGCCCTTCGCTGGCCTGGTGTTCAAGATGCAGGCCGGCATGGACAAATCCCACCGAGACCGCATTGCCTTCGTTCGGGTGTGCAGCGGGGTATTTGAGCGCGGTCTCATCGCCACCGCGGCATCTTCGGGTCGTCAGTTTTCCACCAAATACGCCCAGACCTTGTTTGGACAAGACCGCGAGACTGTTGATACTGCCTACCCAGGTGACATCCTCGGGTTAGTCAACGCCAACGATGTACGGGTCGGCGACGCCGTGTATGTGGATATGCCTTGTGAATTCCCTGCCCTACCGGCCTTTGCACCCGAGCATTTCATGCGTGTTCGGGTCAAGGACACCTCGAAGTTCAAACAGTTTCGAAAGGGTGTCGCCCAGCTAGACGAGGAGGGAGCCATTCAGGTATTGCGAGACGACTTCCTGGGCGAACAGGCCCCGGTGCTTGCCGCTGTAGGACAACTACAGTTCGAGGTTGCCACCCATCGACTCGAGAATGAGTTTGGTGCTCCGGTTGCCTTGACGTCGACTCCGTACACCATCGCCCGCAAGACCGATGTCGAATCAACTCCCAAACTCCAGGCCATGCAGGGAGTCGACGTATTCAAGCGAGCGAACGGCACCCATCTGGCACTCTTTGAGAGCCGCTACTGGATGGATCGAGTCCTTACCGACTTCCCCGAACTCACATTGGAGCGGATGGTCGCCGAGGGAGGGCTCGGCTAGTTCAGGGATGTCGACCGCAGGCACTCCTAGCGGCACCCTTTGCTCCCTGAGGGATTGAATCCAGTTTGGGAGTCACCAAAGCGGGATCGAGGGGCGCTACCCTCAAGCATTCCTCAGGGGCCATAGCTCAGTTGGTAGAGCACCTGCTTTGCAAGCAGGGGGTCGGGAGTTCAATTCTCCCTGGCTCCACGGAATCAGACTGCATATTCCCTGGTCAGGCCACTTATCCGGGGAACACGGTTTCTTGCCAAAGTCGTTTCGTGCAACTAACGTGCAACTAGCAGCAGTCGACAAGAGGCAGCACAGTGGCACAAAGGCGCACATTCGGCAGCATCCGCAAACTGCCATCAGGGAAATGGCAAGCCACCTACCTCGACCCCATCACCCGCGACCGGATACCCGCCCAAACAACCTTCACCAGCAAAGCCGACGCCAACCGCTGGCTCTCCGCCACAGAACTCGCATTAGAACGAGGCGACAACCTGGACCGGACTGGCCGTTCCATCACCCTGGCCGAATACTCGACCACCTGGCTGGACGGAAAAACCGCTCTTCGCCCCAAAACCCGCGAACTCTACGCCTACCTGTTGAGGCTTCACATCGTCCCAGCACTAGGCCAAGCCAACCTCACCTCGATCACACCAGGAGCAATTCGCCACTGGCACAACAACCTACGTTCCGGCCACATCGGCCAAACAACCGCCGCCAAGGTCTACCGACTCCTACGCCAAATTCTAGAAGCAGCGGTTGAGGATCGGTTGATCCCCAACAACCCGTGCCGCATCAAGGGTGCCGGAACCGAGCGAAGTAAGGAACGGGCCATCCCCACCATTGAGGAGGTCTACAAGGCCGCTGATGCCATTGACGGGCACTACCGGGCAATGGTGCTGCTCTCGGCCTTTGTCGGGTTACGGCGAGGCGAGTGCTTCGGACTAACAACAAACCACCTGGATCTGGATAGCACTCCCCCGACGGTACGTATCGATCAAGCATTAGTCCCGACCGATGCTGGCCCATATGTCTTGCAGCCACCCAAAACCGAGGCCGGTATCCGAACCGTCGCCATCTCCGAACGCCTAGTAGACGAACTGAAAACCCATCTGGCCAACCACGCCAGTGACGACCCGGACGCTTTCTTGTTTCCGGCCGAGTCTGAAGGAGGCCGGCGGGGGTTTCGGGCAGCATGGGTGGCAGCCCGCAGGAAATCAGGGATTGACTGCACGTTCCATGATCTGCGTCATCTCGCTGGCACCCTCAATGCTGTGGCTGGGGCGACCCTGAAGGAATCAATGAAACGGATGGGGCACGCCTCCCCCGACGCTGCGCTGCGTTACCAGCACGCTATCGAGTCAAGAGACAACGTGATCGCCACCGAGATCAACCGGCTCATGGGCGAGGCTAACGAGGGCAGAGAAGCGAGCTAGTAGATTTAGCTCACTTTTGTCACAGGGTTCTGCCGCTCATCTGGTGCCGACCCTCGTGCACTGTCTTCGCGGCTTGTGATGGCAGGTCACAAGCCTGGGTCGGTGCGGTTTGTTCGGCTTCAATCTCTGCTGTCAACGTCGCTAACTCGACACCGATCTGCGCCAACTCGGCAGCCTTAGCGAGTGGTTTCTCTAACTGGGACACACCGGCTTCGATTTCTTTCCCTAACCGGGTGATCTCGACTTCGGCATCAGCGGCCCGAGACGGAGCAGACCGAGCTAACCGCAGCAACCTGGAACCAATCTGGGCTTCGTTCACCACGTCATGGATCGACAAGGTGGCCAGGAGTTTCGCTGTCATCAGGCAACACTGGGGTCCAGCCCGCTTCTGTCAACACGCTGACTAGTTCCGGGTCAGGCGTCGCTAGGAGCCGCAACACCACCGACGGCTGCTCACAAGGTGGTTTGGTTGGTTGGATGGTTGTCATGATTTGGTTCCGCCTTCTTGGTTAGTTACCGCCATCGTCAGTCGTGCCCTGGTCGCCAATGACTCATTGGTTTCAGCCCCCCAAGCCCTGCGACCCATCTCAGTGGCCACTAACAAAACACCTGCGGTGCCACACATTGGATCAACCACCAGGTCGCCCACATAGGTGTGCAAACCAATCAACCGGGTCACCAGTTCGGCCGGTAAGGGTTCGGGCTCATCGCCCATGAGATCCCAGGTTTCTGGGGTCACGAACCACACATCGAGGGTGTCTCGGGCGAACGCTTCCTGAGTCAGATCCGATTCACAGGGCAACCCGGCCTCGGCCCGATCGGCGGGGCCGCCCCAGCGTGACACTTGTTCTTTGCAGCCAATGAGGATGCGTTCAGAAACGTATTGGGTCCCGGGGTTGTGGGGTGATACCCAGGCCTTCACTCCGACGGGGAGGTCTTGGGTGTCAGGTACGGGGACCTTGATCCACACAATCTCGTCCCGCAACATGACCCCAGCTGCATCGAACGCGGTTTTGGTTTCAGTCGCTAGGCAGACGAACGGCCGGTGGCAGACAACGGTTGGGGCAATGATTGCGATGCGGCCGCCGGGTTCCAACACTCGTGCCGCGTCGGTGATCACGGCTTTGAGCCAGG
>JAJRXF010000191.1 GCA_024276425.1 Actinomycetes bacterium | reverse complement strand
GGTTCCACTTGACGAAGTCGCGACTTGTGTTGCCGTCGATCTCGAACGTCAGTCCACCCAACTCGTTCAGCCAGACCGGCGTGAGCCTCCGGCCAGCGGCGTAGGCCAGAACTGCACGCGGAACCTCAATATTCTCTGGCGGCACACCGGCGATCATGCTCACACCATGCTGGAAACTGGCTTGGATGCCAATACATTGACAAAATCAAAGTGTCAACCAAATATTGACACCGTTTGGTGGGGAATTCCCAAGCTAGGTGGTTCCTACTTAGGGCGGACGAGTTCGTGATACGTGGCCAGCTTGTTGACTATGTCATCGAAGCGGTCCTTGTTCAGAATTGCCCCCTCACGACGGACATCATCTGGATCGATGGTGAGAAGCCGGTCGACCTTGGCCCAACTCTGGCGATGTCGGGGGTCCCAGGTGCCAGTACCGACCGAGACATGGTCGTTGCGTCCCTTGTTCCTTGACGTGAGAGGCACACCAGCCAAGTCGTCACCCATGCGACCAATAATTACCACTGGTCGATCCTTGCCCCTGTTCGGATCTTCCTGGTAGGGCACCCAGGTCCAGACCACTTCGCCAGGATCGGGGTCCCCATCGATTTCCGGTGTGTATTCGACCCGGACACCATGCTGGACGCGTTTGGTTCGTGGAGCGGACTTCTTCTGTGGCCTACCGGTCCCCCGCTCACGTTCTTGTTGTGCTGCTTGAACCTGCTTGACCAGCTTGAGAGCAATATTGATCAAGTTCGACATTGGGTCGATCCTAACCTTCGGCCTGGGCAACCTCGCGGCTGCTGGTTCCGGAGCTACCCGACTCGTGGTGTAAGACGGGAGTGTTAGGTGAAGGGGGCAACCCGGCTACCTCCACCAGTGGTGAGAATGGACATGACGATGCCAGATTCGGGCTCGACCCGCAGGCAAGAGGTCTGGCCCAAGGTTGCCCCGTTGTGACCGATGAGTTTGCTTCCGTCCAGGTCAAAAAGCATCCAGCCGAGTCCCCAC
This sequence comes from Actinomycetes bacterium, assembly GCA_024276425.1. GTDB lineage: Bacteria > Actinomycetota > Acidimicrobiia > Acidimicrobiales > SZUA-35 > JAJRQY01. Next base: position 18,605 of record JAJRXF010000191.1, on the reverse strand, counting down.
CCCGAAGCGGCGGGAGGTTTCGCTATTCATAGTGCGCCTCGGTTCTGTCGGTCTGTGAGCAATGCTGTGCCCCGAAGTCTTACCAGATTCGGGGAAGGAGCCGGGCCGTTTGTTTGGCGTAGTCCTGACACTGGTTTCCGAGCACTCGGTTCAGGAGCCGTTCTTCGACCCGGATCGGGTGGACGAGTGCACCGATAGGTAGGGCAACGAGGCCGATACTGATCCAGGTGCCAAGACAGAGTCCGATTCCCAAGAAGGCACAACTGGTGGCGCTGTAGAGAGGGTGGCGGATGAAGCGGTACGGACCGGTGTCAACCAATTCATGGTCTGGGTCTCGAGTGAGGTCGTCCCGATGAAAGCGGCCAAGGTGTTTGCGGGCCGACGCGCTTAGGGCCAAGGCGACGGTCATGAGGATCACTCCGGATACGAACACGAGGAGGCGTGGCTCGGTCGTGGTCGAGGGAAGCCAGAAAGAGGAGATGATGCCGCCCACTAGGGACACTCCAGCTCCGAGATCAACCAGCTTGCCAGTTCGGGTTTCCAACTCGAGATCGCCGGGATCAGGCTTGCGTGAGGCCCGGCGAGATGTGCCGAGCTCGATTGACAGCAATCATAGGAATGGCACGGCAGCAACCGAGGCAGCAACCCAGCCGGTCCAAACAAGTGGTCTCATCATCAACAAGCTAGTGGACACCGGACCAGATCGTGATGTGTTGTCGCTTCGGACCTAGGTGGGCCGAGGGCGTCTGGCCCTGGCCGAGATCATCAACGAAGTAACGATCACGGCAAGGTTCAAGACGCCGCTGGTGACCGCGATCAGGTCGCCCATGGCGGAACCCAACGTGTGATCGGCGGCAAGGGCGAAGGACATCATGACCATGGGCACAAACGCCAGAACAATCACGAAGGTTGAGCTGATCGAGGTTGGCTTGTTCTTGCCGTAGTACAGCGCTAACGGCACGTAGGCCACGGCGAAGATCAAAGCAATCCACACCACGGGAACGCCATCCAGCGGGTCAGTGCCGGTTCCGTCCCATTCGTTGGACTGGTCATAGAGCCGGACAAGACTGATGATCAGGATCGTGGCCCAACCTAGGCTCACCATGAGTGCCGAGCCGAACCGCATATTCTGAAAGCTGCGGATCACAGCATCATTTGATGCCCGCTTGGCCTTCCTAGCCGCCGAACCGCCATTGTCTGGTCTCGCGGTCTCTGATGTCACCTTGGCAATCTAGCCAGACCGTTTGGCAAGTGAGAGGGTGTAGAGGTAGCGCTTCACAATTGAACCGCCATAGTTGTTGTCGATGCAGGCCGCGATCTCGCCCAGCAGGTTTCTGCGGGTGTCGGGGTTGAGGGCAAGATGAGATGAATAGGTCTCCAGAACATCGACATAGCTGGCTGCGCTGTAGGTGATGTCGAGCTCGAGTCGATGTTCGACCATTGGCGTGAGGGTGTCGTGCATCAAGAGTGGAAGCCGTGGCTTGATCTGATCAGTAGCTGGAAGCTGGCCCGCTTACTTGGCATCCTTTGGTCATGAATGGTCTGGCTTTCGACGAAAAACTGCGCGCTGGGTTCGTCGCCGTGACCTGCCATCCCCGATTGGCCATCGAACGAGTGGCTTGGCCTGTACCTGCGCCGACCTCCAATACGGTTGATCCCCGGGCGAGCTCGCCGGCATCAGCGATCAGATCAAAGATCTCTTCCGGGTAGCCGGGTCGAGCTCATTGGTATCGCAGGGCTTCACCATCGAAGGTCTGGCGCAGATCGATCCGGTCGTCTTCGGGTGGATCAATTGTTGCCATCAGGGGTTGGACTCGCTCCAGCTAGTTGTTCAGGTTGTACAGTGGCACACCACAGCTGATGCCGACCCCATCCATAGCCTCCTCCAGAGGAACATCGAGAGCGCTGGCGATAGTGCTGGTGTAACGCATAAGGGCCACCGAAGCCACGATCTCCACGATCTCCGCGTCGGTCCAGCCGAGTTGACGGAGCTGCTCAGTCATCTCGTCGGTCACCGCCGCCGGGCGCCGACCAACCACCCTCACGAAGTCAACCGCGGCGTTCTCCTTCTCGGTCAAGCGAGGGGAGTGAGTGCCTTCGATGAGGGAGACGCACTCGTCACGGCTCCACTTGCGCCCCAGGAGAGCGAGCATGTGCGCGGCCGTGCAGTATTCACAGTCAACCTCGTATGCGGTGACGGCGAAGAACACTCGTTTGAGCTCTTCGCGAATGGATCCCTCCATTGCTGTAGCCAGACTTAAGGTCCATACTGCGTCGGTCACCTCGGGTAGATAGTTCAGTCCTTGCTGGAGCCCAGGAACCATCTGGTAGTAGGCCTTAACCCGATCAAAGACTTCCTTTTGACGGCCTTGGGCCTTGTCTGGGTCGATCAATTCGATACGCGCCATCTGGGCACTCTCCTTTGGTAGAACTCGTTCGTTGCTTAGGGCTGGGTGCTCGATGTCTCGACTGGTCGGTTGTTGTCCGCTCCCCATTCGGACCAGGACGCGTCGTATAGGGCGGCATTCTCGTGGCCAAGAAGATAGAGGGCGAACAGAGCGAACGAAGCGTAAACCCCTCCTCCACAGTAGGTAATGACTCGCTGGTCGGCCCTGATATTGAGCGGTTCCCAGAGCCGCGCCAACTGATCAGGTGGGAGCATTCTTGACGTCGCTCGGTCTAGATTGGACGGAGCGGCCACATTAAGTGCGCCGGGTATGTGGCCCGCTCGGTGTGTCGGATAGAGCGACATTTCTCCGGAATAGAACACCTCGGGTAGTGCGTCGACAATGCAGGTCGAACTGTCTCCGAGGGACTGCTCCACCTCATCGGCCGTCACTCGCAGCTCCGGACGAATCGTTGCCTTGAACGCACCGACCGGGACCTCTGTCACGCGGGACTCAGTTGGATGACCTTGTGCGATCCAGTGGTCAAACCCACCATCGAGCATGGCAATCTGGTCGTGTCCGTAGTAGCGCAAGGCCCACCACAGCCGGGCGGCCCAGGTTCCACCGTCGTCGTCATAGATGACAACCATCGTGTCATTGTCGACCCCGAATCGGGACATCAGCGCCTCGAACGTTGCTGCGTCGATCACCGAGGTTGGATTCTCGTCATCAGAGAGGTCGCTCATGACATCAAGAAAGACCGCACCCGGAATGTGGCCTTCTTGGTAGTCGTCGATTTTGGCGTAGGATTGGACAGAGCCGTCGTCGTCGCTTTGCAATCCGAATCGGCCATCGACGACTCGAACCTTGGGGTCGTCGAGGCGCTCCAGAAGCCACTTCGGTGTTACCAGCGCTTCGGGATGGGCGTATCCGGTTGATTCAGCCTGCATGGTGACGAACCATACAGTGGCGTGGTCTTTGTCTTCAATTGTGTCCATGAAGCTGGTCACACTTGGCCGTGGTCTTTCGTCTAACACAAGTGAGACTTTGATAGGGGAAGAATGGAGGTCGCTGGTGTCTGGAGAACTTGAGCTGTTGAGAGACCGTGCGCTCGAAGGAGATGACGGCGCGCTGAGTGAGCTCGTCGAAGCGATTGTTGATGACATTTATCGTCTGGCCGTCCGAATGGTCTGGGATGTTCGTGATGCGGAAGACGCCAGCCAGGAGATCCTCATCAAGGTTGTAACCAAGTTGGGCACCTTCGATGGAAGAAGCTCACTAAAGACTTGGGTGTATCGGATTGGAGTCAATCATCTTCTCGACCGGCGCCGGGGCCAGTTCGAGGACTTGTCCTTTGACCTGTTGGCTGGAGATCTGAGAGATGGTCTGGCCGATCCCAAACCAGAGTTCCAACCAGAGCTTGCGGCCATGGCCGACGACGTGAGGACAACGTGCACTGGTGCCATGCTGTTGTGTCTGGATCGGCCCCATTGGGTGGCATACGTACTCGGTGAGATACTGGAACTGCCGGGTCCAATGGCCGCAGAAATCGTTGGCGTGAATGCACCGACGTTTCGTAAGCGGCTGTCCCGGGCCAGGTCCGATATCAGAGGATTCATGGCGAGCAATTGTGGTCTCACCAGCGAGTCAGCAGCTTGTCGTTGCCACCGGCGGGTGAATCGTGCCGTTGAGCTTGGTCGAATCAGGGCTCGACCAGAAGGCAACGCCATCGACGTTGGCAAGGTCATCTCCGAGATTGAGTAGTTGCACAGCGTTGAAGCGGTCATGCGGTCAGGTCTTGACCGCGCTGCACCTGAGGTGGTGCTACAGCGGTGGCGGACGGTTCTGCGGACATCGGCGAGCTTGTTGGAGCAACCATGAGTGGGGCCCAGAGTTTGGCAACCGATGATCGGTTACTTTGGCTCCGCCGCCTCGTGGTGTTGACCGCTGCGGTGGAGGTGGCAGTCGGACTTCTCCACTTCGCCATGCCGGCGTTCTTTGATCGAGCCGATGGTTTGCACACCCTCGTAGATAGTGAGAAGGATTTCGTACTGTTGGTGACCTTCTCGACCGGGATTCTGTTGATGGCCTTTGGTTTTGTTGGGTTACTACTTGCCCGATCAGTCGATCGGTATCAGGCTGCCCTCTACCCCTACCTTCTGACCAAGACGTGCCTGTGGGCGGCGAGGCTGGGTCTGGAAATTCTGTTTCCCGTAGGGCTCGACTTGTTCTGGATTGAGCCGTTCACGATGGTTGCGATGCCAGGAATGGTGCTGGAGTTCCTACTGTTCGTGGTTGCTGCGGTGATGGCCAAGCGGCTTGTCAACTCACGTGTGCCCGCAGATCGGGCTTCGATACTGTGATGGAACTCTGTAGCTTGATGGGATCATGCCGGAGCTGTCACCGACCATCCACCCAGCCCTGGACGGGTTTAGTCGCTCCGCAGCCGAGTGGTTCAGTACCACTTTTGTCGAGCCGACCCCACCCCAGGTAGAAGGCTGGCCTGCCATTGCCCGTGGTGAGCACACCCTGATTCTGGCCCCGACCGGCTCGGGAAAAACCCTGTCGGCCTTCTTCTGGGGCCTGGATCAACTGACCAGTCGGCCGATACCAGTCGACAAGAATCACCGCACCCGCATCCTCTACATCTCACCCCTGCGTGCCCTGGCCGTCGACGTTGAGAAGAACCTGCGTGGACCGTTGCAGGGCATCCGCTTGGCGGCCGAACGTCTAGGTGAACCCTTCACCGAACCCCATGTGGCCATCCGTTCCGGCGACACTCCCGCCTCCGAACGGCGCAAGCTGGCCACCAATCCACCAGATCTACTCATCACGACCCCTGAGTCGCTCTACCTCATGCTGACCAGCAAGATCCGCCAGACCTTGGTTGGGGTCGAAACCGTCATCATCGACGAGATCCATGCCCTGGCTGCGACCAAGCGTGGCGCCCATATGGCCATCACCCTGGAACGCCTGGAAGCCATCACCGATCGACCTCCTCAACGCATCGGGCTTTCCGCCACCCAGCGACCGCTAGAAGAGATCGCTCGATTCTTGGGAGGGACCGAAGCGACCGTCGACCCAGACAACAAGAACGGTCTTGCCGGATCTCGCCAGCTCCGCCCAGTCACCATCATCGACACCGGCATCTCCAAAGAGTTGGACGTCGAGGTCATCATCCCCGTTGAAGACATGGCAAGGCTGGGGGAGCGGGAAGTCCCGGGCGAGCACACCGGAGCGGCCACCGACGCTGGGTCGCCGTTGGATAGTGGGCTGCCGTTGGATACTGGGTCGCTGCCTCGTCGGTCCATCTGGCCCTCCATGCACCCTCGATTGCTGGAACTGGTTCAGGAACATCGTTCCACCATCATCTTTGTCAACTCCCGTCGCTTGGCCGAACGCCTTGCCACCCGCTTGAACGAGCTGGCAATGACTGGTGAGAACCGTTCGGCGGAGGCAGAGGGACGCCCACCGATGCCGGGCCAAGAACTGGTCAAGGCTCACCACGGATCGTTGAGTCGAACCCAGCGACTTCAGATTGAAGACGAGCTCAAGCGGGGCGTGCTCAAGGGCATCGTGGCCACCTCCTCCCTCGAATTGGGCATTGATATGGGGGCGGTCGACCTCGTCATCCAGGTCGAGTCTCCCGGAGCGGTCAGCCGTGGCCTGCAGCGCATTGGTCGGGCCGGTCACCAGGTTGGTGCCCCCAGTGTTGGCAAGCTCTTCCCCAAACATCGGGCCGACCTGTTGGAAGTGGCCGTGGTAGTCGAGCGCATGGCCAAGGGTCTTATCGAGGAGACCCATTATCCCCGCAATCCCCTCGACGTTTTGGCCCAACAAATCGTGGCTGCCTGCGCGCTGGACGACTGGCCGGTGGTCGAGCTGTTGTCGATGATGCGAGGTGCGGCCAACTTTGCCGATCTGTCAGATGAGGCCTTCCACAACACCCTGGATCTGTTGGCCGGACGTTACCCCTCCGATGAGTTCGCCGAGCTGCGGCCCCGGCTCAATTGGGATCGGGTCGAGGGTGTTGTTCGTGGTCGACCGGGGGCCCAACGCTTGGCCGTGACCTCCGGTGGCACCATTCCTGACCGGGGCCTCTATGGCGTCTTCCTTCCAGACGGAACCAGAGTGGGCGAACTGGATGAGGAGATGGTCTATGAGTCTCGGCCGGGGGAGACCTTCCTCCTGGGGGCCAGCACCTGGAGGATCGAGGAGATCACCCATGAACGAGTGGTTGTCATTCCAGCTCCCGGCCAACCAGGCAAGATGCCCTTCTGGCACGGTGACGGACCAGGCCGTCCACTGGAGTTGGGTCGAGCCATCGCCACCTTCACCCGCGAGATCATGGCCGCGCCCCGCGACGAGGCAATCGCCCGGCTGGCCGAATCCAGCTCGCTAGATCGCCTCGCCGCCACCAACCTGTTGTCATATCTGGATGAACAGGTAGATGCCACCGGCCGTCTGCCCGATGACAGCGCCATCATTGTTGAGCGGTTCCGGGATGAGATTGGTGACTGGCGGGTCTGTATTCTCACCCCCTATGGCGCCCAGGTCCATGCCCCCTGGGGTATGGCACTACAACACCGTATGGCTGCCCAATGGGGCTGGGACGTCGAACTCATGTGGAGCGACGACGGCATTGTGCTTCGATTGCCCGAAGCCATCGACAAACTCCCCAACGACGAACTATTGATCGACCCCGACGAGTTGGACGAGCTGCTCATCAGTCGACTTCCCAACACCGCACTGTTCGCTTCCCGGTTCCGCGAGGCCGCGGCCCGGGCTTTGTTGTTGCCCCGCCGCCGCCCCGATCGCCGCACCCCCTTGTGGCAACAGCGCCAGAAAGCCGCCGACCTGCTGGCGGTGGCGGCCAAGTATCCGACCTTCCCGATCCTGTTAGAAACCACCCGCGAATGTGTCAACGACGTGTTTGACATCCCCGGCCTTCGACAAGTTTTGGGCGACCTCCGGAGTCGAAAGATCAAGGTGGTCGCCGTCGACACCGACTCGGCCTCACCCATGGCGGCTTCATTACTCTTTGGCTGGATTGCCCAGTACATGTATGAGGGCGATTCCCCCCTGGCCGAGCGTCGTGCTGCCGCCCTGTCATTGGACCGGGAACTGCTTCGGGACTTGTTGGGTGCCGAAGAACTGCGGGAGCTTCTGGACGGCGACGTCCTGGCCGCCATCGAGGCCGAGCTGCAACGAACCGCACCGACGTGGCGGGCCAGAACGCCAGATCATGTTGAGGATCTGCTGCGCTGGCTTGGTCCCTTGACCTTGTCCGAGGTAGCGGACCGGGTGGTTGATCTGGATGCGGTGGCCACCGTGCAGGCATTGGTGGCCGACCGAAGAGTTATCGAGATATCGGTGGCCGGGGAGGCACGGGTGGCCGCGGCCGAGGATGCATCGCGGCTACGTGATGGGTTGGGTGTCGCCCTGCCTCCGGGGTTGCCCCAGGCCTTCACCGATTCGGTGGCGGATCCCTTGGGTGACTTGCTTACGCGTTATGCCCGAACCCATGGGCCATTCCTCACTCGTGATGTGGCCGCTCGCTATGGCCTCCAAGAAGACCGAGCCCTGACTGGATTGCGAGAACTGGAACGCCAGGGTCGTATTGTCCGGGGCGAGTTCCGACCGGACGGCATTGAGCGGGAATGGTGTCACAACGAGGTTTTGCGTCAACTTCGGCGACGCTCGCTGGCGGCCCTACGCCGAGAGGTTGAGCCGGTCGAACAAGATGTGTTGGCCCGGTTCCAAGTGGCCTGGCAACACGTCATCACCCCAACCTCCACTCGGCTCCGAGGGGTCGACGGCTTGGCTGAAGTCATCACTGCGTTACAGGGTGCAGCCCTGCCCATCTCGGCCCTAGAGGCCGACATTTTGCCCGCTCGGCTCGAAAACTATTCACCGGCGGACCTCGACACTCTGTTAAGCGCGGGTGAGGTGGTTTGGGCCGGGGTTGGAGCGTTGGGAACATCGGATGGCCGGGTCCGGCTGGCGTGGCGAGACCAGGCGCCGCTGCTGTTTGCTGATCCGGTCGAGCTTCCCGATGGTGAACTGCACCGAGTACTACGTCAGGTCCTGGCTGAAAAAGGAGCGGTGTTCTGGTCCGATCTTGTCGCCGCGGTTCAGATCGCCGACTTGAGCTATGACGACCCAACCGTCCTTGGTGCCCTGTGGGATCTGGTGTGGGCCGGAGAGGTCACCAACGATTCACTCACTCCGCTGCGGGCAGTCATTGGAGGGGCATCACCCAAGAAGGCATCCTCGCGAAGCCGCCGCTGGTCTCGCCGGCCGAACCTGCGCTCGATTTCGCGCCTTGGCCCACCGGCGGGAACCGGCCGCTGGTCCCTGGTTGCACCGCTGCGCCAGCCCGCCCCGTTGCCAACCGAGATCACCGCCACCCGAGCCTTGCAACTGTTGGAACGCTATGGCGTTTTGACCAGGGAAATGGCTCTGGCTGAGGGGGCGGAGGGGGGATTCGCTGGGGTCTACCCGGTGCTCAAGGAGTTAGAGGAACGAGGCCAGGTCCGGCGGGGCTACTTCGTCGCCGGACTCGGGGCGGCCCAGTTTGCCTTGCCTGGAGCGGTTGACCGTTTGCGGGATCTACGCCAGGACAGTGGCGAGGCTCCATCGGAGGTGTTGGTGTTGGCCGCGTGTGATCCGGCCCAACCCTACGGTGGCGCGTTGGGCTGGCCGGAAACCGAGGGCCGCCCTTCTCGGGCGGTCGGGGCCTATGTGGTCCTACGAGGTGGCATGCCCATGGTGTTCCTTGAACGCGGGGCCCGCAGCCTGACCCTATTTTCCGGAGCCCTTGATGATCCGAGCTGGATTGATGGCCTCGCCAGCCTGGCCCGAACCAAGCGGGTGAAGCGGATCGAGATCCACAAGATCAATGGCAAACCACCAGCGGAACAGTCCGAGGCGCGAGACCTCTTGTTGGCCAATGGTTTCGCCCCCGGCTACAAGGGCCCCGTTCTGCGTGGGTAGGCCATGAGAAACGCCATGCAATTCCAATATGCAACTAAATGGTTGCATATTGGTTGGTGATGGTTGATACTGGGACCATGAGTGGATACCTAGTCCCGACCGTCCTCGAGCAAACCAGTCGAGGTGAGCGATCCTTCGACCTGTACTCGCGGTTGCTGGCCGATCGGGTTGTCTTCCTTGGAACCCAGATTGACACCGCCTCGGCCAACCTGATTATTGGCCAGCTACTGCACCTGGCGGCCGAAGACCCAGAACGAGATGTCCAGCTCTACATAAACTCGCCCGGCGGGGAGGTGTCGGCCGGGTTTGGAATCTATGACACCATGCAGTACATCCAGCCCGACGTCAGCACCATCTGTGTTGGACAAGCCGCGAGCTGGGCGGCAGTGTTGCTGGCGGGTGGTGCGCCGGGCAAGCGCATGGCCCTGCCCAATGCCCGTGTCCTCATTCATCAACCCCACGGGGGAGCCCAAGGCCAGGCCACAGACATGGAGATCCAGGTGGCTGAAATCCAGTACTCGCGCCGACGGATCGAGCAAATCTTGGCCGAACACACCGGCCAGCCCCTGGACCGAATTGCCGCCGACATTGAACGGGACTACATCGTGCGCGGTCAACAAGCTGTCGACTACGGCCTTATCGATACCGTCGTGGAGAAGGCGCCCCCCGCCCTGCCCGCCACCGACACCGGGTTCGTTCCCACGAAGGAGGAGTCCAACACCTAGTTTACCTGCGAACTGGCGGTGCCTGATTCGGGCCCCGGTCTATTAAGTCGTTGAGATTCACTCCACGCGGCCGATGTTGATTGAGGAGCCCTGCTAACGACGGGGCTTCGGTCTCCCAGGAGAGCGAGCGATGACCGAGGGAAATGATCAGCAGGTGGTGTCACCAACCCTCCTTTCGTTTGCCTTTCCGATCCTGATCAATCTGCCCGATCGCAAGGATCGGTTACGAGACTCCTTGCGCGAGTTGGAGAAACTCGCGGGAGAACCTGTGGAAGCGGGTGTCGGTTTTCACCTTCTGCGGCCTCCCACGTTCACTGACGCTGGCGGTTTCGTCAACGCCGGATTCAGGAGCTGCCTTCACGCCCACCTTGAGGCCGCCCGATTTGCCCGAGATCATGGACTCGAGCGAGTTCTCATCCTGGAGGATGATATTGCGTTCGGTTCGTCTTGGGTTCGCCGCCAACAACAAGTCCTGACCGATCTCGAAGGTTTCGATTGGGACATTGTAAACCTGGGCTATCTGGATGGGCCTGGCGCCCCGACCGCGAATCCAGAGTTCTCCTGGGAACGCTTTACCGGAGAGGTCATTGGTTGTCATGCCTACCTGGTGACCGGTGCTTTTCTGCCCCACTGGATCGATCATCTCGAAGCTATCGCCAGCGGCGTTCCCGGCGACCACCTCCAGGGGCCGATGAGTCCGGATGGGGCCCTCAACACCATCACGTGGCTCGCGCCCGAGACCCGTCGATTCTTGGCCAACCCAAGTTTGGTCGACCAGCGAGCATCTCGGTCAGACATCAATACTCGCGCCATCGATCGCGTACGGTTCTTGCGCCCTCTCATTGAGCGAATTCGTCGGATGCGAAGAGGCTAAAGAGCCCTCAGGCACACCCGACGGTGCCGCTCCGAGGCAGGTCATTTCTAGACGGTGGCGATGGCTTCAAGCACATCAAGTTGGGCCGCCCGACGAGCAGGTAAGAAGGCCGCCAACACACCAAGAACCGATGACGCCATAAGTATGATGCCCATCGTTAGCCAGGGGATGCTGACTGAGGAAATGACTTCGTCGGGTATAGCCGAGACGGCGGCCCAGGCGAACAAGGCCCCAAGAACCAGGCCGAGCACTGCACCAAACAAACAGACGATAAGTGCCTCTAATCGGATCGTGGTCATGAGCTGATCACGGGTCATGCCAATGGCCCGCATCAGGCCGATCTCTCGGGTCCGTTCCAGCACCGACAGCACGATGGTGTTGACAATGCCAAAGAAGGCGACAATCAGAGCCAAACCGAGAAGGCCGTTTATGAGGGCCAGCATGGAGTTGACTTGGCTTTCGGCCTGCTCGAGGAACTCTTGATTGTCCTTCACCTCGATCTGGGGGTAGGCACTGGCGATTTCTTTCGCCTCGGCCTTCACCGTCTTGGCGTTGGCACCGTCCTCCAGAGTTGCACCGACGAAGACGTCCTCCACATCCGGGTAGTACTGTTGGAATACATCGAGGTCCATGAGGTAGCTGGCGTCGATGACGGAGTTGTCATCGTAAATACCGGCAATGGTGAGGGTTGCCTCAGACCCATCAGAGAACTGAGCATCGATGGTGTCACCAAGTGCTAGTGGTGGGACGGAGGCCTCGGCCACATCCCGGAACACATAGACCTCACCAGCACCAAGCTGTCGGAGTTCGCCCTCGGTCAAATCGATATTCATGATCTGGTCGGTTGTAGCTGTCTCGTAAGCGGAAAGGTCTACGATTTCGTCGCCGACCTTGATTTCATCGAACCGGAAGCGGGCGATCTGGTCGATCCCATCGAGGTCTCGTAACTGCTCACCCAATTCAACCGGAGTTGGTTGTTGGGTCGAACTAAAGACGAAGAGGTCGGCAGTGATCGCCGTGTCAAGGGTGCTGGCAAAGCTGGACTTGAGAGATTGTCCAAGAACACTCACGGTCGTAACGAGGGCCAACCCAATCATGAGGGCTGTGGCGGTTGCCGCCGTCCTTTGCGGACTCCGAGCGGCATTCTGACGAGCCAGCCTGACCAACTTTATCTCTGGACCTCCTCGTAGTAGGTCGATGATAAGGCGCACGGATCTGGCGACGGCGGGAATTCCGGAGCGAACCATCGTCACCCCGATGAGAACCAAGGCCACCCCACCGGCCACTGCTCCGAGGGTCGAACTGGAGATGCCATCTCGAATCAGAAGGAGCGACGGTCCACCAATGCCACCGAGGGTTACCCCAACTCCAAAGACCGCCAGGACCAGTCCTCCGAACAACCCAAGAGAGGCCATGATTGGGCCTCTTCCGACGGCATTAGCCACCGGCCCGGCAAAGAGCACGCTGAGCATGGCTACGCCGACAAAAGTAAAGATTGCGCCAACGCCCAGTAAGCCAAGGAGCGGGGCAGTGTCAAATCCTCCAAAGAGTCCGAGGAATAGTGCTGCCAGACCCAGGACGGTGGTCACGACACCAATGGCGGTTCGGACCCTCGTGCTGTGCTCGCTTGGCGGTTCGTTTCGCATTGCGGCAATGGGAGAAATCCGACTGGCTCGAAATGCTGGTCCAATAGCGGAAATGACGGTGGCTACAATTCCGACAATCAGGGAGACCGCAATTGTTCGGACTCCGATGACAGTTCCTGTCTCTGGGAAGCCACCAACACGTTGGAACAAGCCCTTAATAGCGGCGGCCACACCAACGCCGGTGAGGATTCCCGCCGCCGACCCCAAGACTCCAACAACGAGGGCTTCGAAAACGATCGAGGCTCGTACTTGGCCTGCGGTGGCACCAATCGCTCGAAGCATGCCGATCTCCTGGATCCGCTGGCTCACCAGGATGGCAAAAGTGTTGTAGATGATGAACAGGCTGACGAACAGGGCGACAAGGGCGAAGGCCAGGAGCAGATTTCCGATGATGTTGATGATCTGGGTGAAGTCGGCTGAGTCTTCTTCCAGAATGGCAGAGTTCCCCAGCGCCTCGGCACCGTCGGGGATGATGGGAGCTATTGCCTCCAGCAACTCGACCTCGGTTGTACCGGTTGCGGCCCCAATGGAAATGGAGTCCACCAAGCCGACCTTGTCATAGAGCGCCTGAGCCGTTGGCAGGTCAAAAAGTACGAACCAAGCACCAGCCGATCCTTCGAATCGGATAACTCCCGATACCTCAAAGTTTTGCTGCCCCGTGGGTGTATTGAAGATAACCACGTCGCCAGCACCTGCACCGATGACTTCGGCTTGACGGTAATCGATTGCGACTTGACCAGGGCCCGGCTTGGTTCCCTCATCCATCGTGAAGACCTCGGTGGCGCCGTCTCGGGTGCCACTCCAGCTAAAGCTCAGGATTGGTGGCCCATTCGGAATCCGCTGTTCACCCTGTTCGTCAAGGGGAACAAACGCGTTCACCTGAGCATAACCAACCGAGCCCTCGGCGAATCCGACCTCGGGTAGGGCCTCCAACTCGGCGACGAGTGATTCGGGAAGATCCGACCCAACTTCACCAAACTCAACGTCGGCCGCTTGAACTCGGGCATCGACATCGGCATTGGAAGCATTGACGATGCCATCAAAGACTTCGGTGAGTGAGTCCTTGATGATGAAGGACCCGGATACAAATCCAACCCCGAGGGAGATGGCAACAAAGGTTAGGGCTAGGCGCCCAAGGTGGGCGCGAATGCCGCGTAGTGAGAGCTTGAACATTTGGCTCATAGTCAGTCTCCGAGGTGACGAATTTTGTCGTACACGCTGTCGGCAGTCGGATTGAACATTTCATCGACAATGGCCCCATCGGCCAGGAATAGGACCCGGTCGGAGTAAGCGGCCGAGACTGGATCGTGGGTGACCATCACGATGGTTTGTCCAAGTTCGTTCACGGCCGAGCGCATGAAACTGAGAATCTCGGCTCCTGCTTTGGAGTCGAGATTACCGGTTGGCTCATCGCCGAAGATGATGTCGGGCTGACTGGCAAGCGCCCGAGCGACGGCGACGCGTTGTTGTTGTCCACCGGAGAGTTCGTTGGGCCGATGGGTTGCTCGGTCGGCGAGGCCAACCGTGGCAATCACGCTGTCGATCCATTCAGAATCGCCTTTTATGCCCGCCAGGTCGAGTGGCAGGGTGATGTTTTCGAGTGCGTTCAAGGTCGGAATGAGGTTGAACGCCTGGAATATGAAACCGATCTTGTCGCGACGAAGTCGAGTCAGTTGCTTGTCGTTGAGAGATGAGATCGGAATATCTCCGATATAGGTCTCGCCGCTCGAGAGTCGGTCCAGGCCAGCCATGCATTGCATCAAGGTTGACTTTCCCGATCCGGATGGCCCCATGATCGAGGTGAACTTGCCTGCTTCGAATCCGACGGTCACCTCGCGTAGAGCGTGCACGGCCATGTCTCCCTCGCCGTATACCTTGCTGGCCAACTCGGAGCGGGCAGCAATGGGGCTCGTCGATATCTTGGCCGATGGTGAGTTAGTCATGGTCACGGGGTCCTCCCAGGGTGGGCGGTAGGTGAGCGTTGTAGCAAGCACACTAAGTTCCGCTGGCTCTCCTGCCATCCTTCGCAGGGATGATTGGCGACTATCTTGGGGATGATGTGTGTGTCTTGGGCAGAGTCAGCCAGGCGGAGGTGTTGCCGGGTAGCTCCTTGTCTATTGGTTCGCTGGCCAGGAGGACGGATGCATTGGTTGGCAGACGTATGGGATCGTCACCCAAATTGAGCCAGCATTGGACGCCAGAACCCCGCTCGAAAGCCACCACGGTGGGCTCTGAGTCGATGATCCTGATCGACTCGTCCATCGTTAGGTGTTCGTTTCGAATCGACAGGGCTCGCCGGTATAGCTCCAGCATCGAGGCGTCATTGCCAGTCTGATTTTGGGCAGACAGCGCAGAAAATGATGGTGGCTGGGGAAGCCACGATCCGTTGGATCCGAATCCGAAGGAGGTGCCGTCTGGGGTCCAGGGAAGCGGGACTCGGCAGCCATCTCGACCTTTGCGAGTGTGGCCGGACTGCTCCCAGACTGGGTCATCGAGTACCTCAACTGGCAGGTCCCAAACTTCGGGCAATCCAAGTTCGTCTCCCTGGTAAATGTAGGATGAGCCTGGCAGCCCCAGAAGGGTGAGTGCGGCTGCTCTGGCCCGGCGATGACCCAACTCCGCATCCAAAAGATCATGCGGACCTTCAAGGAGCCAGCGCCGCCAATTCGTTCCTGAGGGGAGGCCGTAGCGGGTGGCGTGACGCACAACGTCGTGGTTAGAAAGAACCCATGTTGGTGTCGAGCCAACGCTGGTGGCCTGAGCGCAAGCTCCCGCGATAATGCTGCGCATGGAAGGGGCATCCCACTCAGAGGAAAGCAAGTCGAAGTTGAACGACTGGTGGTATTCGTCCGGTCGTAGATAGTTCCCTAGACGCTCCGCCGCCACCCAGGCCTCGGCCACCATCATTCTCTCGGCTCCCGGAAGGGAGTACTCCTCAAGGATGGTGCGCCATCCACGAATGATCTCGTGGACTCCATCAAGATCCCAGAACGGGTGATCGACTTGGGTTGCCCCAGCGAGAATTTCCTGGTCGGAATTGTCCATGTCGGGAAAGGACATGTCCTTCACCAGTCCGTGAGCGACATCTACTCGGAACCCATCGACGCCTCGGTCAAGCCAGAACCTCAGCACCGACTCGAACTCGGACCGAACCTCGGGGTTCTCCCAGTTCAGATCGGGCTGGGTGTGATCAAAGAGGTGGAGGTACCACTCCCCGTCATCAAGACGAGTCCAGGCGGGTCCGCCGAAAACGCTAGTCCAGTTGGTTGGCGGCTCAGATCCGTTGACCCCCCGACCCTTTCGGATGTGGTATCGCTGGCGGGCCGGATCACCGGGTTGGGCCTGTGTGGCTTCGACAAACCAGGCGTGTTCGGATGAGGTGTGGTTGGGGACGAGATCGATGATGAGGCGTATGCCGTGATCGTGGGCGTCGGCGATTAGTGCTTCGGCGTCGGCGACGGTGCCATAGCGAGGTTCGATGACTCGGTAGTCGCTGACGTCGTATCCGCCGTCATGGAGCGGTGATTTGTACCAGGGGTTGATCCAGATGGCGTCGATGCCAAGTTCTTTCAGGTACCGCAATCGGGAGCGGAGGCCGTTGATGTCTCCCGTTCCATCACCGTTGCCGTCGGCGAACGAGCGGACATACACCTGGTAGACGACTCCACGTCGCCACCACGGAACGGTAGTCGGTGTTGGGTTTTGTGATTCTGGCCTCGTCATAGGGAACGTAGTCTGGTGGAAGTCGATGCTCGATGGGTGCCATTAGGCAGCATTCGTCAACTCCCTTGGCTCTTACCACCCTGCTTCCGCCCCCGCCTGCCAAGCCCGCACTGCTCCCCCCCGCCTCGGCCCGGTCCCCGCCTCGGCCGGCCTGCCCGTTCATTGTCACGTTTCCCGTTCATTGTCACGTTTCCCGTTCATTGTCGCGCCAGCGACCCTAAACGGGTCGCAAACGCGACAACCAACCCCAAAACACCGACCCAACCCCAAAACACCACCAGAAAACTTTCTAGGCCAAATTTCCTATCGATCACACAACCAACCAGGCCCTACCTTGACCACATGGCGGCCCGAGAGTGACAACAACCCGACACTCCCAACGATCGAACAACAAACGCGCCCCAAACACTTTTAATAACGTCCAAATACGATTAAACTCCCACACAAGTGGTCAACACTCAATCGGCTCGACCAAGCCCAAAGCGAACAAACCCCCCGGCAGGAACACACCAGTTCGACAAGGCAACACCCAGTTGAGCAACCCAAACCACACCAACAAAAGCGGCACACACCAACAAAACCCCGCCAAACCCCATCACCGCGCCAACACCACCCCCCGCCACGCCACCAAAATCGCACTACTCACCACCATCCCCCGCCACGCCACCAAAATCGCACTACTCACCACCGGACTCATCCTCACCATGGCCGGCTGCTCCAACCAACCAGAATCCACCACCCCCACACTCCAACTAACAACAACCACCACAACTAACCCACCAATAACAACCTCGACTACCCAAGCAACAACTACCACCCAAGACCCAAACCTCGCCCTCATCGAAGAGATCTACCGCGGCCACTTCGCCTACCTACCAACCTACGGCGCAGTAGTCAACGAAGATGAACTCGCTCGCTACACCGCAGACCCCCTACTAACACGGCGACGAGATCGACTAGCGCAATACGAGGCTGCCGGATTCCAGCTCGGCCAATCGGCATACGAAATCAACATCATCGCGATCGAGATAGTCCTAAAGGAAGCTACGGTCCTTAGCTGCAACCTCGATGCTACTTCTCTGCTAGATGAGGACGGAGGCGTCGTGATTCCCGCGGATGAAGTTCGGTACCTGCGGCTTACAACGCTTCAACTCCTTACCAACGGGTGGCGCGTGACTGACACCGGATTCCTCGACGAAACGAAGACCCCGTGCGACGCATAACGGCTGCATTAGCATGGATCATTCTCTCGCTCCTAGGAGCTCTACCGGCCAGCGCGGGCGTATCTGATGAGATCGACGTTGAATCACCGACCCCATCGACTGAGGGGCGGACCATCACCGCCACCGCAGTCGCAGGCTCACCAACCGCAGGAACCTCCCCCAAAGGCAAAGACATCCTCAAAGGCTGCGCCATCGTCACCAACCTCACCCCAAACGAACTCCTCGACTACCTCGGCGCCACCGGCCAAAACCTCGCCAAATTCGACCTCCAAAACCTCCCCCAAAACACCCTCTACCACTTCCTCTCCTGCCCAACCGCCCCCTTCGCCGACCGCAACTGGCACGTCTGGCAAGCAAACACCCCCACCCCCCAAATCATCATCCAAGCCGTAGCCCTCGCCGCCTACAACAACACCCTCATCCCCCTCCCCACCCCACAAACCTCACCCCCCGGCACCAAAACCACCCCCCTCATCACCCAACTCCAAACCTGGTACTGGACAGACCCAACCCTGTGGCAACCAATCTCAACCACCGCCACCATCCCCGAATTCAACATCTCCGTCACCGCCACCGCCACCCCAACCACCTCAACATGGACCCCAGGCGATGGCGCCCCCAAAATCACCTGCCAAGCAGGCACCCCCTGGAAACCAAACACAACAACCAACCCACCCTGCAGCTACACCTACACCCAAACAACCCAACAAAACGGGGCCAGCCAACCACTCCAACTCACCGCCACCATCACCTGGGAAGTCACCTACAACTGTGTCCCAGCCAACAACTGCACCGGCCCACCCAACGTCCCCGCCACCATCACCACAACCGTCACCCGCGACATCTGGATCACCGAAATCAAAGGCCTTATCACCCGCTAAACCGGAACACTGAAACCCCCGAAACAACACTCATTGCCGCGTTTGCGACCCTTGAACGGGTCGCAAACGCGACACTCAACCCTGAGGTAGGCGCCGCCCATCACCCGCCGCTCTGGCGTCGTCAAGCACCCACCAACCCTGAGGCAGCCG
>JAJRXF010000190.1 GCA_024276425.1 Actinomycetes bacterium | reverse complement strand
CCAATATGGCTGCTGACTGGGGACCGAGTTCTCCTAATGGCCGATTGCGATGGATTCGGGCTCCAAGGTCGACCTGAGCCAGAATCTCGGTCCCAAACTGGTGGGACATGTCAAGAAGCAGGCCAAGGTCAACGCCATAGCCGGAGGAGAACGGAAGCTGCCGAAGGAGTGAGGTCCGACCAGCATATTCGCCAGACAGAGGCTGCTTGAGACCGCCAAGATGAGGGAACAGGTTGGCGATGAGGGGCCGGGCCATGAGTTCGGTGACGCGCCCTCCGCCTTCGCCGTCATGGCGGAGTGGGCGCTGGTAGAAACCCTTGGTGAATCCAATGGAGGGATCGAGAAGTAGAGGACCGAGGGGGCCCAAGATAAACCGGTTGTCGTAGTTGCGTATGTCAGCGTCACACCAGCAGATGATGTCGCTAGAAGAGACATGTAGGGACTTCCACAGGGCGACCCCCTTGCCTCCCCGTTGGCCATGGTTGGGCAGGACGTCGCTGGAACGCAGCACTTGGGCCCCGGCGGAGCGTGCAACCGCGGAGGTGTCATCGCTGGAGTGGTCATCGATGACAAGTAGCTCGTCGATCAAGTTGAGGGTGTTCATCAGTTCGCGCCGGATCTCCGACACGATCGGGCCGATGGTCGCCGCCTCGTTCTTGGCTGGGATGGCGACGGTAACCGTCGCGTCCCCTTTTGCTTCGAACAACGCCGCCGCGACGAATTGTCGGTAGTTGAAGGTTGGAATTGGCTGGCCTTGCAGGCTCACGTGGGGCGCTCGAATCATCCTTGGGGCTATTCGACCTAATCAGCTTAGGAAGGTTCTCGTAGATGCCGAAGCTACAGGAGTCACGGTGAGCCCATCACTCTCCACACCTCATCGGACAGGGAATATTCTCGGCGGGAACCGGGAATCAGCCGGCGGAGCTTTGCTCCGTCGGCTGATCCATTTTCTGGTGGCCCCATTTTCTGGTGTGCCATAAACCCGGGCGGGGCGGTTAATCGGGGGTGCCCTACACTCCAGTTGGTGAGGATCCGGACCCAGTCACTACTAACGCGAACGGTTGATTCCCAGGGGACTCGCCGCGGGCCAGATGAGTTGCTGGTCGAGGAACCCTTGGCCATCCACCTTGATGGCACCATGCTCAGCACTACCATGCGGACGCCGGGGCACGATTTTGAGTTGGCTGCCGGATTCTGCCATGCCGAGGGCGTGCTCGGATCGGCTTCCATTACCGGCATTCGTTACTGCGGTACGGGTTCGGCGGTAGCGACCGACTTCAACGTCGTTAGTGTCGATACCTCAGGACGGGCCGCCACCCCATCACCACGCCTAGGTTCGATCTCTTCCTCGTGCGGGATCTGTGGCTCCCAAGCCATCGGAGACCTTGCTGAGCGGCTCGAAGTACTCCCCAATTATCCGGAATGGGATCTAGAACTGCTGCAATCCTTACCGAGCCGAGCCGAACCTGAGCAGATGCTGTTCGCTGCCACCGGAACAAGCCATGCCGCCGCCGCCTTTAGTCGGGAAGGAGAAATGCTGGTCCTACGGGAGGATATTGGTCGCCACAATGCCGTCGATAAAGTCGTCGGGCACCTCCTCCTCGGCAAGTCACTTCCGGCCACGGATCTTGCCCTTTTCATTAGTGGTCGCGCCTCGTTCGAAATGGTTCAGAAAGCGTGGGCCGCCGGCTTTAGTGCACTAGTTTCTGCCTCAGGAGGCTCGGCACTATCGGTGGCGACCGCTCGGCATGCCCGACTCACGATGCTGGGGTTCGTTAGGGGCACCAGTTCCACGCTCTATAGTCCGACGGGGTAATAGTCCGACGGGGTAATAGTCCGACGGGGTAGCTCCACCGTGTGCCGGGGTACTTTCCATGCAGAATCTACTTAGGCCGCTCGCTGAAGGTGCCGAAACCAGTGATGCAAGAAAGGGTTCTTCCACGTGAGCAACTATGCCATTGTTACCGGCCAAGGACGATCGGGCACCAACTGGGTTCTCGATGTTCTGGATGCCAGCCGTCAGACCCTGTGCCGCAACGAACCCAACGTGATTCCTGGTTCTCCCTTCGAAGCCTTGGGGTCGCTGAAGACAATGAATGATCGCGAACTCTTGGATGAGCATTGGGATGCCATTGCAGCCCAAACATGTACCACCGTAGGTGAGCGTGACCATCGCCTCAAGGTCGACAAGGACTACATTCACACCCTGTCCCATAAGCTTGGATTGCCGCCGCTTATGGCTCGACCCAAGATTCGCAAGCTGCTAGGAAAGACGGTGCTTCCTTCGCTGGATGGTCACATCTGGGAGTTGCCTTCCGTTGTTGGAAGCAAGGAGCGACTAGAGCAATCCTACGGAATCATCAAGGTGAATCAGGTTCCGCTCCTTGTCGATTGGATTCTCAACGAGCGGCCGAAGGTGCCGGTTGTGAACATCGTCCGCCATCCCTGCGGTCGCCACGCTTCATTTATGAAACGCTATCTTGCCTTGGCTGATCCAGATGAGGAATTGGCGAGAACTCGGGAGGTGCTTCACGAGATTGGCAATCTTGATCCCGTCTGGAAGGAACGTTTCGGTTCGATCGATTCCATGAACCATGCCGTGTCACAGACGTGGCTTTGGCGGTATGTCAATGAGAGCATTGAGGAATCTGGTGTTGGCAAGACGATGTATATGCAGATCATCTTTGAAGAGATGACGGCTGACCCGATGCCCCACGCTCGGGCCGTCTATGACCTGATGGGGTTGGAGTGGACCCCTGAGGTTGAGCGCATTGTCGAGCAGGGACTGCAGGAATCGGTTTGGGGCAAGCTCGCCGGCACTCCGAGCGAAGTGGCTTCTGCCTGGAAGAAATCTCTTGGTATCGATCATGTCAAGGAGATCGAGGCCATATTGGCTCAGAGCCCCTTGGCCTCGAACTGGGACTAGGTAGAGCCTCGCTGGAACAGAGCTTCTCAGGGAACAGCCGTTTAGTTAAACCGGGGGCTTAGACCGTGGTCGAGCTTGTGTCCCTTGCCCCTACACTCCGAGCTATGAACGATGACGTCGACACGTGGGCCGCACCTCAGGATGGGCTTGGAGTTCTCCACCTGTTTTGGAAGGTCAGTGCCGAGACCGATCGGGATGGAGTTTTGGCTGCGCTGGCCGGGCTGGAAGCACAAGGAGACCAGGCCATCGCCATCACGTTGCTTGGCCACAAGGCAGACCTGGGGGTAATGGCGCTGAGCTCGGATCTGCGCCGATTGCGCAAACTTCAGACCGACCTGCGATTGGCGGGACTCGAGCTGGTCGATAGCTATCTCTCACTCACTGAGGTGAGCGAGTACGCAGCTGGCTTGCCGGAACACATGAAGAAGGATCGGCTTTTTCCCGCTCTTCCACCAGAAGCGAAGCGAGTATGGTGCTTCTACCCAATGAGCAAGCGACGTAACTCCCAAGAGAACTGGTACACCCTTGATTTTGATCGTCGCCGTGAAATGATGATGGAACATGGGACTTCGGGACGAGCTTTTGCTGGCAGGATCGTCCAGCTCATTACCGCATCGACGGGGCTTGATGCCTACGAATGGGGGGTTACGCTTTTCGCTGAGCGACCAGACGATGTGAAAGAAGTTGTCTACACCCTGCGCTATGACGAGGCCTCTGCCGTTTACGCCGAGTTTGGTCCGTTTTACGTCGGATTCGTGGCCGCGGCCGCAGAATCGTTGGACTCGA
This sequence comes from Actinomycetes bacterium, assembly GCA_024276425.1. Taxonomy (GTDB): domain Bacteria; phylum Actinomycetota; class Acidimicrobiia; order Acidimicrobiales; family SZUA-35; genus JAJRQY01. Next base: position 23,030 of record JAJRXF010000190.1, on the reverse strand, counting down.
TCGGGGTTACCTAGCCCCGAAGGTTCGGATTCGAAGAGACGTAAGGGGTCGGCTCGGCCTACTCTCGTATTCGTGACTGACTTTGAGGAAGGCGCATCCGAAGAATCCCCTGTCCAGTCGGGCAGCCTGCCGGTCGAGCCACCCTTGGTTCCTGACTCACAGGTTGAGGCACAGTCGCCCAAAATCAAACCAACCGGCGCACCAGTCCCCGAGACTGGTACTTCCGAGACTGGTACTTCCGAGACTGATACTCCGGCGATTGGTGATACAGCGGCAACGGTTCCAACCAGGAAGCCATCAGCGCCGACCGAGAAGGTGGCGCTAGGCGATTCGGGCAAGATCGTTGCTGGTGTGGTCACCGAAGTCACCTCTGAAGAGGTTTCGCTCACATTGGATGACGGACGATCGGCCATCATCAACCGCCGAAATTTCGACAGTGCCGGTAGCGATCCATCAACCATTGTCGATGTTGGTGATCGGGTTGAGGGCGCAATCTTGGCGCGGGAAGATCCTCACAAGCGTGTCGTGCTCAGCCGATCCTGGGCCATGAAGAAGCGGGCGTGGGAAAAGGTTGTTGCCGCAGAAGAAGCTCACGAGGTGTTGAGTGGCAAGGTTACATCGGTCAGCAAGCGGGGGCTCGTTGTTGATGTCGGTGTCCGCGGCTTTGTTCCCTCCTCACACCTCACCCTTGAGCCGACAACAGACCTTTCCAGCTTCCTCGGCCAGACAATCGAGATGAAGATCTTGGAGTTGGACGTTGCCAAGGAGCGTTTGGTCCTGTCGCGTCGCTCCATCCTACTTAAGGAGCAACGCAAGGTCATCCACGACCTGCTGGCTGGACTGAAGGTGGGTGAGAAACGAAAGGGAGTGGTGGCCTCCTTGGTTGACTATGGGGCCTTTGTTGACTTGGGTGGGATCACCGGACTGGTCCACCTGTCTGAGCTTTCGTGGAAGCGGGTTGGTCATCCAAAGCATGCCCTCAGCGTTGGTGAGTCGGTTGAGGTTGTCGTCCTGGATGTGAAGGTCAAGAAGCGGCGAGTTTCGCTCTCGATACGCCAGCTAACCGAGGATCCCTTTGCCGCAGTTCCGGTGGGTGAAGTTTTGACCGGGCCGGTCACCCGCCTAGTTGATTTTGGTGCCTTCGTTGATGTTGGTGGTGTTGAGGGACTTGTGCACCTTTCGGAACTGTGTGAGTACCGGGTTTCTGCGCCGGAAGAAGTTGTAACTCCGGGAGAAGAAATCAGGGTCAAGGTTTTGTCGGTCGACAAAAAGCGGCGTCGGATCGAGCTTTCTATTCGCCAAGCAGTCAGCAGCGACTACGGCTAGAGGTGAAGGCGCTAGCTTGATTGGGTGACCGATCAGGACCGCCTGGACCATTTTGCAAAGGAGTTCATGACTCAGATTGAACTGGCGTTGCCAGCCTGGGTTGTTGGCGCAGTGTTGAGCCGACTGACGCCTAGTCGGTTGGAGCAGGGTCGATCACTGGCTCAGATTGCTGGCCAAGAAGCGATCGACCACCTCCGAGACCCTCTTCGAGAGTTGCTGAGCCAAGATATTGACGAGCAGCGCACAACACCGCTTAGTCTCGTTCGCGAGGCTGTTCCCTTTGCCACCACAGTTCTGGTCGAACTTGGAGTCGACCCCGTGGGCCGCGACGGTGCCGCCATGCGGCTCCATCCGGCGGACATTTATGATCTTACTCCAGGCGGGTTCGCCGAGTTTGGTGAACCAACCCAGCAAGCGTCCTTGTGTTGGGGCGCGGCGAAGGCGCACATTCATATCCAGCGGCGGCATGCAGAAGGAAAGCGATGAACAAGGGGCCACTCCTGCTGGATGATTCGAACCTCAAGGGATGGGAGTATGTCCATGCCCATCGTGATGCCGCCGATCGATGGTTCCAGGAGTTGTTCACGGGAGCAACCAAGGGCACCCAACGGGAACGATCTGACGTTGCGCTTGTAGCCATTGGTGGGTACGGAAGAGGTGAACTTTGGCCCTACAGCGATCTCGATGTGATTCTCTTGCATCGAGGAGATCCTGACATTGCTGAGGTGGCTGATCAGCTTTGGTATCCAGTGTGGGACAGGGGAATCAAGCTGGGTCATGGGGTCTTTACGGTTGAGGAATCGACCGAATTGGCCTCGCGCGAGCTTGACCATGCCACCTCGTTGTTGAGCTGTCGTCATATCGCTGGAGACTTCAGCCTCTGTCGGGAAATGCGTGAGGCAACGGAGGCTTTTTGGACAGACAACGCCGAGGAAATGCTCGACCGGCTCAGCGAACGAGTGGCCCAACGTCACTTTCAGGTCAGCGATGTTGCCTTCACTATTGCTCCCCAGCTAAAGGAGGGCCGAGGCGGGTTGCGTGACCTGCATGCCCTAGCTTGGGCCGAGCGGGCAATGCCGGGGTTCGCCAGCGTGTCGCTGAGCGAACTTCACAACGAGGCCCGCTTACTCACCGAAATACGAGTCGAGCTTCACCGTTATCGGGGTCGAGCCGGAGACGTGCTGTCACTTGATGATCAGGATGGTGTGGCCGAGGCCCTTGGCGAGAGTGACAGCCAGGCTCTTATGTACCGGCTGGCCTTGGCAGCCCGCCGAATCGCCTGGTACAGCGATGAGGCCTGGAGTCGTTGGGACCGGATGCGCAAGCGGGACTCTCGACCCGTACACCCGGTTCCCATTAGCGCCCAGCTCGAACTTGTTGACGCCCAGATCGAGTTGCGGCCAGAGATCCTTCCTAACTCCGATGAGCTTCTCGTTTTACGGGTGGCCGAAGCTGCTGCCAGGACTGGAAACGCCATCGGACGCCGGACGCTGGAAAGTCTCGAGCGCCATGCCCTTGACCTTCCGATTCCGTGGCCAGAGAAGGCACGAGATCTTTTTGCTGGCCTGTTCATGGCTGGACAAAAGGCCATTCCGGTGGTGGAGGATCTTGACCACTACGGTCTCATGACCAGGCTTGTACCCGAGTGGGCCCATGTGCGGGGCAAGCCGCAGCGAAATGTTCTTCATACCTACAGTGTTGATCGTCACCTGGTGGAAACAGCGGCCAGCGCGGCCGACCTTGTCGACGACGTGGCTCGTCCAGACCTGCTGGTCGTTGGCGCCCTCTTGCATGACATTGGCAAGGGTTTACCTGGCGACCACACCGAGGTAGGGATGGAGCTCATCGGTACCATTGCCACCAGAATGGGGTACACCCGGAGCGACGTTGGGGTGCTGATAGACCTGTGCCGTCACCATCTCCTGCTTCCTGATGTTGCCACTCGACGTGACATTTCCGACGCGGGTACCATCCGGGCAGTCGCGGCCGCTGTTCGCACCGAGGACTTCCTTTTTCTTCTGGCTGCGCTCACCCAGGCCGATTCCATCGCCACCGGGCCTTCGGCCTGGGGATCGTGGAAGGCTGGACTTTTGCAGGACCTGGTGACCCGAACCAGTCATGTTCTGGCTGGCGGCGAGGTCGAGGAAGTTACCCCGGACTTTCCCGGAGAGCGACTCACCGCGCTGATGGCTACCGGTGAGCGATCAATCGTCGGTCATCGGAACAAGCTGACCGTCGTTGCTCATGACGTTAGCGGGCTCTTTGGTCGAGTTTCTGGGGTGCTGGCTATGAGCGGCCTGGAAGTGTTGGATGCCGCGGCCTATACCGATGATGGACAGATAGGTATGGCGGTGTGCCAGTTTGTTGTCCAGGAGCCGCCGAGTGGTCCAGTCGATTGGGACAAGGTCACCGGATTGGTCGACCTCGCTTTGGACAGTCGGTTGGCCTTGACCGCGCGGGTAACCAAGCGGGCGGAGGCCTATCGTCGCTATCGGCGGCGACTATCGGCCGAACCTGCAAGGCGGCTTGTCAATGTTGATAACTCGATTTCTGATACCGCAACCGTTGTCGATGTGCACGCACCAGACACGGTTGGCTTGCTCTTTCGGTTAACGAAGGCCATTGGCGAGTTGGAGTTAGACATTCGTAGCGCAAAGGTTCAAACGCTCGGCCCGGAGGCAGTTGATTGTTTCTACTTGCGAGACTCTTTGGGGCAGAAAATCTTCGATGAGGCATTGTTGAAGGAACTGGAGATGGCCTTCTTTGGGGCAATGGGTGAGGACGAGTGAGAGCGTCGCTACAGATCTCGGAGGTAATTCTCCAGATCTTCGATCATGCCCTTACTTGACTCGTGTCGAAGTCCGTTGTCGTATTGCTCCTCCAGCTTTGAGACATAGCGTCTAGTCTCGTCGTCCCGAGAAATCAGTTCGTTGAGTTGAGAGTTGTACTCGTTGGCCTGTTCCACCAGTTCGGGGCGAAGGATGGGTGCGTCAAGAACCTGGCTGAGGCGGTCGAGCAAAGCCAGAGCGGCCTTGGGTGCGGGAGCATGTGGCACATAGCTGGGAACCGCGGCCCACAGGGACATTGATGGAATGTCTACCGATCGGAAGGCCTCGTTGAGAACACCAATAATTCCGGTTGGACCCTCATAATTTGATGGTTCGAGTTTGAGCCGAGTGCAGAGCTCGGCGTCGGAGCTGGTTCCATATACCGTCGTTGGACGTGTGTGGGTGACATCGGCGATGAGGGCACCGACGGTGACGGCCATCTGGACATCGAACTCCTGGGCGAGATCGGTGACCTGTTGGCAGAACGTGCGCCACCGGAGTTCGGGCTCGATCCCGGTGAGGACAATAAGATCACGGTCAGAATCTGCGAGTTTGGCTGAGGAAAACTTGTTGGTTGGCCACTCGAGGTAACGCTCGCCCTTGTTGTTGAGGCGGATAAAGGGCCGGCTGCTGGTGAAATCGTAGAACGGCTCGGGATTGATACTGGCAAAGACGCGGGTGTGATAATGATCGGCGACCTGGCTGGCGGAGGTGGACGCGGCGTCTCCTGCGTCGTTCCATCCTTCGAAGGCCACAACGAGAATGGGTTTGCGTAGTTTCGGTCGTTCTTCGACCCACAACAGGTGATCCATCTTCCTCACGCTATCCGAGGCTAGGTTTCGTCGTGGCTCGGGCTCGACCATACTGTTGTGGTGCAGATCACAGAGGTCACATCGGTCACCCCAGGACTCCTGGCAGCCTTCGATCGGCTGATCCCGCAACTGTCGTCCTCAAACCCCCCTCCTGGGGAAGAGAAGTTGCAGTCCATCGTGGACTCACCCGCGACCTCATTGCTCATCGCGGAGGAGGACGACTACATCTATGGCAGTCTGACGCTGGTCATATTCCCTATCCCTACCGGCACGAGGGCCTGGATCGAGGACGTCGTGGTCGATAGCGGGGCCAGGGGGAAAGGGGTTGGGCGTATGCTCAATGAGGTTGCCATAGAACGAGCTCGCGGGGCAGGGGCAAGCACGGTTGATCTCACGTCTCGGCCCAGCCGCGATGCCGCCAATCGGCTCTATCGACGTATTGGTTTCGAACAACGAGAGACCAATGTTTACCGGTTTGATCTGCGATGAATCCACCATTTTTCGACCTGATTCCTTAAGACATACCGCTCAGGCGAATATACGCAGGTCTCACCCTTAGCTAGAGTGCGTACATGGCTATTTCAGACACAGACTTACTACTTGCAGAACAGCTACTAAGTCGGGGAATAACCCTGCAAGATGTTGCGAACATTCTGAATGTTCCAGAAGAGTCCTTAGGGCATCTAGCCGAGAAGTCCAAGGCGGAAAAGGCGTTACGGGCTGGTTATGAGGGGGCGAAGGGAACACAGAGCTTGAAAGAATACGCCGGAACATTTCTCGGAGAGTGGCCAGGTAATCCCTTGAATCTCTCAACTGAACGACCCTGGCTCAGCATTTCCGCCATCGCTCGAAGGCATGGTTGGCGCAAGGGAGACTTCATTTCACCAACAACAACCAGTAGTGGCCGCCCTAGGGTTGACAACTCTGAGGCCAAGCTCAGCGCCGCAGCAGACACTGCGGTGCGGATGGCCAGGAGAGACAGCCGCCTCAACCTGCGGCTTGCCATTATCCAGGCGGCGGCCGAGCATGGGGTGACCGACCTCAATGGCATGATGCCGCACCTCCGATCGAAGGCCTCAGATCTTTGGAAGGGTCGTTCGAGAAGCTAGCTGGCTAGGTCGATGCCCCCCGCTTTGTCTTTGGCGGAGGAGTTTGCGTCTGGGGGGCCTGGCCCGCTCGAATCGAGGAAATTAACGCACTAAGAACTTCGAGGGATTGCTCGCGTTTGAGAGCCCACGACGCGGTTGGCAACATAGCGATTGAGCGGCGAAGCTGTTCCCAGTGTTCGGTTCTGCCCTCTTGGGGAGAGTCTTGGGACGGTTTCGGTTTGTCGGCGGGGAGGAGCATGCCCAGTAGGATATCGAACAAATGTTCGATATGGAGGTTCCCCTGAGTGGGCCTCGCAACGATAGGACAACATCGAGCGCCGTCAATCCCCGACCTCTTGGTCGGAGCCACAGCCGAACTGGCTTAACTCACTGTCCTACACCTCGATGCGACACCTACTCTTCTTCTTCGATCTCACCGAGTTCGATCCGACTCACCAGACCGTCAAGTTGAAGAACATAAATTTCTCCGTCGAGTCCTTGACCAAATGAGGCCAGTTGATTTGTTGGACTAGAGATGGCAAGGGGCCAAGCATCGGCCACACCATCGATCTGCTGGAGACCGAAGATCTCACCCGAGCAAAAGTCACCGAAAATGTAGGCCCCGGCGAGGTCGGGCACCAGAGTTCCTCGGTAGACATACCCGCCCGTAATCGAACACCGCTCGCCTTGGTTGGCATAGACGTAAATCGGGGGTGTGTGGTCTGCAGGTTCGCTGGCCCCCTCCACTGCTAGGTACCCCTCCATTGCACCCCATCCAAGGTTGGCTCCGCGACCGCCCCCAGTGGATGCCGGTAGGAAGTTGATCTCTTCGCTGATGTCTTGGCCAACGTCGGGAAGCCAAAGGTCACCAGTGGACTGATCGAAAGAGAACCGCCACGGGTTGCGGACCCCCCAAATGAAGATCTCAGCCAAGTCCTCGTCCTCGGAGGTGAATGGGTTGCCAGCGGGGATGGCGTACAGATCGGTACCCGTGGTAAAGGTATCGATGCGTAGCACACTGCCGAGCAAGGTTTTGGTGTTCTGCCCATTCCCGTCTGGGTCATAAGCCCCGCCACCGTCCCCAACCCCGATATATAGGAAACCGTCTGGCCCCAATGCAAGCTGACCCCCATTGTGATTGGCGGCTGGCTGGGGAATCCGGATGAGTTCGCGGCGAGTTTCGGCGTCTGCCCTGGTTCCGCGACCGACTGAGTACTCGGCGACCACCAGGTCACCGCCAAGGTCGGTGTAGGACACAAACATGAAACGGCCGTCCGTACTGAAGGCGATACCAAGTAGACCTCGTTCACCGTTGGTGGAGACCATGTCGGAGATGTCCAGTACCGGGCGGCTGGATAGTGAGATCCGTTCCGCGCCCCTGTCGGTGAACCTGCGTTCGATCAGGCGCACAACCCCAGCCCGCTCCGTCACATAAAGATTCTCGAATCCAGACCTCGGAGCCATTGCCGTCGGCTCGTTAAGCTCGGCGATTGGGGTGAGAACAAGGGGAAGCTCGACCCAGGTGGCACGTTCCAAATTGGGGCTTGGTGGCGCGGTTGGTGTTGAGGTCGACTCATCAACCTCAGCCGAAGTTCCCTCCTCCTCACTCTTTGACCCGCCCGCCGAGGGCTGGCCGTTGGCGTCCTCGGCTGTGGATTGGCCTGAGGACTGGCCCTCTGGGCTGGTGCTAAGCAGCGAGCAGCCGGAAATGACAAGGGTCGCGCTCAGAACTATTGACATGACTAAGGGATTTTTCATCGGGCAACGTGTCGGATCATTTGTACTCACTTCGCCTGGGCCGCCTGTGTCATGATCCACATTGTGGCCACTGTGGCACCACAAGTGGTGGCAGGTCACAGATACCATCACTCGGTGGCTCAGGAACGGACCGATCAGCTTACCGGAATGCTGGCCGAGGCCTGGAGTGGTCGAGGCAAGACGGCTTCGCGGTATCTGGCGGTATCGGTCATCAATATCGTGAACCATCAGGCCTTGCTCTATCTCGCCAACAGTGTTTGGCACTGGGCTGGAGGCTGGGCCAACGTCTTTGCCGCCATGGTGGCGGCCATCCCGGCCTACCTGCTAAGTCGAGCATGGGTATGGGAGATCTCCGGCAGACACGACTGGCGCACCGAGGTGCTTCCGTTCTGGATCATTGCCCTCCTCGGAATGGGGGTCTCGTCTGTTTTCGCCGAAATGGCCGATCGCTGGTTTGGGGCAGGTTTGGTTGTGAACCTGGCTAGCCTCGTTGGCTATTTTCTTGTCTGGATCGCCAAGTTTTTCCTGCTGGACAAGGTTTTCGTTCGTCGGAATGCCTCGGAAGCGGAAGTTGGCGCTGGCGGAGTGGAGAAGAATGCGCCAAAGGACAGCACGCCAGGACCCTCACTCGGTGAGCAGCGATGACCCCAGAGCAGCGAGCCATGGCTGAGGCAGCCCGAGGGTTCATGCCTCCGGAGGAGGGCCTCGCATTATGGCAGGCCGCCATGGATGCTCCGGACGGGCCCATGCTCGAAGTCGGCAGCTATTGTGGAAAGTCGGCCTGCTATCTGGGGCCGGTCGCCCTGCGGCGGGGCGAACTGCTTTTTGCTGTTGATCATCATCGTGGCTCGGAGGAGAACCAGCCCGGATGGGAATGGCACGAACCGGACTTGATCGATCCCACCATTGGCAAGCTGGACACCTTGCCAGTTTTTCGCCACACGATTCACGAGGCTGGGCTTGAATCGGTGGTAGTTGCGATTGTTGGCCAATCCATGCCCGTAGCGAAAGCCTGGTCGACTCCGTTGAGTTTGTTGTTTATCGATGGTGGACATGGGGTGGAGCCCGCGGCCAACGACTATCACTATTGGACCCCTCACGTCGCCCTTGGTGGAACACTGGCCATCCACGATGTTTTCCCCAATCCACAAGATGGGGGGCGGCCACCCTATGAGCAGATCTATCGACCAGCTATCGACTCGGGTCGCTTCCAGGAGATCTCGGTGACGGGCTCGCTACGGGTTCTTCGCCGGGTCTAGTCTCTGATGCATGGCAACAGCAGAGATTAACGGCATCACCATCCGATACGAGGACAGCGGAGGTGACGGACCCGCTGTGCTCTTCAGTCACGGCTTCATGATGGATCACACGATGTTCGATCAGCAGGTTGCCGCCTTGTCTAGCGATTACCGCTGTATCCGCTGGGACGAACGTGGCTTTGGCGATACCAAAGCGGGTGGCCCCTTCACTTACTGGGATTCGGCCGATGATGCCATTGGTGTGCTGGATGCCTGCGGGGTCGACAAGGCGGTCCTGGTTGGAATGAGTCAGGGTGGCTTCTTGTCTCTTCGAGCGGCACTCGCCCATCCGGATCGAGTAGCCGGGGTTGTTCTCATCGACTCAGCCGCCGATGCCGACGACGCCGAAACGCTTGCCGGCTATGAGGGCATGCTGGCCGCCCTGACCGGTGAAGATGATGCCACGTGGGAGGCCGTGGCCGAGGGAGTTGCTGGACTCATTTTGGGAACGCCGGAGCTCATTGCTGACTGGGTGCCGAAGTGGAGAGAGCGTCGAGGTGACTCCGAGCTAGACATAACCGGTGCCGCCCTCCTTGGACGCGACGACGTCACCGACCGGATGGGTGAGATCGCTTGCCCGCTGCTTGTCATCCATGGCGGAGCCGATCAGGCCATCGCCCCCGAGCGCTCCCAGGCCGTCGCCGATGCGGTGCAAGATTGTCGCGGTGTGGTCATCGTCCCCGACGCGGCCCACGCCCCGAACATGAGTAACCCGGACCTGGTCAACGACGCGTTGCGTACCTTCTTCCAGTCGATTGACTGACTGCTGTTGACCGCGGAGCGGAACTTTGTCTCGCGCGCCGCCGGTGTGTCGACGAGCTAGGGTCGATCAATGGCGGAACCAGCAGCGAGTGCGACCGGTGATGTTGCCGCGGCGACCGAGCGTTGGTTTGTCCGCCGAGGTGTTCCTCACCTAATCGCCGACTATGCCGCCTCGACCCGGGTTTGGACCAGGGCCAAACCCTTTCTGATTGGTGCGCTGGCCGTTGAAACAATGCTTCCCTTCAGCGATCGCTATGCGGGGATTTCACAGGGCCTGGTGTTCGTACTCTCCGTCGTCTTGATGCTGGTGGCGGTGAAGCTGTTTAATCGGCTGCGCGGACGCCGACTATTCGACAGTCGTCAAGAGGTCGAGTTGCCAGAGTTGGCCTTCTTTGTGCTGGCTCCCGCGGTAGTCATCCTGGTTCTTGACTTCAGTCGAGTGGTCCCAGCGATTCGCTACGCCCTCACCAACCTGGCCTTCCTAGGGTTGGTGTACATCGTGGTCAGCTTCGGGTTGATCCCGATGGTGAGGTGGGCAGCAAAGATGGTCAGTCAGCATCTGCGGGCGCTCTCTCGACTGTTCGCCCGCACCCTGCCCGTGCTTCTCGTGCTCACCGTTTTCATGTTCATCAATGCCGAGATCTGGCAGGTTGCTCATTTGGTCCCACCACCGGCCTTCTTGATCGTGAGCCTGATCGTCATCGCTGCTGGTCTGGGATTCATCTGGTTCTCCTCTGATCAGCTGATTGATGAAGTCGATGAACTCAGGACCTGGGATGAAGTGATGTCCTTGGTTGGTGACTCACCCCTCGCAAATCTTGACCAGCCGGAGTGTTCGCTCCCACCCTCGAGCCTGACCAGGGGCGGTCGCGTGAACCTACGGGTGTTGTTATTAGTCAGCTTGACCACTCAGGTTGTTCTGGTGGGATTCCTGGTTGTGGCCTTCTATGTGGTGCTTGGGGGCATTCTTATGAATCGAGCGGTCCTTGAACTTTGGACTGGGTCGACGGGCCTGGTCGAGCTAGCAACGTTTCGCTTCCTGGGGCTTGACGTGCTGATCACCCGAGAGCATCTGCGGGTATCCGGCCTCGTTGGTGCCCTCGCTGGGTTGAATATTGCAGTATCAGCGCTGACAGATGAGGCCTATCGCCAGACGTTCCTGGCAGAGCTCGGGGCCGAGGTGCGCGAGAACTTAGCGGTGAAACGCCTCTACTCCGCCGCCTTTCGGAGCTGACAGAAGTGCGAGGCAATCCCCTAGCTGATGATGGCGTCGCCGAGCACGCTGAGTGTGCGCTGGCGCTCGTCGGGGTCGATGGCGGAGACCACCGCACTGAACTCAGTAGCCCCCGATGAACGAAGAGCCTCCAACCCTTCGCGAACCTTGTCTTCGGTCCCGATCAGGGAGATGTCCGCAGGGCCCTCAACGCCTTCGACGTCGAGCATCGCTCGGTAGGAGGGGAGATCGCCGTAGCCCGTGAGGAACTTGGACACCAGGTCCCTGGCGATGTCCTCGTGGTCGGTCACCCACACCGGCAGGCTGCAAACAACAGCCGGTGAAGGGCGGTCCGCCGATGCCGCAGCTTCACTAATCTTGGGCACGATTTGCTGCTCAAGTGTCTTGGGTCCGACACACCACAAAATGGTGCCGTCGGTTCGCTTGCCAGCAATCTTGAGCATCTGATCGCCGAGGGCGGCCAGCATTACCTTGGGAGCGTCCTCGGTTTGGAGCGGATATTCCCCCTCGAAGCTCCACACCTCTCCGTCGTAGTCGACCTTGCCGGTGTCAAGCATTGGCTGAAGGACGTTGAGGTAGTCGAGCATGTGGCGAATGGGCTTCTCCCACTTGAGTTTCCAGCGATCCTCAACCGTTGGTTGGTGAGCCAAACCAATGCCAAGAATGACGCGCCCATCCGTAGCCGCCTGAGCGGTAAGGGCCTGGGAGGCCATGACCTGGGGGTGACGCGTCCAGGTCGGAACCACGGCGGTGCCAAGTTTGATCTTGGTGGTGCGGGATCCGGCAAGGGCCATCGCAGTGAGGGCATCAACATTTCCGACCTGGGCTAGCCAGTAGGTAGAGAAGCCCGATTCCTCCGCAGCCACGATGTCATCGAGGATGACCTCCATATTTGGGTGGGCGAGGTTATTGGAGCCGTTGATGCCAATCTTCATGATTGGACACTAGCTAGGTGACCCTGAGCTCGTCGATTCGCGGTGTGAGTATCGGTTCGCCGGAATCGATGAGGGCCCAGTGCCGAACCGGTTCTCGGGTCACCCTGTTCAGTCGTGGCAGGTAAACAAATCCGAGGTCGGGTTGGACCCATCGAGTGCATCGACGGCCAGGACCACGGCCGCGGCGGTATAGGTGCTGCGCTCATTGTCAGGAAAGTGAACCAATTCGGGAAAGACCAGTCCGGTAAAGTAGCGGCCATCGCGATCGCGCAGGGCCTGGGCCCAGCTAAAGAGGGTCAGGGCGTTGGAGCGCTCGCCGACCGCGAGGTGGGCGATCACACATTCACAGGTCTCGGCCGCGGTAACCCAAGGCCGGTCTGAGACACAGCGGATTCCCTTGCCGACCATGGTGAAGGTGTCCCAACCCTTAGCCATGTGTTTGCGGGCATCGTCACCAACGATTGCTCCAGTCATGACTGGGTAGTACCAATCCATGGCCCAACGCTCCTTGGGCTCAAAGGCTTCCGGATGATTGGCAATGACGTTCACCAGTCGACCTCGTCCCTCAATCCAGTTTGGCCGCTCATGCCCCAACACTTTGGCGATGTCAATGGCACATCGCAGGCTGTGGGATATTGAGGATGATCCGGTTAAAAGGGCGTAGCTCCATGGACGACCATTGGAGTGTCTGGCCCAAATCACCTCACCCCGTTTGGTTTGCATATCGAGGACGAAGTCCATGGCAGAATCGACCACCGGCCAATAGGTCTCGAGGAAACCGCGGTCATTGGTGATTAGAAACTGGTGCCAAACGCCAGTCGCGATATAGGCAACACAGTTCACATCCAGCTTGGCGTCTTCTATCCCGTCGGCCAAGTAGTAGTTGTGCCAGCTTCCATCTCGGCGTTGTAAGCCACGTAACCATTCATAGGCCAGCTCGGCCTCGGTCACGAAACCGCACGTCGCCAGCGCCATGGCGGCCTCAATATGGTTCCATGGGTCGGCGTGACCTCCAGGAAACCAGGGGATCATGCCCGATGGTAGTTGCCATTCGGCGATCGTCTGGGCCGTCAACGCCACGTCGTCGACCGACAGTACCCCCTCAATGGATGGAGTCTTCATCGGTCGGCGTAGATGATGCGTGACTTGCCCAGCACCGGGTTGAGGACTCGCTCGGCGGTGCGGGTCAGGGTCGGGGCTTTCACGATGTCCCAGGTCAGCATCTTCAGGTAGGCCTTGACCAGCGGGTTGTCATCATTTTCCAACCCAACGGCGCATTTCAGCCACCAATAGGGGCTGTGTAGTGCATGGGCGCGATGACTCTCGCCGGGTACGAAACCGACGGAGGTCAATTTGGTTCGCAACTCCGGTTGGCCATAGATCCGCACGTGTCCACCTTCAGCGGCCGGAGCGTGATAGTTGTCGTTTAGCCACCAACAGACCTGCTCGGGTAAGGCCGCTGGAACGGTGGCGGCTAGGCGCCCTCCTGGCTTGAGTACCCGGAACAGTTCGGCCATGACACCTTGATCATCGGGAACATGTTCAAGAATCTCCGAGGCGATAATGCGGTCGAAGGTTTGATCGGGGAAGGGGAGCGTGAGGCCGTTGGCTTGCACGACGACGGTGATGATTCCCTCAGGAAGATTCCCGTCTAAGTACATGGCGGCGAAGGTGTCTTTGGTACTTTTCATTTCGTCAAAGGCCAAGTCGGCGGCAACCACCGATGCCCCTCGGCGGGCCGTCTCAAAGGCGTGGCGGCCAAATCCGGCACCAAGATCCAACACCAGCATTCCCGGCTCCAGATCGAGCTTGGCGTAGTCGACGGTCAGCATGAGTCGCCGTCCTGGTGGTCCCGACCGGCGGCCTGGTTACGGCGAAGCTTCTGTTCCCGCAGGGCGATGACCTCGCGGTATTGCTTGACGGTATTGATGGCGGTTTGGCGCCAGGTGTAGAGCTCACTCACCCGATCACGTCCGGCAGCACCAATCCTGGCGCGTAGTTCGGGATCATCCAGAGCGATTGTGAGGGCCCGCTTGAGGTCGTCGGCATCGCCCGCCTTGCAGCGCAGTACGGTCTCTCCGTCCACCCCGGTAACTTCGGGGAGTGCGCCTCCGTCCGAGGCAACGAGGGGCGTTCCGGAGCCCATTGCCTCGACTGCTGGCAGGGAGAACCCCTCATAGAGAGACGGGACAACGGCCACCTCAGACTCGGCGTAAAGCTCGACGATGCGCTCATCGGGTACGCCGGTCACGAAGGTGACGTGCTCGGCCAGGTCGAGCCTTTCGATCATCTTGGCCGAGGGGCCACCAGGCTTTGCTCGGCCGATCACGGTGAGGGTCACCTCCCGCTCGGTCCGCAGCTTGGCCATTGCCTCAAGCAGGAATTTGAGTCCCTTGAGTTCGACGTCAGCACTTGCGGTGGTGATTAGTCGGCCGGGAATTCGCTGCACTTCAGGCATTGGCTTGAATAGGTCGGGATCGACACCAACATGGACGAGTCGCATGCGATCAAGGTCGACACCCATGTCGGTGTGTATGTCCTGGATCGAGTTGTCGGAAACAACCAGAATTCGGGGCATGCGTTGAGCTACCCGCCCCTGCATCTTCACAAAGCCATACCAGCGTCCAATGCTCAGCCGCTTGCGCCAGTTCGGTGCTGCTTCCATTTCGAGTCGGCGGTCAACGGTTATGGGGTGGTGCAGCGTGACCAGGGTGGGAATCAACTTGTCGATACCCAAAATGCCATAGCCAAGGCATTGGTTGTCGTGCACCAAATCGAACTCGCTGGTCCGGCCCTTCAGGGCCCGCAAGGCCCGATAGCTGAAGGCCAATGGTTCGGGAAATTGACCAGTAGAGAACGTGGCGAGTTCGAGGATGTCCGCCTTGGATTTGATTTCCCAATAGGCCGGAAAGCGACCGGGGTACTGGTCGTTGAAGATGTCAAGGCTTGGGAGTTTGGTGAGCTTGATGCGCTCATCCAGCACGGGGTATGGCTGCCCAGAGAAAACCTCGACGGAGTGACCTAGGTCGACCAATGCCTTGGTGAGGTGACGGGTGTAAATACCCTGGCCGCCGACAGTTGGCTTGGATCGGTAAGACAAGTAGGCCAGACGGAGTGGCTCATCCTCCGAAGATGCCGGAGGGGAGGTGGGTGAGTTAGCCGACATTTGGTGTTCTCGTGTTCTCGTGTCTATATCTGCTTGGGCTTGAGATGTTGGAGCTTGACAACGTAAGGCTAGTGCCCGGGCGTGGATGCGCTACCCCGCGGTAACTTTCTTGGCCGAACTGAAACGGGGAAGACTGGGGCGGTGTCCTACCTGGCGGCTGCGCTGGACTGGGTCGTCCAATGGTCGCGGCCGCTAGTGTGAGGAAATGATCCAACACAAACGAGCCGAGCAGCTTCTCCAGGTGCCTCTTTTTCGTGGCTGTAGTAAGCGGGACGTTGCTGGCCTAGCCAAGGCGGCCAGGGTAGAGCAGATCGACGCTGGTCATGTGGTGATTTCCGAAGGGGCCCCTTCCCCCAACCTCTACATCATTCTTGCTGGGTTAGCAGAAGTCCGCCGAGACGGTGAGTTCATCGCAAATCTCGAACCGGGGGAGACCCTGGGCGAAATGGGAGTAATTTTGGATGAACCCCGGAGTGCATCGGTCAAGGCCATGACCCCTCTTGAGTTGCTGGTGCTTGACCGCTCCTCCCTGCAAGAAGCCCTCGATACCGTTCCCGGTTTGGGATGGAAACTCCTTCGTTCCGTTGCCGCTCGCCTGTCCGCTGACCACGGTTAGGAACCGGGGATGACGACTTCAATTCGGGGTGCCGTTAACCTCATTCCAGAGGCTCCGGTCACCAGAATGGTCGAACTGGCCCAGCACGCGGAGCACGTCGGCTATGACCGATGTTGGGTCTATGACGAGGGCCTCGCCGCTCGCGATGTTTATGTCACCCTGACGGCAATCGCTGCGGGAACCAAGCAATTGAAACTTGGCACCGGGATTACCAATCCCTACACCCGGCATATGAGTTCCACCGTTGGGGCGATTGCCGCCCTGGACGAGTTCAGCAGCGGTCGTGCCTTTCTAGGAATCGGTGCTGGGGGCTCCATGACGTTGGATCCCATTGGCATCACCCGCTCACGGCCGGTAGTGGCAGTTGGAGACCTGGTTGGTGCCGCTCGCGCATTGTTCAGCACCAATCGGGTTGACTACGACGGTGAGTTCGTAAGTATCCATGGCACACAACTGGCCTATGCCCGCCCAACGACGGAGATCTGGCTGGCCGGTCGTGGTCCTCTTATGCTCAAGCTTGGTGCTCAACGCTGCGACGGGGTCATGCTGGACGTGATCTACAAGCCACTTCTTGGCCAGACAATTGATCGGATCCGCAACCTCGGTGCCGAAGCAGGTAATGAGCCAAAGATCAGCTACTCAACATTGTTGGTGACTGACGACACTTCAATGCAGGTGGCCAAGAACCACATGACGTACCGACTGGTCGATTCTCCCGCAACCGTGAAAGAGGCGATCGGCTTGGGGGAAGATGACGTTGCCGCTATTCGGTCAAGGATGCCGGATGGGTTGGAGGCAGCAGGAGAGCTTGTGCGTGAGGAATGGGTTTTGCCGTTTGTGCTTTCTGGAACGATCGCAGAGTGCGCGACGGAACTGCACATGTTTGCAGAGCAACACCACTTCGAGGAGTTCTTAGTTCCGATTCTGGACGAGGCCAATGCCACCTACACAATGGACACTGCCGCACAGGTCATTGGGCTTTAGCCGACTTAGCCACCAGAGCACTGACCGAGTCGAGAGTTCTTTATGAGTATCGTAATTCAAGGCGGCCAAGTCATCTCTTCCTCGGGTGCAACCTTCGCCGATGTCATCGTCGAGGGCGAAACTATTGTCGCCGTGGTTGATCCCTCATCGGATCTGGCCCGCGCGGTTGGTGCCTCATCGGCCAAGGTGATTGATGCCGCTGGCTGTTTTGTGGTTCCCGGTGGTGTTGATGTTCATACTCACCTCCAATTGCCAATGAGTCCCGAGGCCACCTCGAGTGACTCTTTTGCTTCGGGCACCGCCGCCGCGGCCTGGGGTGGGACAACCACCGTCATTGATTTTGCTGGACAGCTTCTGGGAAGCAATGTGCGCGATGTCATCGAGGAACGTCACCGCGAGGCGGCGGGCCAGTGCGCCATCGACTATGGATTCCATCTCTCCATGGGTGATATCAACGAGCAATCGTTGCAAGAAATGGCGGCCGTTGTCCAAGAGGGAATCACTAGTTTTAAGTTTTTCATGGCCTACCCGGGCGCCTACTACTCCGACGATGGTCAACTATTGCGGGCCATGCAGCGGGCGGGCGAACTCGGTGGGTTGTCCATGATGCACGCCGAGAACGGGATCGCTATCGATGTGTTGCGAGACCAGGCAGTGAAGCGCGGAGATATTGAGCCGATTTGGCACGGTCGTACCCGACCGGCCCGGTTAGAAGGGGAGGCCGTGCATCGGGCCAGTGCCTTGGCCGAGGTGGCCAATGCACCCCTCTATATTGTGCACCTCAGCTCAGTGGAGGCATTGGAGCAGGTTGCCTGGGCCCGAGATGCTGGTCAGAACGTGTTTGCCGAAACTTGCCCCCAATACCTTTACCTGTCCATCGAGGAGCATCTTGACCAGCCCGGTCGCGAGGGGTTGCGTCACATCTGCTCTCCTCCACTGCGCCCGGCCTCCACCCACGACCATCTTTGGAAAGGGCTTCGAGTCAACGACCTTGCCGTGGTGTCGACCGATCATTGCCCGTTCTGTGATGCCGAGAAGCGCTTGGGAATTGATGACTTTCGGGCCACCCCCAATGGCCTCGGATCCCTAGAGCACCGAATGGACCTGATTTATCAGGGAGTGGTCGCTGGCGAACTCAGCCTTGCCCGCTGGGTCGATACGTGTGCCACCACGCCAGCCAGATTGTTTGGGCTGTACCCGAAAAAGGGTGTTCTGGCCCCGGGGTCCGACGCTGATGTTGTCATCTATGACCCGGATGTGAGGCACACGCTTGGAGCTTCTAGCCATCACATGAACATCGATTTCTCCGTTTGGGAAGGAATGGAGATCCGAGGGCAGGTCCGTACGGTTCTCAGCCGCGGTTCGCTGGTGCTGGAGGAACGCAACTACATTGGTCGATCAGGACATGGTCAGTTTCTGTCGCGGTCCCTCAGCGATGTCTTGATCTGACGCTCTGGTATCGCTTGGGTTGTCCGTCCCATCGTTCAAACTTGAAGTGCTCGATATTGTTTAACTCTGCTCGATATTACCTAACTGGTTCGTTAGTGTGAAGCCATGGCACAGCGCATGGCTCTCTATCTGCAAGACAAGCACGACCTGGCGTATGAACTGGAGGTAGCGGTTTACGCCGAGGAGAAGGGATTCTCCGAGATCTGGCAGGCCGACACTCGGCTAGCCAGGGATTGTGTGGTCATGATGAGCGCACTTCTTGCTCGAACCAGTCGGCTACGCATTGGCAGCGGCGTGCTACCCATCTACACCCGGAACCCGGCAGTCATTGCCGCAACCTGGAGCACCATGTGGGAACTTGGTGGGCTGACACCCGAGGGTGAGAGCCGGGTGATGCTTGGGCTGGGCGCCTGGTGGGAGCCAATCGCCAGCCGGGTTGGGGTTGATCGTCGCAAGCCACTCAAGGCGATGCGAGAAAACATTGAGGCCATTGGCCAATTATTTTCGATGGAAGAAGTCACCTACGAGGGCGAATTTGTGCAGCTGGATCGGGTGCGGCTCGACGTTGCCTATGGTGACACCGGGCCGAGAGACATCCCAATCTATGTTGGGGCGACTGGCCCCAAGATGTTGGAACTCACCGGCGAGATTGCCGATGGAGTCGTCCTCAACTATGTCGTCTCGCCTGACTACATTCGAGACGCGGTGGAGCGGGTGGCGACTGGAGCAGCCAAGGTCGGCAAGACTATTGAGGACATTGATCGGCCCGAACTTCTGGTCTGTTCCTTGTCTGATAGCGACCCCGACGAGGCGCTGATGACGGGCAAATCCCTCGCCGCCTATTACTTGGGGACCGAGCCACACATTATGAAGGCCTCTGGCGCTGATCCCGATCTGGTTGAGCGAGTACAACAGATCGTCGGCTGGCCAGCCACCGAGGCGGACTACCGTAAGGCCGCCCATCTCATCCCTGACGAGTTGGTTCATCGTTTGATGGCTGTCGGCACTTCGGCCCAGTGTCGGGACAAGGTGGCCGAGTTCATCGATGCCGGAGTGACCTGCCCAATCCTGTATCCGATGATGCCTGATGTAAAGCCGGTGGTCGACGCCTTCGCCGACTGGGAACCCAGCTAATGGAGGAGGCTGTGACCCTTATCGAGGGTGGTGTCATCCTTACCGTCGATGATGATTTTGCTATCCATGACCCGGGCTGGATTGTGGTTAGCGGTGACCGAATTAGCGACATCGGCGCGGGCACGGCACCTGCAGAGGTGCGCTCCCGGGCTACTCAAACCCTTGATGCCACAGGGTCCTTAGTCATGCCGGGCATGATCAACGCCCATACCCATCTCTTCCAATCATTCTTCCGCGGTTTGGCCGATGACAAGCCACTGCTGGAATGGTTGCGTCAGTGCATCTGGCCAGGAGCCGTTCACCTGGACTACGACAGCGCAAGACTTGCCGCGCTACTTGGCCTCATGGAGAATCTCCGCAGCGGTGCGACGTCGGTGATCGACCACCAATATGTCCACGTCGATGATCAGATTGACGAGGCGGTATGCGAGGCCGCCGATCAACTCGGTATCCGATTGCGATTGGCTCGCGGTTGGGCGGACCGCAATTATGAACCAGTTCTCACCGAATCGGCCGATGTGGTCCTGGAGCGGACCAGTCGCCTGAGGGAACGCTGGCTTTCTCATCCTCGTATACGGATCGAGTTAGCCCCACTCATCCCTTGGGGTTGTTCAGATGAGGCTATGCGAGTCACCATTGATCAGGCTCGCAGCTGGGGAGTCGGTACCCACATTCATTGTGCGGAAACCCAGATCGAAGTTGAGATGAGTCTGGAGGAGCGAGGGGTTCGTCACATCCCGTGGCTGGACAGCCTGGGTGCACTGGGTCCGGATCTTCAGCTTGCTCACAGTGTTTGGCTGGACGATGACGAGCTTGACCTCATCGCCAAGCACGGTTCGGTGGTTGTGCACTGCCCAGTCTCCAACATGTACCTGGCTTCTGGGGTAGCACGGTTGTTGGATATGCGCGAACGTGGAATTCCGATTGCCTTGGCTTCGGATGGTCCGGGAAGTAACAATCGCCAGGACATGTTTGAGGTCTTGAAAACCACGGTTCTTTTGCAGAAGGTTCACCACCTCGACGCCATGGCCTTGCAGCCCGAAGACGCGGTGATGATGGCTTGTCGTGGTGGGGCGAGAGCCTTTGGATCCCCAGAAGAGATTGGTACTTCCGATGAACTTGGTCAGCTGACCGTTGGGAGCAAGGCGGACCTGGTCGTGGTGAACCTAGAAACGGTCTTTGCTGCTCCGGTTCACCGACCCGTAAGTTCACTGGTGTTTTGCTGCTCCCCGGCCGATGTCGAGCACGTGATGGTTGATGGCGAGTTTGTGGTGAAGGATGGGACCATCAATAGGGCCGATGAGGCTGCGGTGTTGGCCGAGGCCACCGAGGTTGCGGCCAAGGTATTTGCCAAGGCCGGTGTGCGTTCCCGGTTGACGGCCTGAAATGGAACAACCCCGAATTGGCTATCCCAAGCTGGGCATGCCAGGTGCCGGAATCTCGTTCTTTGCACAGGCTTCAGTCCGGCATGGCAAGGAAGATGAGGATGTGATGGATCCGACGAAGATTCGGCAACTTGGCTATCCCCGGCTCGGTACTCCGGCGGCCCAGGCCTTTGCCAATGCTGGCGTGACCTTGGTGGAGCAACCGGCCCTGCCGGAACTAACTGAACCCACCATGCCAACTGTGGATCGCCCGATCGATGAGCGCCTAATCCTGGTTGATCATCCTCGGGTCCAGGTGGTTCCCTTCTACGAGCTTGGCGGCTGGGAGCATGCCATCTCGCAGTGTTGGCTTCGTGAGAGTGTGGCTGGTCGGTTGTATGAAGCAGTTGACTCTCTACCCGAGCCTTACGGTTTTGCCGTCTATGACGGCTGGCGCCCACGAGAACTCCAGGCTGAGCTGTACTACACCGCTATCGCCGATCCAGCTCTCCCGCCAGGCTTCATGTCCGAGCCTTCGCACGACGAAGCCCGGCCAGCTCCCCACGAGAGCGGCGGAGCCGTTGACCTGACTCTGACTATCGGCGGCGTAGCGATTGCTCCTGGCACCGACTTTGACGACATCACCACCCGGGCCTTTGCCTTATCAATCGAGGATGAGCCTGGCCCCGATCGTGAGGCCCGTAGATTGTTGTATCGGGCCATGCATCACGCTGGTTTTGTTGTCTTCCGCGGCGAATGGTGGCACTTTGAGTACGGCACTCGCCGCTGGTCTGGCATTACCGGCGAGCCCCCGATCTATGGAGCAACTACACCGATGGTCGACTAGTTCCTTCCCCGCTCGTCGTTTGGCATGAAAAGGCCAAGTCCGAGATGAGCATGCCGCCCCAGAATGACTGGGCCTATCACTTCTTGTTCAAACTCGATTCGAACCATTGCGCCGCGGCGTGCTTGGCCACGTTTCTCCTTGCCTGGTCGGTGAGTTCGGAATCGTCGACAGTCAACATCGCCGAGTACTGTCACATCGGCATTGGCAGCGGCCAGCCAATGCCGGTACGTCATTTCGGTTCTGACCGACGCCACGACGTGTTCTTCGAACGACGTCTTCTTGGCAAAGCGCGGTGGCACGAAGGGGGTATGGCTAACCCAGACTCGACTCGGCCAAGCGATCTCTGGCGCGACCTCTTGTATCCCTCCCATGCCCTCGGCGGCCAGCCGCACGGTTGAAGGCACTTCTTTTAGGTGATCGTTGGTCCAAAGCTTTTCCAGCCGGGCCAAAGCCGCAAGGTCCGCCACCGATAAACCCCCGGGAGCGTAGACCACAAGGGTGTCGATCTCTGCTGCATAGCGGTCCTCAATACGCGGGTTCTTGTGGGAAAAGACCACATAGTGAGCGTGAGCGTGATTCCCATCAAGCCTCGCCGACACCGTCTGACGTCCTGAAAGGGAAACCGAGAGAACGGATCCAGCCTGGTTTCTCGCCGCCTCGTTCATAAGCTCTGCTCGATCCCGATAGCGACTCAGAGCCCCCTTCCGAGCAAGAGAAGCAAAGGCAACAGCGCCAGTGAGGGACGGGAGTTTCTTCGAGCTCAGCACGTAGCGCACCGACTCGATTCCAGAACTGGCACTGGGATCAATTGATGGCCCACCAATGATCGGGGTAGCGACATCCGTTGTCCCATACGAAATCCATTGGGCTCCAACTGGATCGATATGCTTCTTTTTCCGAGTAGCTGCCGGGCTGATGGTCAGCATGTTGGCATCGAACCCCGATGCTGCACACAGTACGTCGGCGTGCTGAGATCCCGAGGATCTTGGTTTCCATTCTTCTAACCCTGTGAAGTCTGGGACATCCTCAAGTAAACGGGCCTCGCAGATGGACTCGGCTCGCCCAAGATAGCTGAGCCCGGAGCAGAGGCGTTCCAGAGCAAACCTCTCCTCGTCCGAGAGCTCAGTTTCGAAGACGACATAGAGTTCCCGCTGAGAATCAACGGCCATGAAGCTGTCGATAGTCATCGTTGTTTCAGTAGCCGCGTCACTAGCACCGCCCTGCTTCTTCTTCACTGCCCCGTGACGCGACTGATTCCTTCTGATCAAGAGGCTCGCCCGCTTTACGCCACTGAGCAGGGAGCCCGGGTGAGCAAGAGTAAGGGGCGCATCGAAGTCAAGCAGCACAAGGAAACGCTCTTGTCTCACCGGTTGATTGACGTTTCCCAGGTCTGTCTGTTTGGCAATGTCCAAATCTCTACCCAGACCAT
>JAJRXF010000189.1 GCA_024276425.1 Actinomycetes bacterium | reverse complement strand
GTCGGGTTTCCGGTTGTTGCAGCAGGAATGACCGGCATATAGATACGGTCAACAACCCGATGAAACCCGAGCGTCCACGGCTCATCATGTTCACCGTGAGGAACACCCATCGCGTGGGTCCGCTGAATCTCGGTTGCCATGTCAATGATTCGGCAGGCGCAACAGCCAATCAACTCATGATCCACTTGTCTGGTGACACTGGACATCACCGACCGCCTTCGGTTGTTCAAATCTTCTTGAACAAGGATCGGCCCAAACCCCGAAAACCTGGACCCAGCCCTGCCAAGAACGCCCGACCCCGTTATAGGTCCCACAACACTCTTCTTGCCCACACCTAAGTGAAATCACCCACACCAGGCCCAGTCCTCTCTAGGGCTGCTGGGGTTTCTTTGACCTGGTCAGCGGCTGATACCACCGAATTCGATGCCACGGCCCTAAGGAACGGAACCCCTAAAGACTCTGGATGAATCCCGCGGTCTCCTCGACCAGCCTTGGCCACATTTCTGAGGGAAGGTCATGGCCAAGACCGTCAATCTCGACGTAGCGGGCGCCCGGTATCACTTCGGCGGTGTGACGACCACCATCCGGTCGAATCAGATTGTCGGCGGAGCCATGCAAGACAAGGGTAGGGGTTGTGGTGAGGGCCAGCCCGTCGTCCCGACTACCCGAGGCCAACACGGCTCGGTACTGACGGGCGGTGCCCTGGGGATCGACCCCGTAGTCAAACATCAACTCCCCCTTGGCCCGAACCCGGTCCGGGTCCCACAGCTCTGGGGAACACCACAATTCTTCGGCCTCAACCAACACCCGCAGCCAGCCCTCCCTGTCGGTGGGTGGGATCTGGGTCAGAGCGGCGATGGCTTCAGCCGAGGGCCGGCCAACGGCGGAGTTGCCAGTAGTAGACATCAGCGATGTTAAAGACAGCAGGCGTTCGGAATGGCTGATGGCCAACTGCTGCACGATCATGCCACCCATGGACTGGCCCCAGACATGCGCCCGATCCCAACCGACCGCATCAAGGACGGCAACCGCATCGGAGGCCATGTCGACCAGTAGGTAGGGGGCCTCGCCTGCCTGTGCCTTCATCCGGGAAGATCGGCCGGTGTCTCGGTTGTCGAAGCGAACCACCTGGAACCCCCGAGCCACGAACTGTTCGATTAACCCAACCTCGTAGGAAACCATCGGCGAACCAAGTCCGTTCACCATTAGGAGCGGCATCCCGGACCCATCCTCCGCCCCGTAGCGCTCCCACGCCAGGTGCACCTCACTCGATGGTTCCAAGCTGGGTGATGCCGAGTTGGTCGCCATGCCAAATTCAATCATGGGCACATTGATAGCCCACTAGGGTCGGCGATGAGAACCTCCAGCGGCGGCTCGTTGGAGAGGATTTACCCGCCAACCAGAACGGACACCGCATGTCGTCACACCATTTGGAAGAGATCGGTCCGGCCTTTGTCGAAATGGCCCACAAGATTGCCTGGGCCACGGTTGCCACGGTCGACATCCAAAATCGTCCTCGAACGCGGGTTCTGCATCCCCTGTGGGAATTTACCGACGGAGTACTCAGCGGCATTATCGCCACCGGGCCGACGCCAACCAAGCGGGCGGATCTCGACCACAGCCCCTATCTATCGTGCGGATACTGGATTCCAGAACAGGATGTATGCCGAGCGGACTGCGAGGTCGAATGGGCCACAGATGACGAAACCTGTGAACAGGCATGGCAGGCATTCAAGGATGCCCCGCGCCCGATGGCTATGACCCCGCCATCATTCCAGACTGGGCCGATGGCCCAACTTCAGATGCTTTCGCCGTTCTCAAGCTCACACCCTTTCGACTTCGTGTCTTCCCCGGTTCGCTCTTGACCCAGGGAACCGGGGAGATTCTTTACTGGTCTCGCTAGCAGATGCGCCATGGAGCCAATGAGTTGATTGAAACTGGGCAGCCCGGTCCATCAAGGCCCGCGCCGGCGACCAACGTGCCTATCAAGCCCCGAAGTGGTCGAGCACATTTTTCGTCACCTGGCCAACGGCTGAGTCATTCGCCAGGCCGAAGACCCAATCGGTGGTGCCAATTGTGACAACTTCGCCCTGGTCCTTGCCGTAGGGCCAACAGGTGAGCATCACGGCGTTGCCGTGTCTCGCCTTCGAGAGAGAACTTGGGGACAAATCGCCATAGATTCGGCTAGCCACAAATTCCAGGTCACCCTGATCATTCAGAGCCGAAATCGAGGCCGGGTATTGGCCAACGGCCAGATTGGAAGCCGGCACAAAGGCGACGATCTCCATATCTTTGGGACTGCCGTCTCCCCCGGCCCGGATGGGTAGCTGAAACTCATCAAACTGGATCCGACAACCCAGGGTTTCATAGCCGACTGCCCCATCATGAGCTCCGAGTAGGTCGCCGTAGCCCAACGCGGTTCCGGCGAACATCCAGTGATCGTCGCGATAGACGGTGAAAGCTCCGGCCCCGCGGGCCACGGCTGTTCCAAACCGGTGATAGAGGCCATAGGCAGAACCGCCGCCGAGGATCGAGGATTCGGGTCGGCCAACAACCGGGTCGGCCCACATGCCAGACATACGTTCGGGGCGAGGCGAGTCCAGGACCGGGTCATCGCTGTGAGCTGTGTACTTGTAACAGATCATGCTGGCCAGCGCGTCGTCATCGGCCACGGTCCCATCCAGCGAGGGAGCGCTGTTCCCACCTGGCTCAAGGCGCACCTGCCAGAACATGGTGTTGCCCGAGAATGTTGCCCAATTTCCACCCGAGGCGACGTAGTCCTCTATTGCTTGTCGTTGAGGGGCGGACCAATACTCATCGTGACCAACGCTTAAGACCAGCGAGCGGCCGTTCAGTATTTCGGGAAATTCCTCCAGATCCGATGAGATGGCAAAGTCCAACTCATAGCCGTTGGCCTGAGCCCAGTTAACAAAGCGACGCTCATAGCTGAACCAGCCAGATGAGCCGATGGCGGGCGGATACCCGTTGGCTAGGCGGTAGTTCTGAAAGCTGGTTCCGTCGACATCGGCCTTTTCTCCCCAGCGGGTTGGTCTGGATTTTCGGTCGTCTCGATCGACCTCGGGACGGTGCAGCATTCCTCGCCCAAACGGGCGTCGAAATGAAACCTTGTGGCCCCCCGTGTACAGGCTTCGTCCTCCCCAGTTGTTGTAGGCATTCCAGGTATTAGTGGACAGCACAAGCAAAGGCAGGGGCTGTCGTTGCTCGGAATACTCCACTGGCCGAGTCGCCCGAACCACGAAGCATGCATGGGCAACGTCGCTGCCTGCCGGGGCACCAACCGCACAGAGCGTGACGAGATAGAAGCCGCTTTGCCAACCGGAGGGAATTGTCAAGGTGACAGTGGTTGGCCAGTTGCAGCCATTGGCATCGGCATCCTCGGGAACCGGATAGAACGAACTCTCGACGTCACTGGCAAACCAGACGGTCTCCGGTTCGAATCCCTGGCGCTCGATTCGGACATCAAAGCGGTCATGCCGGGAGGAAACATGCAGCGAGACCGTGTCTCCCGCCGCGTAACTCAAGCGGCCGCAGTAGGCCTCGATGTCGTCATAAAACGCAACACCGTCCCTCAGTCGACTCGGTTGATCGTTTGTTTGATTGGCCGTGGGACTGATGGTTGAGGAGTCGGTGGTTGAGGGATCGATTGTTGATGGAGAATTGGTCACAGTGGTACCCATCTGTTTGGCTGCCGTCGCTAGTTCAGCAACACTCGCAGATCCTCGAGCTCGAACCGTAGATGGGGCAGATCCTTCGGGAACTCCTGGCCATCGGCATCAACCGGCACTTCGGGTTCGACATAATCCGCCAGGTCGTTCTCGCTCACAACCACGAGCTGAGGTGACCGAGCGGTAGCGATGCCGTCGTTCAGGTCAAACATTCCATCGCCCAAGGGCACCAGTAGATCCTGGCTTGGTAAGAACTCTCCAATGACGAGAACTCGTTGGCCAGGGACCACAGCTTGGTTGGGATAGTCACCAATGGTTGCCGACTCTGACGGCGAGATCACTTCAAGTAACAGATCATCTGCTCGCCGCGCCTGTGGTGGCGCTTTGAACCACTCCTCGATCAAGACTTGATAGCGGGTCAAGGGGAGTCCACCGGTTGTTTCGTTAGCCGTTAGTCTCCGACCATGGTTGATGATCGATTAGCCGCCCTGCCGCTCACTCCCCGGTACTGCCCAGGTTCCGAACTCGATACGGCTCAGTTTCACGACCTGATTCGGCTTCGAATCGAAGTGTTTGTGGTCGAACAAGAATGCCCCTATGCCGAACTCGATGGGCTCGACCTGTTACCGACCACCACACACATCTGGTTTGCCGACGAGGCGGGGCCGACCGGCAGCCTGAGGGTCTATGCCGACAAGAAAGCCGACGGGTGGCGGATCGGCCGGGTGGTGACCCGCAAGAACGCCAGGGGTCAAGGACTGGCCACCCAACTCATGATCTCCACACTGGGTCGCTTCGGTCAAGACGACACCGCATTGGAAGCACAAAGCTATCTTGGCGATTTCTATGCTCGCTTCGGCTACATCCAGACCGGGCCTGAATACACCGATGAGGACGGGATTCCGCACCTCCCCATGGCTCGGCCCGGCCAACCAAGCCAACATCAACCATGAACAGCTACTGAACTCCCGCCCCTGCCTCTGTTCAGCCAAGAGGGTGACGGTTACGGTCAGACCATGAATGGACGCATTGTCGCCGGAATCATCGCTGTGGCCAGCGTGCTGGGAATTGCCTTTGCTGCCCTTGGAGGGTCGGAGAATGACGCCGTGGTCGGCGAGAACCAGGGGGTTACCATCCAAGACGATGCCTCCTCGCCAAGCAGCACACCAGAAGAGGCGAGTGCTGGGGACGCCTTAGCGGAGTCGGTTCTGGCTGGGCCTGCACCTGAGAACTTCGGGGCTGCCGGCACCCTGGTTGACCTCGACGGCTGGCTGCAAACCGAAGCCACCTCACTTGAGGACTTTGATGGACAGGTCAAGATTCTCCAGTTCTGGACTTTCAGTTGCTTCAACTGCAAAGCAACCATCCCCACCCTGCAGGGTCTCTACGCAACTTATGGTCCAGCCGGACTCGAAATCATCGGAGTCCACTCTCCGGAATTCGACTACGAGAAAGATTTGGCGCTTGTTCAGCAGGCCGCCGATGATCTTGGCGTGACCTGGCCCATTGCGATCGACAACCAGAAGCTCAACTTTCGCTCTTGGCAGGGTTCGCGTCGTTTTTGGCCCCGAACCTATGTCATCGACGCCAACGGTGATATCCGATTTGACCACATTGGTGAAGGGGCGTACGAGGAACTAGAGGCGACCGTGGCCTACCTGCTGGCCAACGGTGGGGCATGATGGTTCTCAATGATCGATCTGCTTCTTGAAGGGTTGGAGTCTGCGCTCCTCCCCTGCTCCCTGATTCTCCTCATTCCTGGCATCGCGGTGGCCCTGGCCGCTCGCCAGGAGTCGACTCCGGCACTTGTCGGGTTTGTTGGAGCCGCCTGGGTCTTCTCCTGGCTACGGTTCTCGGCCACCGTTGATGGGTTCGAACGACCAATCGTGGCCATGGCATTCGCCGCATCTGCCGCTCTGCTGCTCGTTCCTCTGTTGCGTCGACTGGACGTATTGGCCCTGCTTGGCGGCGCCCTGGGAGGAGCCGCAGCCGCGGCCCTTTGGCAACCATGCGTCGGCGAGAACTTTGGGACCCTGCTCGGGGAACTTCCGGACCAAGCCCCGGCCGGTGTTGGCCTGCTGGCCATCTATCTACTTGGAGTGCTCGCCCCCGTTATTGCTCTTGGCGCAGTCATGCATCTGATTCCGAACCCCCTGATGCTCCCGGTTCGTCCGGTGATGATGGCCATTGGGGGTGGCGTTCTTGGCCTCCTGGCCCTCACCACCGCGGTTGGCCTCGACGACAACCTGGTCAGCAAACTGGTATCCCTGTCGGTCAACTAACCACGAGCTTGGTCGTCCTCGACGGCCGCCCTCGACGGCCGCCGCGAGTTCAACCTCGACCTTGCCAGTCTTTAGCCCAATGGGCCCGCCCCACACCCGAGGTCAAGCACCTTCATGCCCGGGACCCTACGGCATCCAGAGAAGGAAGATTCAAATCTTTTCTTAGATCCTCTATTTCATCTCTTCACTGTCATACCTCATCTTTAGAGTGATACATATGTTCGATCACAAGACGAAACTCCTCGAACAACTCCACAAGCTCCCTTCTGACCTGAGCGTTCTATCTCAATGTCAGATCGCCCCGGCCATCGCCACTCTCCGGCGGGTCGAGACCCTTACCGCTGGCGGCATCGCCGCCCTCACTCATCGGGCCAGAGAGTTAGAGTCACAAGGGGTCGGCGACCCGGTCCAGGATGTTCTACGCGTCGGGGGAAGTATCTCCACCGCCAAGGCCCGAACCCAGGAAGCCCGGGCCACTATCGCCGACACCTTCCCCTTGGTCGGCGCTGCCCTCGTAGCTGGTGACGCATCGACCGAGAACGTTGACACCCTCAACCGTAAGCTTCGCGGCTTGACTTCCAAGGAACAGACCGCGTTAGCTAAGGCCGACTCCGACCTGGCCATTCAGGCCAACCAGCTCTCACCAGAGGGATTCCGCCGCAGGCTTAATCTACAAATCCGCGAACTCCGTTCCAAAGCCGGGCTCAGTCTGCCCGAACAAAACAAGGCAGCGAGCTATGCCCGTGGCGGCCTGAACGTCAGCGAGGGAATGCACTACTTCCACGCCGAATTCGACCCCGAACGCGGAGCCGAGATCGACCAGGCACTGAGTTGGAAGACCCGTTCAATTGCCCGCCGCGACGGAACGGCAGACCAGCCGCTAGAGATCAACGACAACTTGCGGGCCCAGGCGCTATACGAACTGATCGTCGACGGGGTCAAGTATCACGACAGTTGTCGTTCAAGCGGAGGGATTGCTGGCGTGTCTCGCATCCCATCGGTGTCGCTGCTCATGGATCTGCGGACCTTCGTTTCCGGTCCCCACGCCAAGACCATCAGCGAAACCTGGGCTGGAGCACCCTTACCCCCAGAGACTGCAGCCCGCCTCTGCTGCGATGCCAACGTCTCCGAGGTGATCATCGGTTCGGATGGCGAGGCCTTGCGCGTTGGACGCAAGCACCGCTCCGCCACCGACGCTCAGCGTCGAATGCTGCGATCGCTCTATGGCGGATGCGCTATCTCCGGTGCACCATTCACTCAGTGTGAGATTCACCATGTGCACTACTGGGAGAAGGGCGGAGCAACCGATCTGGACAACCTGGTCCCCATTTCGAAACACTGGCACCACCTCGTTCATGAGGGTGGTTGGAGGCTTGAGATTGGGCCAGATCGTGCGCTCACGCTCTGGCGGCCGGACAAGAGCCTCTATCAAGTCATTCCTCCCCCCGGATCACTACCACCGACTTGGGGCCTTGAAGCTTGGGAAAATGAGGATTCCACCGAGTTGGAGGATTCCACCGGCTTCGTTGGTGTGAACTGCACAAGTAAGAACACAATCCAAAACACAACGGAAGAGGGACAAATCTCACTTCTGGCGGGAGTAGATATTGATCCGCCCACCTAACCCCTCTATCTTTCGGCCCGTGCGTAGCTCCAAAGACTTCTTCAAACCTCTTGCCGTCGGTGCCCCCGAGCCCGTCCGCGAGATTCCCATGGGTCCATCGCGGATGATCCACTTTTTCCCACCATCGAACACCAAAATGGTGTCCAAGGTTCCTGTCATCGCCCCAAGCGTCGACATTCTCCTCGGTAACCTAGAAGACGGCGTGCCCGCCACCGACAAGGAAGCCGCCCGAGCTGGCCTCATCGAGGTGGGCAAGACGGTTGATATGGGTCAAACTCAGCTTTGGACCAGGGTCAATTCGTTGGACTCGCCCTGGGCACTGGACGACCTGACCGAGATCGTGTTGGCAATTGGCGACAAGATCGACGTCATCATGATTCCCAAAGTCGAGGGTCCAGAAGACATCCACTATGTGGATCGCTTGTTGGCCCAGCTAGAAGCCAAGGCTGAGGTCACTCGCCCAATCCTGATCCACGCCATTCTGGAGACCGCTCGAGGAATGGCCAATGTTGAGGCCATCTGCGGCGCCTCACCACGCATGCAGGGACTCTCGTTGGGGCCGGCCGACCTGGCAGCAAATCGCCGAATGAAGACCACCCGCGTTGGCGGGGGGCATCCCGGATATCTGGTTCGTGACGATCCCGACGCCGACAATGCCGATGCCACTCGCGGAACCTACCAACAAGATCTGTGGCACTACACCATTGCCCGCATGGTTGATGCCTGCGTCATGCACGGCATCCTTCCGTTCTACGGCCCCTTTGGAGACATTAGGGACACCGTGGCTTGCGAAGATCAGTTCCGCAATGCCTACCTGTTGGGTTGTGTTGGAGCCTGGAGTCTTCACCCGGTCCAGATCGATATCGCCAAGAAGGTCTTCAGCCCAGCACCGGCTGATGTGGCCCAGGCCCAACGGGTGATCGAAGCCATGGGTGATGGAACGGGAGCCATCATGCTGGACGGCAAGATGGAGGATGATGCCTCAGTGA
Source organism: Actinomycetes bacterium (assembly GCA_024276425.1). Classification (GTDB taxonomy): domain Bacteria; phylum Actinomycetota; class Acidimicrobiia; order Acidimicrobiales; family SZUA-35; genus JAJRQY01. Next base: position 19,046 of record JAJRXF010000189.1, on the reverse strand, counting down.
AACAGTGCCGGGTGGTGGTCGAATTGGCCAAGAGCCTCTCGGCCCGAGATCCGGAACTGGCTGCCAGCTATGGGTTTTAGTTATCCCGAGCACTACGACGGTCGGTGCAGACGCCTCGTTGTCGGCCTAACTCATGGAGGAGCAGAATCATGAACAATCCAATTTCCAATCAGCTTCGCCCCCGCCGATCGGTGCTGTACATGCCTGCGGCCAACCAACGTGCCCTGGAGAAAGCCAAGACTCTTCCAGCCGACGCCATCATCTTCGATTTGGAGGATGCCGTTGCTCCCGATGCCAAGGACGAGGCCAGGATGCGGGCCGCGGCCGCCGTCACCTCGGGTGAGTACGGCAGGCGAGAGTTGACCATTCGCTGCAACGGTTTAGATACACCCTGGGGGGCCGACGACATTAGCGCTGCTTCGAAGGCCAAGCCGTCAGCGGTGGTAATCCCCAAGGTCGACAACGTGGATTACCTCAGTGACATTGCCGGGCTACTCGATGAAGGTGGAGCAACAGACACATCCATCTGGGCCATGATCGAAACTCCGACTGCCATCCTCGACGGGCGGAAAATCGCCGCCCACCCCCGGGTTTCGGTACTCGTCATGGGAACCAACGATCTGGCCAAGGAACTTCGGGCACCCCTGGTAGTCGGGCGTCACCCTCTGGTCCCTCACCTGGCAACCGCGCTGTTGGCGGCACGAGAGGCGGGCAAGGTCATTCTCGATGGGGTTTACAACGATGTTCGAGATCCTGAAGGGTTCCTGGCCGAATGCATCCAAGGCGCCGAAATGGGTTTCGATGGAAAGACATTGATTCACCCCAACCAAATCGAGCCCTGCAACGATGTTTGGGCCCCGACCGAGGACGAGGTTGACTACGCCAGGCGAGTCATCGCCTCCTTCGCCGAGGCTGAGGCCGACGGGCGCGGTGTGGTCACCGTCGACGGCCGTATGATCGAAAATCTTCATGTCGACAACGCCCGCCACACGCTGGCCGTGGCCGAGGCCATCAACGCGCTCTAATCCAGGGAGGCCGTTGCCCTCGCTCACCCTGGCTGGCTAGAACCCTGGGCTGCCCTGGCTGGCTAGAACCCTGGGCTGCCCTGGCTGGCTAGAACCCTGGGCTGCCCTGGCTGGCTAGAACCCTGGGCTGCCCTGGGCGATTAGCAACTCGATGCCGGGTGTTCATCAACGCCATGCTCCGATGCCCGGCAAACCCCATCGGTCACTGCGGCTGCTGCCACCGCGGCCGCCACTCGAGGGGCGACGCTCTTGTCGAACACCGATGGAATGATATAGGTATTGCTCAGTTCATCTGCTGCAACCGACTCAGCGATGGCCTTAGCTGCCGCCAGTTTCATGTTCTCGGTGATGTCCTTGGCTCGAGAATCAAGCGCTCCGCGGAAGATGCCGGGAAAGGCCAGGACGTTGTTGATCTGGTTGGGGTAGTCGCTGCGGCCGGTGGCCATTACCGCAACAATCCCATCGACCTCCTCTGGCATGATCTCGGGGTCGGGGTTGGCCATGGCGAAAACGATTGGGGACTCGGCCATCGAGCGAACCGCTTCCACGCTCAAAACACCGGGCGCGCTGACGCCGACAAATACATCGGAACCTGCCATTACCTCGGTCAAGGTTCCCCGCTTCTTCTGCTTGTTGGTGTGGTTGGCGAACCACTGTTTGGAGGCGTTGAGATTTTCACGCCCCTCATAGACCGCTCCCTGGCGGTCGACTCCAATAACATCCCCGACACCATCGCCCAACAAGATCTTTCCGATGGCCACGCCAGCGGCCCCGACACCAGAGATTACAATTGTCACCTCTGACATTGACTTGCCAACGATCTTCAGGGCATTGACCAGCCCCGCCAGGGTGACGACTGCGGTTCCGTGCTGATCGTCATGGAAGACCGGAATGTCCAACTTCTCCTTGAGTTCGGCCTCAACCTCGAAGGCCCCCGGCGCCGCTATGTCTTCAAGGTTGATCCCACCAAAGGTAGGAGCCAGCCGGACGACGGTTTCAATCAACTCCTCGGGACTGCTCACATCCAGACAGATGGGGAAGGCATCGACCCCGCCAAACTCTTTGAACAGCAACGCCTTGCCTTCCATGACCGGCATTGCCGCCTTCGGGCCGATGTTGCCAAGTCCCAGTACAGCTGTGCCATCACTAACAATGGCCACCGTGTTGCGGCGAATGGTGTACTCGTCCGCCTTGTGTTCGTCCTCAGCAATGGCCGTGCAAACTCGAGCCACTCCCGGCGTGTACGCCATCGAAAGGTCGTCACGATCACCTACAGGGAACAACGATAGGACTTCGATCTTGCCCCCCTCATGCATTCGGAAGGTTCGGTCCCAGCAGTCGGTCAGGGTTACTCCATCGACGGCACGAACCGCCGCCGTAATTTCGCCCTGGTGTTCGATGCTTGAGCAGTTGACCACAATCTTGCGTTCAAGCAACGGCCCCTTGGCGATGAATCCATCAACCGCGTAAATGTTGCCCCCGGCCTCTCCAATAGCAGTAGTCAGCCTGCCTAAGACACCGGGAGCATTGTCAAGGACTACCCGAAGGGACAGGGAGTATTGGGTGGAAGGGGCGGGGCGAGTAGTGTCGGGCATAGGACACGAATCTACCTCCGGAGCCAGGGCCTACCCCGGACCGACCGTGGCATTCGCCCCAAAATACGAAAGCCTCAGCCTTGACACCCCAAGCATGGCACGGGCCCAAAATGGGTTGTGTGTTGGGTCCAGTCCTGCCCATCATGAAAGCGGAACTTGTGTTGACCGAGTGGATCTGGGAACCAACCCTTCTTGGTCGAACGGGCGGTTTCGAGGGAGCTGGTCGGCTGAGTGGTTACGAGTGCGGTGGTCATGCCCCCATTGTTTGGGCCAACCGGTACTTGCGAATCGGGGAAGTCCCTATTCGGTTCTTCCGGCGTCGGGGGTCTTTCGTTGGGAGTAGCGGCTCCTAGTGGTCCCCCGGCTACATCCGGTCGAGAAGTTCCCGTTTCTTGGCCTCAAACTCAGCATCACTAACTACACCTTGGCGGCGAAGTTCGTCCAACTGACGGATCTGTTCGGGAATCGAAGTGCCCACCTGGGCCATATTGTTTCCGACCCGATCAAACTTTCGATTCTCGTTATCTTCCATCTGTCGGTAGATCTCGTTTTGGACGTTGAGCGGCTTCGGAATATCGCTGAATCTCTGGCTGCCCATTTCTCCCGCAGATTCGATGGTGAGATCGCCGGACCCGATCAGGCGCTCAAACAAAGACTGGCGAAAGAATACGGTGTTGACTCTCTCTAGGGGGATCTCGGTTCCCTCACGAGTGAGTACGCCACTACGAACGATCAGCCGGTCGGTTGTGACCACAAAATTGGTGGTCGTCCAGACGATGTAGCGAAGTCCGAACCAGACCAAGGAGAGGAGAATGCCGACGCCAACAACAATGCTTAACCAACCAGGGGCGTCAAAGGCGAGGGCGACAATGCCAATGGCGATAGCGCTCACCACACCCAGGATGTGCTTGGCAAAAAACCACCAATGCGGGCGGAGGTCGAGTACCACTTCTTCGTTGTGGTTCAGTTGCTTCGGCGGGTGTGCCACGAAACCGAGACTAGCAGGATCAAAGACTGTCTAGATCGGCCAGGCGGGCTGTCAGAGTGAACCGGTAGGGTCACTTGGTGAACGCGGACGACCTGCTGGCTGGGCTTAACGAACGACAAATTCAAGCAACAACCTGCGAAGGTGGTCCTCTTGTCGTGCTAGCCGGCGCTGGCTCTGGCAAAACGCGGGTCTTAACCCGGCGGATCGCATGGAGGGTTGCCAACGGCCAAACCGACCCCAACCGGGTCCTGGCCCTCACCTTTACCCGCAAGGCGGCGGGAGAACTCCGCAACCGGTTACGGGCTGGTGGCATGCGAGACAGCGTTGTTGCCGGAACCTTTCATGGAGTTGCGCTCACTCAACTCCGCCAGCGTTGGGCCGAGAGGGGAATTAAGCCGCCAACAATTCTGGATCGAAAGTTCCGCATGATCGCTCAACTCATCGGGCGCCGCCCAGGGGTCGAGCCGCTCGATGTTGTGGGAGAGCTTGAGTGGGCGTTTGCCCGTCTCGTCGCCCCTACCGACTACGAGAGCGCAGCAAAGCTCGCCGGTAGGACACCACCATTGCCCAATGGCCAGATGGCCGATTTGATGGAGCGGTACCAGGCAGAAAAGCGTCGCCGTCGTGTGGTCGACTTTGATGACTTGTTGGCCCTCGCCATCCGAGACCTCAAGGCCGACGCCGACTATGCCGCCGCTGTGCGCTGGAGGCACCGTCATCTCTACGTCGATGAGTTTCAGGACGTCAACCCGCTCCAGTTTGAACTGCTTCGGGCCTGGCGAGGCGACAGTAACGACGTTTTTGTTGTTGGCGACCCTAATCAAGCGATTTATGGCTGGAATGGAGCTGACCCGAACCTCTTGAGCCAGTTCGCTCAGCGGGAACCGGGCGCCATTGTCATCTCGCTGGACGACAACTATCGATCAACGCCCCAAATCTTGACCATGGCCACTGCGGCACTCGAGGGAAGAGGCGGTCGTCTTGTTCCCCACCGTCCCGATGGTTCGGTACCGACACTAGCGTCCTACCCATCCGACCTAGCCGAAGCTGCTGGCATTGCCGAGGCCATCAAGTTAGTCCATAGCGCCGGAGACAAGTGGGCCGCCCAGGCGGTCCTGGTTCGAACCAATGCTCAGCTGATTCCCATCGAACAGGCCCTGAACGAGGTTGGTGTCCCAGTTCGGGTCCGCGGCGGATCGGGTCCGCTGGGCTCCAAGGAGGTCAAGGACGCCCTGCGTTCCCTCGGGCGGCCAGGGATCAACCTGCCCAACGCTCTGGCCGAGCTGGATGCCTCCCTCACGGAGAACGGTGATACCGACGAAACAGAATCCACGGTCGGCGTCGTTGAGCGCCAACAGAACCTGGCGGCGCTTAGCCGTCTCGTTCACGAGTACACCAGCCTTGACCCCCAGCCAAATGGACCGGGCCTCCTCGCCTGGATTTCCACCGTCCAGGCGGGAGAGGTCGGTGTCGATGGGGATGCGGTAGATCTGGTCACCTTTCATGGGGCCAAAGGCCTGGAATGGAAGATCGTTCATATTGCTGGCCTGGAGAAAGGCTACATGCCCATCGGCTACGCCAAGACCGGGGCCCAACTGGCCGAGGAGCAGCGGCTCCTCTACGTGGCGGTAACCCGGGCCGAGTCCCAACTCAACCTTTCTTGGGCCTCCGAGCGAACCTTCGGCACCAAAACGGCCAAACGCCAACCATCTCCCTATCTCGAAATGATGCAATCGGCCATCATCCATTTGCGACGCGGGCATCGCCCCCTCGACTGGAAGGCCGAGATCGTCAAGTCTCGCAACGCCGTGAAGTCAATACCCAAAAGGGCCGGGAAGAACCCAGTCGACGATCCACTCTTTGATGCCCTACGCCAATGGCGTTCTGGTCGAGCCAAAGCTGCCGACGTTCCTGCCTACCTCATATTTAGCGACCAGTCACTTCGAGCAATAGCCAAACGCCAGCCAACCACCCGCGGCCAGATGGCAAGAATCTCTGGCGTTGGACCAGTCAAACTAGAGCGCTATGCCGAAGACATTATCAAGATGGTCAATGATTTCAGCTAGCTCGGCGGCCCATCCCGATCGGCCACCAGCGACGCCATTTTGGCAAAGTCGATGCTGATGAACAGCCCGGTTGATTCCGCACACAAAACCTCGCCGTTGTACAGACGGGCGCTGGTGAAGATCTTTCGACCTTCGGTGCGGTCGAGCGTGGCCTCGATTCGCAGTTCGGTATGCAGGGGTGTCGGGGCCCGATAGCTGACCGTCAGCGAACCGGTCATGCCAGGGTTCCCCGTGAGTGCCTGGGTCGCCCCAAGAATCTCATCAAAGGCCGCCGAAACCATACCCCCGTGCACATGGCCTGGGGGGCCCTCATACGCGTGTCCAAAGGTGACGGTGCCGATTACCCGGTCATCTTCGATCTTGATGCGCAATGGTGGCGACAGCGGGTTGGCTCGTCCTATCACCGGGCTGTAGTCGGCATGACCCTGTGGGCCATCTCCGCCCGGCGCAATGGAGGCCTCACTCGCTCCCGCGTAGCGGCGGCCGTGCTTGAATTGGGCGAGACGAGCGGCCACATCCTCAAGGTCGCTCGCAACAGTATCCAGATCACCATCTGGTGCACGAGTGTCAACCAGTCTGTCGTTGACCTCTCGTAGGGCATCGCCAAGTCGCCAAACCAGGCGGCGTCGATCATCAGCCTCGGATTGATCTGGTCCAACGAATGATTGGATTATCTGGGCGCTCTCGGGATGGAACCTCATCTTCGGTGCTCCTAGGTCACTGGGTCTCGGTACAGCGCCAGCACCGGGCAATGATCGCTGGGCTTGGTCCCCTTGCGCCCATTCCGGTCAACGACGTCGAGCACGCATCGTTCGGCCAGCACTGATGTTGACAAGACAAAGTCGATTCTGATGCCTTCTCGCTTGTGAAACCGGCCTGCCTGGTAGTCGTAGTAGCTGTACAGGCCCGGCCCGGGATGGCGCTGACGGAAGGTGTCGATAAGTCCCCAGTCCTTCACGTTGGTCAGGGCCTCCCGTTCCCGCTCCGTCACGTGGGTCGCCCCCTCAAAGGCCGCGCGGTCCCAAACGTCTTGGTCCTCCGGCGCAATGTTCCAGTCGCCAGCGACCACGACCGGGGCGCTCGGGTCGCTCGTAGCGGAAAGATGCTCTCGCAAACGAGAGAGCCACGAAAGCTTGTAGTGGTAGTGATCGTGATCAACCTCACGCCCATTGGGCACATACACACTGTGAACTCGAACTCCACCGCAGGTTGCAGAAACCAATCTGGCATCAGGGTCTGGCTCGATCCCCCTAGCAAAGCCATCGAATGGATCGTCTAGCCCAACTCGAGACAAGATGGCAACGCCGTTCCAGCGGCCCTCCCCGTGATGAGTCGACTCATAGCCAAGATCGGTGAAAGCCGACGTCGGAAATGCCTCGGCCGCCATCTTGGTTTCCTGGAGGCACAAAACATCGGGACGAACCTCTTCAAGCCAGGGTTCGACTCGGGGCATCCGCGCCTTGAGCGAATTCACATTCCAGGTCGCAACAAGCATCACCGAAGACAATAGCCGACGACTCCTCGAACATAGCCCACAAAGAAGTACACAAAAGAAGAATCGGCTAGGCCAAGTTGGCGCCTTCAATGGTGATGAAAGTTCACGGCGTGTGAGACCAACCGCTATTGGCCCGTCCCCGATCAAAAGATCCAACCTGCTCGCGCCCTCGATCGAGTTGACCTCACTAAGATCTTCCTTTGTGGCCTCACATCCGATCTATGACCCATCCGGCCCCAATACGTGGCTAGTCGACGAACTCCGTGAGCAGTACCGCGACAACCCACGATCGGTTCCCGAGGAGTGGAGGCTGATCTTCTCCAACGAGAATGGTTCTGCCCCCTCCGCTCCGCCCATCCCAGCACCCACCGCTTCGCCCATCCCAGCGATCAGTTCGAGTCCATCAGCACCAGCAACCGAGGCTGAGCCTGAGATTCCTGGAGAGCCACTCCGTGGCGCTGCAGCCAGGATTGTCACCAATATGGAGTCATCCCTCGGGGTGCCGACGGCGACCAGTTTCCGGGAGATCCCGGCCAAGCTTCTCGAAGTGAACCGCAAGGTCCTCAACAACCATCTCAAACGAGTTCGTGGCGGAAAGGCGAGCTTCACCCACCTCATCGGCTATGCCATCGTTCGAGCGGTCCGTGAAACCGTTCCCGCCATGAACAACCGCTACGTGGAGGGACCCGACGGCAAGCCGAGAATAATACGCGGCAAGGTCATCAATCTCGGAATCGCCGTCGACCAACAGAAGTCTGATGGCACCCGCACCCTGATTGTTCCCGTCATCAAGGGAACCGAAGCCATGAGCTTCTCAGAGTTTGTCGATGCTTACGAAGTGCTTATCCGCAAAGTTCGAGAGGGAAAGATCGGCGTCGATGACCTCACGGGAGCGACGATGAGTCTTACCAACGTCGGCACCCTCGGAACGGTGCAGTCGGTACCTCGACTGATGCAGGGCCAGGCCGCCATCATCGGTGTTGGCCGAATCGGCTATCCGACGGCCTATCAGGCAGCCGACCCAAAGGTGTTGGCCCAACTTGGATTGTCCAAGATCATTAACATCACCTCCACCTATGACCACCGGGTCATTCAAGGCGCCGAGTCGGGTTTATTTCTCAAACGAGTGCACGAACTTCTTCTTGGTGAACACGATTTCTACGCCCAAGCATTCGCTGACATGCATGTCCCCTACGAGGCCGTCAGGTGGCGAACCGACCATGGAGCGACCCAATCTGACGATGCCGAGGGGGCACACGCCAAACAAATGGCGGTAAACACCCTGGTGAACCAGTACCGGGTGCGCGGCCACCTCATTGCTAACACCAACCCACTATCCGACGGTCCATCCACCATGCACCCCGAGTTGGACCCGGCAACCTTTGGACTCACCATTTGGGATCTGGACCGAGAGTTCCTTACTGGGAATGCTTCGGGCGTTTATGCCGCCATTGGCGGTTCGGCAAAGCAGATGAGTTTGGGAAGCATCCTCGGGGAGCTTCGCGACGCCTATTGCCGAACGATCGGCGTTGAATACATGCACATCGCCAATCCAGAAGAAAAACGCTGGATTCAAGAAAATGTGGAGGGGTCTCATTCTCCAATCGGACGCGACGAACAACATCATATTTTGGAACGCCTCAGCGCGGCGGAGGCTCTGGAGAAGTTCCTGGGGGCTCGCTACGTAGGCCAGAAACGTTTTGGAATCGAGGGTTGCGAGAGCATGATCCCCATCCTCGATGCGGTCCTGTCTGCCGCCGCTGGTCAAGACATGGATCGGGCCATTATCGGAATGGCCCATCGCGGCCGCCTCAACGTGCTCGCAAACATCATGGGTAAGAAACACAATGATCTGTTCGTTGAGTTCGAAGGCACCGTGGCCGAGAATGCCATTCAGGGTTCGGGCGATGTGAAGTACCACTTGGGCTTTGAGGGAACCCATACCAGCCCCGACGGTACGGAGATCCCCATTCACCTTGCTCCCAATCCCTCTCATCTTGAGGCTGTTGGTCCAGTTGTTGTCGGCATGGCAAGGGCCTATATGGACCAGTCCGATTCCGGCAACTACCCGGTGCTGCCAATCCTGCTTCACGGCGACGCTGCCTTCGCTGGTCAGGGGGTCGTGGTCGAAACACTCAACCTTTCTCAGATCAAGGGATACAAGGTCGGCGGAACAATTCACCTCGTTGTCAACAACCAACTCGGCTACACCACAGCACCTCACCACTCTCGTTCATCGGAGTACTCCACCGATGTGGCCAAGACGGTGCAAGCCCCCATATTCCACGTGAACGCCGATGACCCCGAGGCTTGTGTCCGCGTCGCCGCTCTTGCCTTTGAGTACCGACAGCGGTTTAACAAGGACGTGGTAATCGACATGATTGGGTACCGCCGCCATGGGCACAACGAGGGTGATGACCCCAGCTACACCCAGCCGCTCATGTATCGCAAAATTGCCACTCAACCTTCGGCCCGCACCACCTACACCCAAGCACTCATCGAGCGAGGCGACATCTCGGTAGCCGAGGCCGAGGGTGCTCTGGAGTATTTTCAGGCCTTGCTGCAAAAGGGTCTAGAGGAGACTCGGGAATCGGCCCCAACGAGTGTACGAACGGCTGCGCCTGCGCCACCAGCCATTGGTGTTCTCCCCCACATCGACACAGGAGTTTCTCGCGAAGTTCTCGATCAGGCTTACGCGGCAATGTCGAGTTGGCCAGAAGAGTTCCATGTGCACCCAAAGCTGGCCCGCCAGCTCGCTAAGCGCGACAAGTCCTACGCCGATGGCGAGATTGATTGGGCCATGGGTGAGGCCCTTGCAATAGGCACCTTGCTTGTCGAAGGGACATCGGTGCGTTTGGCGGGCCAAGACTCACGTCGGGGCACCTTCGCTCACCGTCACGCCACCCTGTTGGACTACGACACTGGTGAAGAATACACGCCACTGTCGAGTGCAGCGCCCGAAGGTACCGACTTCTGGGTTTATGACTCCACGTTGTCGGAGTACGCGGCTCTTGGCTTTGAGTACGGCTACTCCCTGGTGAGCTGCGACGCGTTGGTCATGTGGGAGGCTCAGTTCGGTGACTTTGTCAATGGTGCCCAGATCATCGTTGACCAGTTCCTGGTCGCCGCAGAAGACAAATGGGATGAGACGACTCCTCTGACAATGCTCTTACCGCACGGCTATGAGGGTCAAGGTCCCGAGCATTCATCTGGACGTCTCGAACGGTTTCTCTTGCTCTGTGCCGAAGACAATATCCAGGTAGTGAATGCCACCACAGCTGCCCAGATGTTCCATCTTTTGCGCCGCCAGATTGTTCGCGACGTCCGCAAGCCCCTCGTTGTATTCACCCCCAAGTCCGGTCTTCGGGCGGCCTGGTCGCGAAGCAAGGTCGACGATCTTCTGGGTGGTTCCTTCGAAGAGGTCTTGGACGATAGCGGAGTTGTCGATCCGGGCTCGGTGCATCGAGTTGTCTTTGCCTCGGGCAAGGTCGCCGCCGAAGCAACCGCAGAGCGCGATGGCCTTCGAGCCAGTGCGGCGGTGGTTCGGGTTGAGCAGCTCTATCCGTGGCCCTTTGACGCAATCGCCTCCGTCCTCGAGCGATACAGCAATGCCAGAGAGATCGTCTGGTTGCAGGAGGAACCCGAAAACATGGGTGCATGGAACTCGGTCAAGGGACGACTCTATGAATCACACGGGCACAGCCATGACATTCGCCGCGTTAGCCGGACTGAGTCCGGTAGTCCGGCAACCGGCTCGGCTGCCATCCACCGTCAAGAACAAGCCGAGCTCCTCCGTCGGGCCTTCACCGGTATCAACTAGGTCGGGCGGCCAGACAAATCCTCAAACGAAACCAACGCGCCTAGCCCATGTGGCCTTTCAGATGTCGCTGAGATCTAGCCCAAGTACGCGTCCAAGTTCTGCGACCGCTTGTTGTTCGTTCACGACTTTTATTGTGGTCATTCCCATGGCTCGGGCGGGCTTGAGGTTGATGCCCAGGTCATCGAGAAAGACAACCTCGTTCGCCTCGACCTCCATCAAAGAGAGCGCATGGTGGTAGAACGCCGGATCGGGCTTCCGTACACCAATACGTGACGATTCGATGACTTGGTCAAAAATTTTCAAGACCTCAACAATCTCTGGCGCGGCACTGTCCAAGGACCGAAAGTTGTTGGTGAGGCAGGCAACGCCGAACCCGCAGGCCCGCACTCGCTTGAGGACATCGACCATTCCCGGCCGTAGTTCTCCCTCGATGAGTTTGAGAATTTCCAGACCATCAACCTCGCAACCAAGCTCCCTTATCTCAAGTTCGAATCTGGCCGCAAACCCAGCAGGAGTAAGGGTTCCACGCTCAAAGAGTGCCCATGCATTCGAATCTGAATTCATCGAGTTGGCTCGACGAATGAGATCGTGCGGCAGACCATTGGCGGCCTCGTATCGGTTGAATGCTTCGAAAGGTGACGACAAAATCACACCGCCGAAGTCGAAAAAAGCGGCTCGGATCACAGCTGAGGATCCTACGGAGTATTGGTGGCTCCAGATGGATCTGGACAAACATTGGTTCGATATCCCTTGGTTTGGCACTCGGCGATGGTGGACTAGTGGCCGCATGAGTTCACCGACATCCCATCTTGTCGTTGACGGATCGAACATCGCGACCGAAGGTCGAAGCCTGCCAAGTCTGCAACAGCTGGACGAGGCGGTTCGAGCTGTCATCCGCGAAAGAGACTTCGATTCGTTAACGGTCATCGTTGACGCAACGTTCGCCCACCGGATCGATCAGTCAGAGCGGGAAGAGTTTGACGCGGCCGTCGATGCGGGTGAAATAATCATGCCTCCCGCTGGCGTTGTTGGACGAGGCGATGCCTTTATTCTTCAGGTGGCGGAAAAGGCAAACGCTGCTGTTCTGTCCAACGACTCCTTCCAAGAGTTCCATGGCGAACACGGTTGGCTGTTCGAGGAAGGTCGCCTACTCGGAGGGAAACCCATCGAACACATCGGCTGGGTTTTTGTCGACCGCAGCCCCGTCCGGGGGCCAGCAAGTCGCCGTTCAGTACGAGAGTCGCGCGGCGGCCGGGATACGAAGAAGAAGAAGTCGAATCCTAAAACTTCATCCAAAGCGGCGACCGGGCCTCTACCGATACCAAGTTCGCCTCCACCCGGTGGACGACGCTCCACTGACTCAAAGCCACCTCCTCAGACCTCGGTGAAGACAGATCCCCGGAAAACAGACCCCCGGAAAACAGACCCCCGGAAAACAGAGGGTTCTGGAGTTGACCGTCGTCAGCAGGCCAAGCCCACCAGGCGAGTAAACTCAGACTCAAACAACTCGAAGAAGAAGTCCTCACGGAGCCGATCAGAGAAGCAAACCAACAAGTCAGACCGAACTCCTCTTGAGGAGCTCAACAATGCAGCTGATTTCTTGAGATTCATCAGCAGTTACTCCATAGGTGACAGTCTTGATGCCGTAGTGGACCGCTTTGCTTCCCACGGCTGCTACTTACTCGCGGACAACACAGTGTGTTACCTACCGTCAAGATCAATGGGGGATCCTCCCCCAAAAAGAGCGCGCGACATTGTGTCGCACAACCAGAGCGTCACGGTCCGGGTCGTATCCCTCGACTCAGACCGGCGCGGAATCAACGTCGAACTCATCGCCGTTGGACCACCCAGCAAGAACAATGCCTCAGTTCAAGGAAAGGACACTCCCAACAGGTCGGCCAACGCCGATCGCTCGGGAGAGGTATATCTCACAAGGAGCGAGAGCCACGTGGCCACAAAAAAATCAGCTGCAAAGAAAGCGGCAAAGAAACCAACCAAGCGGGCGGCAACGGCAACTAGTTCCGCTCGAGTAAAGAAGGCAGCGGGCAAGAAAGCTACAGCCCGCAAGGCAGCAGCCAAGAAAGCTGCACCACGCAAGGCAGCCAAGAAAGCCGCACCACGCAAGGCAGCAGCCAAGAAAGCCGCACCACGCAAGGCAGCAGCCAAGAAAGCTACAGCCCGCAAGGCAGCAGCCAAGAAAGCTACAGCCCGCAAGGCAGCCAAGAAAGCTACAGCCCGCAAGGCAGCAGCCAAGAAAGCTACACCACGCAAGGCAGCCAAGAAAGCTACACCACGCAAGGCAGCAGCCAAGAAAGCTACAGCCCGCAAGGCAGCCAAGAAAACTACACCACGCAAGGCAGCAGCCAAGAAAACTACACCACGCAAGGCAGCAGCCAAGAAAACTACAGCCCGCAAGGCAGCAGCCAAGAAAGCTGCAACCCGCAAGAAGTAACCCAGCGCTATTCGGTCAGAGTCTGGTTGAACAACAGCGCTGAAAGCGTGTAGGGCCCCGGCCAAGAGGTCGGGGCCCTACACAGCTCACTAGATAAAACAGCTCGATCTCACACTGGACCACACCCGTGGCCTTCCGGTCGCTTTGCCCCTCTATCTATCGTGAATGCACGAAGGGGCGCGTCGTATCGGGTCAGTCGCCATTAGCCTCACGTCTATGTCGGCACAGTTCATTCTCACCATGCACAAAGTTGGGCGTTTCCATCCGCCAGACCGCCAAGTGCTGTCCAATATTTCGCTGTCCTTCTTCCCAGGAGCAAAGATTGGCGTCTTGGGCAGCAACGGTTCAGGAAAGTCTTCGCTTCTCAAGATCATGGCTGGAGTCGACGACGGGTTCGAGGGTGATGTACGACTGACCCCTGGTTTCTCGGTTGGATATCTGGAGCAGGAGCCACAACTCGACGCAAGCAAGGATGTTCGAGGCAACGTTATGGACGGTGCCGGCGAATCAGTGACCCTTCTCAGCGACTACGAAGAAGTCCTGGCTAGCTGGGCTGATCCTGACGCAGACTATGAGAGACTTGGAGTCCTTCAGGCTGACCTGGAGGCCCAGATCGAAGCCGCACGGGGATGGGATCTTCAGCGGATGATCGAAATTGCCATGGACGCCTTACGACTCCCGCCTCCGGAGGCAAGCGTGGAGAATCTCTCTGGCGGTGAACGCCGACGTATCGCTCTTTGTCGACTACTGCTCTCACAACCCGACCTCCTCTTGTTGGACGAACCAACGAACCACCTTGACGCCGAATCGGTTGCCTGGCTTGAGCGGCACCTCTCTGAGTACTCAGGCACCGTGGTCGCCATCACTCACGATCGCTACTTTCTTGACAACGTCGCCCAGTGGATTCTTGAACTGGACCGTGGTCGAGGCATCCCCTTTGAGGGCAACTACACCAGCTGGCTTAAACAGAAACAGGCCCGAATCGACCAAGAAGAAAAAGTCCAGGATGTCAAACAACGGACCCTCAAACGCGAACTCGAGTGGGTGCAAATGGGATCGAAGGCTCGCCAGGCAAAGGGCAAGGCTCGTCTCAATGCTTATGAGGAGATGCAGGCCGAAGCCGAGGCCTACAACCCAGCCGACGAGAAAGTTCAGATCTATATCCCGCCGGGCAAACGCCTGGGTGGCCAAGTCTTCGAGGTCCGCCATCTCCGCAAAGCATTCGGCGACAAGCTTCTCATCGATGACCTCAACTTCTCCCTGCCAAGAGCAGGGATCGTTGGTGTCATTGGCGGCAATGGCGCTGGTAAGACAACCCTTTTCAACATGCTCATCCAAGCCGCCACCGGAGATGGAGAACAAACTCCGGACGAGGGCGAGATCATCGTGGGATCAACGGTCGAGTTGGCCTATGTCGATCAAAGCCGGGATGCCTTGGATAGCGATCGAACCGTTTACGAGGAGATCACCGATGGCAACGAGATCATCGAACTCGGTGGAAGAGAACTCAACGGTCGGGCTTATGTTGCCTCCTTCAACTTCAAGGGGTCTGACCAGCAAAAGACCGTCGGTGTTTTGTCCGGCGGCGAGCGCAACAGAGTCCACCTAGCCAAGGTCCTGAAGCGAGGCGGAAACGTATTGTTCTTGGACGAACCGACCAATGACCTGGACGTCGATACCCTGCGTGCCCTCGAGGACGCTTTGGGACGCTACCCGGGCTGTGCTGTGGTCATCTCCCATGACCGTTGGTTCCTCGATCGCATCGCCACCCATATTCTGGCCTTTGAAGGTGACTCTCAAGTTCGTTGGTTTGAGGGCAACTTCTCGGAGTACGAGGAGGTCCGCCGACGAGAGTTGGGTGAGGACGTCAAACCCCACCGGGTGACCTATCGCCCACTGAAGAGGTAGCCCGGTCTGATCGAGAACGTAGGTCTTTCGAACCCTCGTCGGGACTGCCTCGAAATTTGCTCAACCCAGGCCAGTACCAGCCCGATATTCATGCCATGACATCTCCATCGTCATCGGCGGCAGCACACTCAACAACTCGGCAAAGTAGGGCATCTACCCGAGTAATCGAGGCTGGTTTGCTTGTCATCTGCGCTCAGTGTGACAAGCCTCTCCGATTCCGAGCACGGCAGAAGGACTTGCAGGTTATCTGCAACGTCTACAACAACGAGGTTTGGGATCGAGTCGAACACTTTCACCTCAATTGCTATCAGGATGCTGGCGAGCCTTATGGCCCTCACAACGTCCACCCTCACCACGAGATCTGATCAAAGCCCAGTCCTCCGCTTGCAAGCCTCACCCAATTAAGGTTCACCTGTGCCCGTAAATCCAGATGACCACATCCTCGCCCGAGACATTGCCATAAAGACCGGCCATCTGTTGGTCGAGGTTCGGCGCCAACTTACAACAAAGGGAATCAGTCACTTTGAACTGAAGGATGCTGGTGACGCCGCCGCTCAGAAGCTCATTGCTAACGAACTTGCCGTCCACCGCCCCGATGACGCCATCCTTTCCGAGGAAGCTTCCGACTCGCGCCACCGACTCGGTGCGAAGCGGACCTGGATCATCGATCCACTCGATGGTACGAGAGAGTTCGCCGAACCACCCCGAACCGACTGGGCGGTGCACATCGCCATGGTGGTCAACGGCGATCCAGTTGTCGGGGCCGTCTCGCTTCCCGCGCAAGAACTCGTACTGAGTACGGCGGACGCGCCACGGCTACCCGATGCCATTGATGGTCCGCCGCGAGTCATCGTCAGCCGAACTCGGCGACCACCGGCGGCCCAGATGCTGGCTAAGGAGCTTGGTGCGGAGTACCTCGAGATGGGTTCCGCCGGGGCAAAGGCCATGGCCGTCGTTCGTGGCGATGCCGACATTTACGCCCATTCGGGTGGTCAGTACGAGTGGGACAACTGCGCTCCAGCTCCGGTAGCCCTTGCCGCTGGCCTCCACTGTTCAAGACTCGATGGCTCACCGTTGGTGTACAACAACCCGGATCCATATCTGCCCGACCTCTTGTTCTGCCGTCCAGAGTGGGCCGATCGTTGCCTGGCCATCCTCAACGGTTAGCGGTGAAACTTCGAGCAACAAGATACGAACTCATCGGGCGAGTTGCCCTCATCACCCTCAATCGTCCGCACCGCTCCAACGCCTGGACAGGGCGACTTGACACCGAGCTTCGCTGGTGCCTTGATCGGGCCGACCACGATGATCGGGCCAGGGTCATCGTCCTGACTGGTGCTGGCGAGCGCTTCTGTGTCGGAGGCGATAGCCAAGCTCTTCAACAACATGCCGACAAGGGTCGCTATGACAATGGGCTCGATCACGGCCTTGGCGAGAACGATGCCCTGGCCACGCCCGGTTATGGGTTACATCCCCACTTTAATGCCCCCTTTGCCTCACACTTTGGTCTCAGTAAGCCAATCGTCGCCGCCATCAACGGTGCCGCCGCTGGGATCGGGTTGGCCCTGGCATGCTTCACTGACATCCGGTTTGCTTCCGAAGGGGCCAAGTTGACCACCGCTCACGGCAAGCTCGGACTGCCGGCAGAGTACGGACTGTCCTGGATCTTGCCCCGCCTCGTTGGCGTCACTCGGGCCATGGACATTCTGTTGACTTCGAGGATCGTTCTCGCCGAAGAGGCGGCGAACATTGGTCTAATCAACGCCATTCATCCTCCGGAAACGCTCGTGGAAGAGACCCTCGCATACGCCGAAGGGCTCGCATCCACGGCTTCGCCGGGCTCCCTGTTGGCTACCCGAAGGCAGGTTTATCTCGACCTCCATCGGGATGTCGGTCAGGCGGTCGAGGCCTCGATCCGATTGGTCGAGGAAATGATGACCGGCGCCGAATACCGACAAGGCGTTCGGGCCCTCCTCGACAAACATCCACCCAACTTCTAGTTGGTGACGTGTATTCGACAGCCCACCACCTCAAAGAATGTGGCCGCAGCCACACCAAGGAACGTGGCAGGTAACTTGTTCGGGTGACGGACACCAAACCCGATGACCTCCACCTTGGATCCTTCTCCAACGATCCACCCTGGAGCGTCGCCAGCAACGATCTCGTCTGGCTCCCTCAGGTTTATTCCTTGCGATCTAAACAAGCTCGCTCCATAGTGGGCCTCACTCAAGCGCCGCGCCTACCCCCGCTTCGCCGGGCAGCGACCGTGGTGCGTGTGCTCGGTTCCGCCGTGGGCGGCTGGGCTCTTAAAGAGCGGGGCTCCGCCAGATCGAGGTCGGGTATCTCCCGACGGCTCCGACTTGCAGCCGAGCGTCTCGGGCCGACCTACATCAAGCTGGCCCAGATTATTAGCGCGGGCGAAGGGGTGTTTCCAGCAGAACTGGTGGAGGAGTGCAGAAAGTGCCGAGATCAGGTCCCCGCCGTCCCCTACTCAACCATCGTTCGGATTCTTGAGGAAGAACTCAACGAACCCCTACACCGCGTCTTTCGGTCAATTGACCCCACACCCCTCGCCGCTGCCTCGATCGCCCAGGTCCATCGAGCCGTACTCGTGTCAGGCGAGAAGGTTGCGGTAAAGGTACAACGCCCCGATATTGGTGAACTCGTCCGTCGAGATCTTCGAGTGCTGGCTTGGCTGGCCCCCCTGCTTGTTGGCCGGATACCTGTTTCCGCCTTGACCAACCCTCCTGCTCTAGTCGACCTCTTCGCCGAAACCATCATTGAAGAACTCGACTTTCGTATCGAGGCGGCCAACATGATGGATGTTGGCCGGGTCTTCGCCGAGCTTGACCAACGGGGATTTGTCGTCCCCAGACCTCATCCGACTCTGGTCACCGAACGAGTCCTGGTGATGGAGTACATGGGTGGCTACAACTTCGACGATGTCACCGGAATGAAGGAAGCCGGACTCGACACGCACGCCGTTATCAAGACCGGGATGTTGGGCTTCTTGGAGGGAGCGTTCCTTCATGGAATATTCCACGGCGATCTCCACGGAGGGAATCTTTTCGTCCAGCCGGATGGCCGCCTCGCTCTCGTTGACTTTGGAATAACAGGGAGGCTTAGCGACGGCGAGCGTATGGCCTTTCTCCGCATGATGATGTCGGCCACCACCAACAATGTGACCGGCCAGGTAGAGGCACTGCGAGACCTTGGAGCCTTACCTGCAGATACCAATATTGCCGCGGTGGTGAACGAGTTGGGAATCGACAAGGGCCCCGTAGACCCGATGAAGATGGAACCGGATGCCATGGTGGCTGAAATCCAACGCCTCATCAAAGCGCTCTTGGCTTACGGGGCCCATCTGCCAAAACCGCTCATGCTCTATATCAAGAACCTGATATTCATCGACGGGGCCATCGCCACTCTGGCCCCCGAGCTTGACCTCTTCGAAGTCGTCACTGAGATCGCCACCCATTTCGCGACAAACCATGGGGCAGCGATTACCTCTCAGCTCGGCATGTCACCTCAGGACTGGAAACTCGACCTTGATGGGGTCAAGGCTGGGTTTGGCGTCGATCCCAATGAAATTGATCGACTGACTTATGCCGAACTACAGGAGCGCCGAGCAACTATCAGGAAGCGCTTGTCCAAACGACACGTCGAATGACCGACCGTCCTCACATCGATGGCCACC
>JAJRXF010000188.1 GCA_024276425.1 Actinomycetes bacterium | reverse complement strand
TTGTGCTCGATGGTGTGTTCGTATCGGGGGAGAGCGTAGATGTCTTGCATCTTGTGCGTTCCAAGAAGGCTACCGTCCGGGCCCTCGACCCGTAGCTCCCAACTGTCCTGGTCAAGTGGTTCCTCCAAACCATGCCGACCATTCACTCGGACCATTGATGAGGCTGAACGATCAAAGGTTCGAGCTTGATGGTCCTGCCGAAAGAGGCCACGCCAAAGCGCTTCATTGGTCTCGTGGACCCAACGGAGTGGGCCAGGGGTGCGGTCGACCAGCGAACTGGTTTGTACGCCGCGAAAGATGCTGAATCCGGCCAAGGATGCAACTGCCCCGGTAAGGAAAGATCGACGTGAACGTTGGTAGTATTCGATCTGGCCGAGCCGAGGAGTGTCTGTTTCGAGGGCGTCATAGCGATCTTGTCGGCTTTGGTCAGGTGACCCCGGGTTGGAGACCTGCTTAGAGGATCGGGGGCGGGCATTACTGGACATTCGCTGTCTCGCTCTCAGCCTGTTGATGTTGATCGTCGTTGTTGGGCGGGTGGATATCTGGATTGGTCATGGATTGGGGCGAGGAACCTCGGGGTCCTTGCAGTTCGAACCCAACAACCATCGACCAGAAATTGGCGAACCCGGCTCGAAACACCTGCAATAGGTGGAGAACAAAGAAGGCGACAAAACTCAGCGTCACGAAGAAGTGGATGCTCCGGGCCATTTCATAGCCACCAAACAATCGGGTTAGGAACCCAAGTTGGGTTGGCTTGTAAATGGCTAATCCAGTTAGGACGGCCACCGCGCCGAGCAATACGATGAGGCTGTAGGTGATGCGTTGGGCTCCGTTGTATCGGCCTTGTGGCGGTAGTGGCTTCTTGGTGAGGTATAGATCTTTGGCGATGACAATTCTGGCGTCTCGTACCGACGCTCGTTCCGGAACCAGATGACGCCAGCCGCCGCTGAACAGAAGATAACTGACATACAACAAGCCGTTGATGGTGAAGAGCCAGGCCATGGTGAAGTGGAAGGCCATGCCGCGGGCAAGTTTGCGGTTGAGGCCCAGCGTCTCGTTGAACGAATCGGGAAAGAGGTCAAACCAATGCCATCCGAGGAACCCGACACCGACGCCAAAGGGATCGGCCCGGTCGGCCCAGTAAATGCGGAGGCCGCTCCAGATCATTATGGTGAGGAGGGGGAAGTTGATCCAGTGCATCCAACGGTTGGCCTTCGGGTGCTTCTCGATGGCGTATCGTTGTTGGGCTACTTGAGACACGATCTGCTCCTCGGCAATTAATACAATCGCCTGTATTAAGCCACGTGCCAGACCAAGAACGCCTTTGTTACCAAGTTGTTCAGCTCTCGTTAGGCACTTGTTCGCATTTTGTCACTGGCCGTTGCTGGCGCGAACAGCTGAAAGATAGGTATAGACGGTGACGCGGCTAACATCCATTGCGTCGGCGACGAGATCCACGGAGTTTCTCAACTGAAAGGCGCCCCGATCC
The DNA here is from genome assembly GCA_024276425.1 of Actinomycetes bacterium. Classification (GTDB taxonomy): domain Bacteria; phylum Actinomycetota; class Acidimicrobiia; order Acidimicrobiales; family SZUA-35; genus JAJRQY01. Next base: position 140,537 of record JAJRXF010000188.1, on the reverse strand, counting down.
TCAAGCCATCGAGCGGCGGTTTGTTTCTGTTCACGGTCGAGTTCTCCAAGGGTCGACCCAAACTCAGACTCCAACTGACGGATCAGACGAGGAACTGCCTCATGCAAGGGGGCGACTTGCTGTCCGCTTTGGGCTGGTTGCACCATGGCAACGATTTCGCCATTCCAGATCAGGGGGACATCGTCAGGACCTGAGTCATCGACATCGATTAGATCGGCTCCGAGTTTGTTGAGAACCGGCGTTAGTGCCTCGATTAGTTCGCTGGGAGCCCCGGCCTTGGCTATTGGCTGAATGAGGGCGGTATGGCTGGAGACCGCGGTCGCTCCGTTGTCGAAGGCAACGACGGTTGCGGAGTGAATTGCGGCGTTGACTGCTTTGGGCTCTCCTTCGATTGCGGTTCCAAATGGGCCGATCTCTGGTGAGAACCCGGCATTAGTCAAAACGGCGATGGCCCTGGTGACGTGGGGTCCTGGTTTTCCTTCAACGAAGGGTTCGATCGTGAGTTCGCTGCGCACATGCACGCCCCAAGCATAGATGAGAAACGTTCTGTAAGGCCATGCTTGACAATTCGTTAAGTTCCTAGCCAAACTAACCCTGATGGTGAGCAAAGAAAAAGCCGCGTTTGACCGTGAGCACAGCCCAAGATGAGTCATGATGAAAAAGACCCTCCCGCCTATAGGGATCTTCGCATTGATGGTCGGCGGCTGAGTCGCCGACTGCAAGAACTAGGAGAAGTTGGTGGCCTGGATGGAGGAGGATGCGCCCGCCTGGCGTTAACCGAGGCCGATGGGCAGGGTCGAGACCTGGTAGTGGCCTGGATGCGTGAACTCGGTATGGAGGTTCGTATAGACACGGTCGGCAATGTCACCGCCACGCTTCCCGGGCGCGAAGACCTGGCGCCGGTCATGATGGGTTCTCACATCGATACGGTTCAGACGGGCGGAATTTTCGATGGAAATCTCGGAGTTCTAGCCGGACTTGAAGTGATCGAGACCGTTCGCGGATCAGATCACACTCCGTTACGCCCCCTCAGCGTGGCCTTCTTTTCTGATGAGGAAGGAGCCCGGTTTGCTCCGGACATGCTTGGCTCCCTGGTATATGTGGGGGCAATGTTGTCCGAGGAAGCTCTGGACACCGTGTCTATTGATGGGGCCCGCTACGGGGATGAACTTGAGGCCATTGGCTATATGGGGTCCGCACCTTGTCCCGGAGAAGTCCCCCACGCCTATGTTGAACTGCACATCGAACAAGGGCCGGTTCTGGAAGGAAAGGAAACCTCCATTGGTGTGGTAACCGGAGTGCAAGGCATCTCCTGGCAGCAACTGACGATCTCTGGCCAGTCGGCCCATGCGGGTACGACCCCCATGAGTATGCGGCACGACCCCGGGTATGTGGCAGCCGAAATAGCCGTCTTTGTACGGAAGTTGGCTCTACGATTTGGTAGCCCGCAGGTGGCCACGGTCGGAACAATAGATCTGCACCCAAACCTTGTGAACGTGGTGGCTTCCTCCGCCGTGATGACCGTTGACTTGCGCAACACGGACGAGGAGGTTCTGAGCAAGGCCGAGTCCGAACTCGAACACTTTTGTCATCAGATCTCCGAGCAAGAAGGTGTTTCGATTTCTACCGTGAGTCTTGCCCGGTTTGAACCAGTTGAGTTTGACCCCCGGGTGGTCGACGCAGTCGAAGCTCACGCCAAGGGGCAAGGACTCTCCACTTGTCGGATGCCATCTGGCGCGGGACATGACGCCCAGATGTTGGCTCGGGTGACGCGTTCTGGCATGGTCTTTGTTCCAAGTGTCGGTGGAATCTCACACAATGTCACCGAGTTCACCAAGGATGAGGACACGACCAATGGTGCCAATGTCTTACTCCAGGTCGTTCTTGACTTGGCGGAGGAAAACTGATGAGTCGGATGCTGACTGTTGGCGCCGCCCAACTTGGCCCAATTCAAAAGTCTGATACCCGGGCGGAGGTCATCGAGCGGCTGATTTCTCTCCTGCACCAAGCGGCCAACCGAAGTTGTGATCTCGTGGTTTACCCCGAGCTTGCCTTGACAACCTTTTTCCCTCGCTGGTTTGTGGAGGACATTTCCGATGCCGACCACTACTACGAGCGTTCGATGCCCAATGAGGCAACCCAACCCCTGTTTGATGAGGCCCGAAGGCTCGGTATCGCCTTTTGTTTGGGTTACGCACTGCTCGATGATGATGGCCATCGGTGGAACGTTCAGACACTGGTCGAAAAGGATGGCTCGATTGTTGCCACTTACCGTAAGTGTCACATTCCCGGTCACGAACACAATGAACCGGATCGCCCCTTTCAGCACGCCGAACGGTACTACTTTGAGCCCGGCGACGAGGGGTTTGGTGTTTGGGAGGCGCTTGGTGGCAACATCGGAATGATGATCTGCAATGACCGGCGCTGGTCTGAGTCTTATCGGGTGATGGGTCTCCAGTCGGTTGAAATGATCCTCTGTGGCTACAACACGCCAGTCCACTATGTTCCCGATCCGAGCCAGGATATTCTTCAGGGATTCCACAACTCGCTAGTTTTACAATCCGGTGCTTACCAGAATGGTACGTGGGTGGTTGGGGTAGCCAAGGGCGGGGTCGAGGAGGGTGTGCTTGGACTTGGCCAGAGTTGCATCGTGGCTCCATCTGGACAGATTGTGGCTCAAGCTCTTACCACCGAAGACGAACTCATCGTTGCCAACTGCGACCTGGACTGGTGTTATCGCTACAAAGGAACTGTGTTCGACTTCGACCTCTATCGGCGGCCAGAACTCTATGGTCGCATTACCGAACAGCGAGGGGCCGTTGACCCCGGGCAAGGGAGACAAACATGACCGATTTACAGGCGACCACCGTTCGCTTCAGCCTGAATGGAGCAGAGGTTAGCGTTGCCTCTGACCACCCTCACCTCTTGGCTGCGTTGCGAGAGGAGTTGGGAGTCACATCGGTAAAGGATGGATGTTCCCCAACCGGACAGTGTGGGTGTTGCACGGTTCACTTGGATGGGAAGGCTCAGGTTTCCTGTCAAATCTCTCTGGAGAAGGTGGCCGGCCGAGAGGTGCTAACCCTCGAAGGAGTTGAAGAGGCTGAGCGCCAGAGTTATGCCGATGCCTTCAGTGCATGTGGCGGTCTGCAATGTGGCTTCTGCATTCCCGGGATCGTTATGCGGGCCAAATCCCAGGTTGACAAGAAAGGTTCGAAGTTAACCAAGGAAACCATGTCCCGGCATCTCGGGGGAAACCTGTGCCGCTGTACCGGCTATGTAAAGGTTCTGGATGCCATAGACATGGTGGCCAAACAGGAGAGTCCGGTCGCACTTGAGCGTTCCGGGTCCGTTGGTGGCCGAGGGGTCAAGTATGAGGCGTCCAAGCTCGCACTCGGTGATCGCGACTATGTGGACGATCTGCGTTCGGGCCCAGGACTCGATCTTGACGGCATGCTCCACGCTGCCCTCTATCTCAGTGATCATGCCCGAGCCGACATCACATCCATTGAGGTATCCGCCGCCGAGGCCGCTCCGGGAGTAGTAGCCGTCTACACCGCAGAGGATATTCCCGGGGACCTCAAGGTCGGCATCATTCATACCGACTGGCCGGTGATGATTCCCGTCGGTGGACGAACGTCCTTTGCGGGGGATGTACTAGCCGTCGTCGTCGCCGACAGTCGACTTAATGCGCGCTCGGCCGTGGAACTGGTCGAGGTCGGTTACGAGGTGCACGTCCCCTTCACCGACCCAAAGGTCGCACTGGCGAGCGATGAGGATGCGGTTTGGGGGCTAGACGGCAACACGCTCTCGGTGACTCAGTTCGGCCGGGGCGACATAGAAGCGGCCCTGTCCGGTAGTGCTCACGTTGTGCGTGAAACCTTCCATACCCAACGGATCGAGCATGCCTTTCTTGAGCCCGAGTCAACTCTAGCTGTCCCCGAGGGAGAGATCGGATCGCCGGATCGCAGTTTGCATGTCTATTCCGGGGGGCAAGGTGTCTGGGATGATCGCAACCAGATTGCTGCAGTCCTCGGGTTAGACCACTCTCAGGTCACGGTCGAGTTGGTCTCCAACGGGGGAGGGTTTGGTGGCAAGGAGGACATGTCGAACCAGGCCCACGCATCCTTGGCCGCTTGGTTAACCGGAAAGCCGGTCAAGTGCACGCTCTCCCGGGAAGAGAGTTTTCGGATACACGCAAAGCGTCATCCGATCGAGATGGAAGTGTGGGCCGGTTGCGACGAGTCTGGTCGCCTAACTGGTCTTCGCTTTCATGCCATTGGCGATTCGGGACCATACGCAAGCGTTGGTATGAAGGTTCTCGAACGGGCGGCCGGTCATGCTTCGGGCCCATACCGTTGGGATGCAGTTGAGGTTGAGGCGGTGGCGGTCAGAACCAACAACCCGGTTTGTGGAGCTTTTCGTGGGTTCGGGGCCAATCAGGCCCAGTTCGCCACCGAAGGGTGCCTAGATCGACTAGCGGAACTGGCAGGAATTAGTGGGTGGGATATTCGCAAGCTCAACGTGATTCATCCAGGTGACGTTTGGGGGCCCGGCCAGGTCATGGACGATGGCTGCTTGGGGGCGCAAGCCTGCCTGGACGAGGTGAAGCCCTACTACGACGCGGCGTTGGCGAATGGTGAAGCGGTCGGCCTTGCCCTTGGTCTGAAGAACTCAGGACTCGGCAACGGCTTCAAGGAAATAACCAAGGCCTGTGTGCGATTCGAGGAGGATGGGACCGTTAACGTTTGGCATGGCTGGACCGAGATGGGTCAGGGCGTGCACACTGTTGCCCTTCAGGTGGCCGCCCAGGAACTGGGTGTTGATCCCAATCGGATCGTGGTCCAGGTCGATACCAGGCGAGAACTCGGATTGGGGCAGACCACGGGGAGCCGGGGCACGCTGATGGGAGCCGGCGCGGTGAAAGCCGCGGCAGCCGCGGCAATGGCGGGTGGCTGCGAAGTGGGAGTCGATTTCATCGGCGAGTATCGAGTGGATTGGACAACCAAGCTAGGTGACCCCGATGTGGAGACTCCACTTATTCATTCAACCTTCAGTTATGCGTCCCAGATGATGGTGGCCAATCGAGAGACGGGCAAGATCGAACGAGTTGTCGCCGTACACGATGTCGGCAAGGCCGTGAACCCGATGCTGTGTGAGGGCCAGGTGGAAGGAGCGGTTCACATGGGGCTCGGTTACGCCCTGAGCGAAGACTTTCCAACCGACCCCGATACCGCATTCCCGACCAACACCACGCTTCGTTCACTCGACATTATTCGAGCTAAGGACATGCCAGAGGTGACGGTCGTATTGGTTGAAGCCCCCCAGCCCAATGCGCCCTATGGCATCAAGGGAGTCGGCGAGATTGGCCTGGTCCCGACCGCGCCTGCGGTCGCTGGCGCGTTGCAACAAGTTGATGGTCGCTGGCGGACCACTTTGCCCCTCAAGAACGATGTTGCCCCTCAAGAATGATGTTGTCCGGAACGTTCCTAGTGGCGAGATCGCTAGTCGAACTGGCTGGGGCTAATAGCCTTGAATGTAGTTTCCGAGATGTCGGGCCTCTTCTTCGAGTTGAGAAACTCGGGCGCTAACGACGTCGCCGATGCTGATAAGTCCAGCGATTCCTCCGTCGTCTAGAACCGGCAGGTGACGGATCCGTTTCTGGGTCATGAGCGACATGAGCGACTCAACGGTGTCGCCTTTGGTGCAGGTGAAGACCTCGCTGGTCATGACGCTGGAAACGGGACTACTCAATAGCTGGGCTCCGGTAGCGGCCAGCCCTCGTACGATGTCTCGTTCGGAGATGATCCCTCCGATGGTTGAACCATCGGAGGAAATGACCAGAACACCAAACTTTCGTTCGGAAAGAATGCTGGCGGCGTTGGCCACCGTCTCCGTGTGCTGAATGGTTATTACCTCGGTGCCCTTCTTTGCCAGAATGTCACTGACGAGCATGCTGCCTCCTCCTCGTGTTTCGGTTCATGACAAACCAGATTGCTTCGCTGTTTATGCTGTCGAGCAGGGGCGTCGGGTCTCGTCCTAGTCGCTCAACCTGTTCTGTCAGTGTGACACATCTCAGTCCTATGATTTGGTGTTCTTGGGAGTCTTTGTCTCCCAAGGTGTTACCACACAGGAAGTTCTTGAACCCGAGGAGATAATGATGAACGCATCCAGTGCCTATGATCTGGTCATTGTCGGCGGAACTGCCGGTGGCCTCTCGGTCGCTGTCTCCTCGCTTCGTTCGGGCCTCGGTCTGATTCGCGTTGTTGAGTCACGAAACTCTCTTGCGTTCCCAGAACTTGTGGGCGAGAACCAACTTGATGTCGGCTACGGCGAAACGGTGACCTCAGTCGAAGAACTCGATGGCCACCTGATTGTGAACACCAACCGGATGGCCTACCGGACCAAGGCTTGTCTCATTGCGGACCGAGCGGCTCTTCCTGACTGGGTTCCACCGATTCCGGTCGCCGCCAGTGAGCGGGTGCGTACCGACGTTATTCCCGACCATGTCGAGGACGAAGACGTGTTGGTTGTGGGCTACACCGACCATGCGGTGGAGTTGTTGGCCAGTTTGGCCGGCGCCGGAGCCCGAGTTGTGATGGCCGCCGGAGGTATGGACACCGGACGATTGGCCCCAGCAGCCGATCATGCCCTACGCCGTTTGGAGCGGGAGCGTCGCGCCACCCTGTTGTATCGATCGGTTCCAGATCAGATTGGGGAGGCTAGCGGTTTCCCCATGGCCTACTTCGGCGACCGAAGGACGCCAGATTTGCAGTTCGACCATGTGATCTTCGCCTCGCCTCGTCGTACTCTAACTCCCGCCGAAGTTGGCGTGAGCGACGCAGCACTGGCATCTGGCCAGGTGTGGTTTCTGGGTGAGCCAGATGAGTCTCCCCGGGAGTATCACGGGATTGCCGTCCCGACCGCGCCCGGGTGGAATGTTGGTACACAAATCGCAGCTGCATGTTTCCCAGAAGTTGACCTTGGGTTGAACAAGACTGGTGTGGCGCAGCGTCGCAGGCATACCTCAGAAATATCGGAACTGCGCGATGAGTACTACAACGCGACCATCACCCATTTTGAGCCAACCCACTCAGATCTTTGGGTTCTGCGGGTTCGTCCCGATCATGGAGACACCAACCACAAGGCTGGCCAGTATGCCTCCCTTGGCTTGGGCTATTGGGAAGAGCGCATCGACGACGCTGAGGATCCCGACCTTGAGGCCAAGTGGGAAAAGCTGATCCGCCGGTCGTACTCGATCTCCAGCCCCATGTTTGACGAGCATGGCTATCTCATTGATGTATCAGTCACCGATGAGTTGGAGTTTTACATTGTTCTGGTGCCACCGACGCCGGACAACATCCCGGCCCTCACACCAAGGCTGGCCCTGATGCGTCCTGGGGACCGTATCTATCTTGGGCCAAAGGTGGCTGGCCGCTACACCTTGGAGACGGTTACCGATCCTGAACAGACCGTGGTTTTCTTTTCAACGGGGACGGGAGAGGCCCCTCAGAACGCCATGATCATCGAGCTCTTGCGGAAGGGGCATTCTGGTCCTATCGTCTCGGCGGTAACTGTTCGCAAGTGGGCTGATCTTGGCTATGCCGAGCACCATCGAACGCTGGAGCGTCGCCACCAGAACTATCACTACCTGCCGCTACCAACCAGAGAAGACGACATTCCCAAGCAGTATCTTCAGGATCTCATTATCAACAATGTACTCGAGAAACGATTTGGCGTCCGGCTGGACCCCGATCGGACCGACGTCTTTTTGTGTGGTAATCCAGCGATGATTGGACTGCCGGAGTCTAAGGAGGGTGAGGAAATCTTTCCCGAAACTGTTGGCGTGGTCCAGTTGCTTAGCGAACGAGGGTTTACTCTTGACCGGCGCAAACAACCGGGCAATATCCACTATGAAGAATACTGGTAGTCGTTCTCGTTCGGTGATGGATGAGACGCCCGCGGCCTATGGGTTCTGGTATTCAGCCTTTGGTCCGAGGTAGTACCACCAGTTGAGCCCAGCACAAATCAGGTAGAAGATGGCGAAGGCAAAGAGGGCCTTTTCGGGGGATGCTGCTGTGATTTGGTTGCCGAATTCGGCCGGGATGATGAATGCTCCGTAGGCGGCAACGGCGGAGGTCCAACCGAGCACCGGGCCTGCCTGTTCCTTGTTGAACACCTGGGAGATGGTACGGAAGGTCGAACCGTTGCCGATGCCGGTGGCCGCAAAAAGAATTAGGAATAGGAGCAAGAACGGGACGAAGTAGTCCTGGGGCGTATCGGTCTGGTAGGCCTGCTTCAGGTAGTAAGCCACTCCCAAAGCACTCACGGTCATCACAATGGCCACCCACTGGGTCACCCGTGCTCCGCCTACCTTGTCCGCAATGATGCCACCGATTGGACGAATCAGAGCCCCGATAAATGGACCCATCCACGCGTAGGTCAGTGCCGAGGGCCCGTCGGGGTTGGCTAGCTCATGAACACCTTCGGTGCTGGCAGCAGCGATATCACCATGCATGAAACCGAAAACTACCTTGATGGCCAGCCCAAACCCGGCAGCGTAGCCGATGAAAGATCCGAACGTCATGGTGTAGATGATGCTCATGATCCAGGTGTGTTTGTGTCCAAAAATCTTGTACTGGCGCTCCAGGCTGTCGTGAACCTCACCTGGTATCAGTTTCAGTAGGAAAACAGTGGCCACCAACACCGCGGCAATGACTGGCCACTTGGCTATTGATGGGGCCCCGAGTCCGGTTGGTTTCGGCAGAATAACCCACAGTCCCGCCGCGGCCGGAAGCAGGGTCAGACCTAACATCAGGAGTATCTTGGAAAAGGCTGGAATCGTGCCACCGATATTGGGCGACACGTGAGCAGCCTTGATGTTGTTCATTCCGAACCAGCCTGCGAAGGCAAGTGGGACAAGGAAAAGCATCCAGACGAAACCAGCATTCTGGATATAGGTGGTCGTTCCTTCTGGGATCTTTCCCAGCAAGGTTCCGGAGGTCTTCTGGAGAGTTAGGCCTGCTCCGCCGAACATGGCCCGAGTCATCACCAGTGGGATGAGGATCTGCATGGTGGTCACCCCAGCATTGCCTAGGCCAGCATTCATGCCCAGTGCATAACCCTGCATTCTCTTGGGATAAAAGAAGCTGATGTTAGACATCGAGGAGGCGAAGTTTCCGCCCCCCATACCGCTGAGGAAGGCCAACAGTTGAAAGACCCACAGGGGAGTATCGGGATTGGTTAACGCAATGCCAGTACCCATCGCCGGGACGATTAGCAACGCCGTGGTGAGGAAGATAGTGTTTCGGCCGCCTGCTAGCCGGATGAAGAACGAGTTTGGAATTCGCAGGGTGGCGCCGGTGAAACCGGCGATGGCTGAGATGGTGAACAGTTCGGCCTTCTCAAAGGGAAAGCCTAGATTGAGCATCTGGACGGTAATGATTCCCCAATAGAGCCAGACCGCGAAACCTACGAGCAGGCTCGGGATCGATATCCAGAGGTTGCGGGAGGCCACCTTCTTGCCGGTGCTTTCCCAAAACTCTTCGTTCTCTACGTCCCACTCGACAATGTCAGCCATCAGGGACTCCTCTCAGTATTCGGTTGGTAAGGCCTAGACCTCGGCGTGTGAGTTCTTCGGATCCTCCAGCAGGAGCCAGGTGATGACAAAGCTGATGGCAGCGCCAGCGGAAAGGATGAAGAAGAAGGATCGGGAACTAACAAGGGAGAACACGACCAGATAAATGACGGCTCCGACATTGCCGTAGGCTCCCGCCATACCAGCAATCTGACCGGTCATCTTCTTGTTGACGGTTGGGATTACCGCGAAGGTTGATCCTTCGGCCCCTTGGACGAAAACCGATGCAAAGACGGTGATGATGACGGCGATCACCAACCACCAGACACTGTTGAACATGGGGACAATGGCTCGGGCCCCTTCGGAGTCGGTGCCCCACTTGCCAATCATGGCCATACCCAAGAAGCCGATGGAGATGCCGAGTATGTAGATGAGCATGGTCTTCTTGCGGCTCTCGAACCGGTCGGACAAGAGGCCTCCAAGCGGTCGGGCCACGAGGTTGACGAAAGCGAAAGAGGCGGCAACCAGGCCGGCAACGGTGGCGGTAACGATATGTCCTCCGGAGCTGTTGGTCAGACCCTCAAAGGTATTTTGGAAGAAGGCGGGCAGCATCGAGACGACGGCCAACTCGGCGCCGAAGTTGGCGAAGTAGGTTGAGTTGAGGGCGGTCACAGACCCAAAGTGGTACTTGTCTTCTTCCGGGACCCCAGCCTTCAGATAGGGGAGGTTGATGTGCAGTGTCTTGGCCGCGTGGCCGATATAGACCGCGGTGAGCACCGCATAGATCAGGTACAGAAACTCCTTTGACATGACGGCGGAGCCATCGACTTCGACGTTGGAGACTCGCCAGGCGAGGACCCCCAAGGCTCCGACCAGCGGGACAGACAAGGCAAGATACTGAGCCAGGTCACCATAGGACGTCACCATCATCGGTTCGGTCTTCTTTGACTTGTGAAGGGTCTTCCCCTCTGGTACGTCCTTGACCAGGAAGTAGTACATAACTCCATACACCCCCATGACCAGGCCATTGAGGGTCATGGCCCAGCGCCACGAATCTACGCCAAGATTGAACCAATCTTCGAAGACCGTGAGAGCAAACCAAGGCAAAGTCATGGCAGCGAAAGCAGAACCAAAGTTCCCCCAGCCGGCGTAGAAGCCCTCTGCCCGCCCGATGTACTTGGGCGGGAACCATTGAGAAACCATCTTGATACCAACAACAAATCCGGCTCCGACGGAGCTGAGTACCAGGCGGGCGATCAGCATTTGGGTGAATCCATCGGCCCAGGCAAAGACGATTGTTGGAATGGCCATCACAACCATGAGAGCGGAGAAGACAATCCGTGATCCATAGCGGTCGATGAGAGCGCCGATAACAATCCGAGCGGGGATGGTGAGGGCAACATTGGAGATGGCCAGGATCTTCATGTGCTCCTTGGTTAGTCCACCAACCGAGTCCAGAATGGTTGTTGCCAGGGGTGCAAGGTTGAACCAGACATAGAACGTCATGAAGAAGGCGATCCAGGTGTAGTGCAACACCCGAATACGTTCTTGGTTGAAGGCGAGGAGCTTGGGGGGGCCCTCCTCGACGGCTGATCCACTTCCTTGATTGCGTGATGTATCGGTGTCGCTCATGGCTGAGCTCTCTCCTGTCCAGTCCCGTTGGGGGACCTAATCCAGTCCAGGGTTGGGGCGTGAGGAACTAGTTGCTTTTGTGTTGCGCTCCGACGACTACGGGTGGACGGTCTCCACCCGTAGTGTTCGGCTCGAAGTCCGGTATTGAGGGGGTTCGGTTGGCGACAACCTTCTGCCATGGTCTACCGATGTATTGCAGGGGCAGGGTGATGATGTGGACCAGGCGAGTAAAGGGGAAGATTCCGAGGAAGACGAAGAAGGCCAAGGCGTGGGTCTTCAGTACCCAAGGAAGAGCTTCCACCAGGTCAGGGTTGGGTTGAAAGCGAAAGAGTGACCACATATAGGGAACGAAGACCGCTGTGCCCCAGTACGAGCCCCAGCGGTACCCAAGAGCAATCCAGACCCCGGTAATGATCTGCACCGCCACGACGGCTAAGACCACGATGTCCATCTTGGAGGTGACCTTGCGGATTCGTGGCTCGGAGTACCGGCGGTAGATTAAGGCGCTGATTCCGAACAGGGCCCAGAATCCAAGGGCAAGGCCGGTGATTTCTAGCAGATAGAGGCGAAGCGGTGAACCGTTCCAGATCTCGAACCCCCTCGGGACAACGAGGGCAAGAATATGGAAGGTCAAGATGATGGAGAGGCCCCAGTGAAAGGGCACCGAGCCCCAATAAAGCTTGCGGCTCTCCAAGAGCTGGGACGAGAGTGAGGACACCGTGAACTGATGCATCTTCCATCTCAGCACAGTGACAATAAGGGCCAAGAGGGCTACGGCGTATGGGATCACACCGAAGAGGAAGTCGTTGCTCGTCATCGCCTGGTTCCAATCGTGAGGGGGCGCAGATCAGCGACAAAAGCCACGGTGGCATCCAACAGATGAAGATATGGATTGCCCGGCGACTCTGCCTTGAGGGTCTTTTTCATGGTTGTTGTTGCACCGGGTAGAACATCGACGAGATCTTCTAAAGGCTCATCGGTCGCCGCCAGGTAGCGGAGAATTGGTTCGAGATGGTCGGGAAGTTCCCCGTTGAGAACCGTGCCTGTCTCTCTCATAGCCCCTTTTAGATCGGCCATAAACTCACCTCGCCGATAGTTGTCTCCCCACATGACATGTCCGACGTAGGGAATAAACTTGGGAGAAAGGTCGAGGGTTTCGGTGTGAAGCTCTTCCCACTTCGCCAGAGACAGCTCTGCGACCTCTTCGACAAAGAGCTGTAGGTGGCGCTGCACGATGCCGTGGGTGGCGGTGGTTGCATCGCCCAATGCTTGGCTCGAACCGGGTCGCGGGTAGTGAAAGCCCAGCGCAAGGGCCAAGGCGGGATGCAGAGAGAAGTCGGTGTGGTCCATCAGGCCCCTCGCTGGGGTGACTGGCGATAGCCAAATCCGGCTTCGCCTTTGGCGCTGAGCGGGTCGTTCAGTTCTTCGATCGCAACCTCGCGGTGATAAGGAGGGAAAACGAACCGATCTTCGATCGTTGGTAGGGTGGTCAGACGGTAGATTTCCTCGGCCGTTTGCTCATCAAGGCCAGCGGAGCTGAGCATTTTGGTGGTTGAGTCATCAATGGAGCCGGTCTCGACAAAGTCGACACTTTGTCGCCGCTTGAAGCTCCGCACGGCCAGCATGATCTTGAGAACCTTACGGATCGGCTCCTGGTCTCCAATCGAAAACAAGTTGGCCAGGTACTGGACCGGCATTCGGGCCTTGTCCAACTCGTCGAGGAGTTCAAAGTCACGACGCTCGCTCGGAAGGTCAAGCCTAACCAATCCATCCTCGATGGTGCTCACAATGGGAGACAACGGCGGGATGTAGAACATCATGGCGCCGGTTCGGTACTCCGGATGGAGCGGTAGTGCCATGCCCCATTCTTTGACGAAGCGATAGACCGGGGAGCGCTGAGCCGAATCGATCCAGCCATCGTCGATTCCGGACGCCTTGGCGGCGGCGATCACCTTGGGGTCATGGGGGTCGAGAATCATGTCGAGGTGAGCGTCCAATAGTTCATCCTCGGGGCTGGAAGCCATGGTTTCGATCAGGTCGGCGTCATAGAGCAAGACACCCATATAGCGGATTCGACCGACACAGGAGTGAGCACAGGCCGGGGCCTGGCCGGTCTCCATCCGAGGGAAGCACAAAATGCACTTCTCGGACTTTCCCGTAGTCCAGTTGTAGTAAACCTTCTTGTAGGGGCAGGCTGAGACGCACTGGCGCCAGCCGCGACACTTGTCCTCATTGACCAGAACAACCCCGTCCTCGGCTCGTTTGTAGATAGCCCCTGATGGGCAGGCGGCAACACATGAGGGGTTGAGGCAGTGGTTGCAAATGCGGGGTAGGTAGTTAATAACTACCCGTTCCAACTCATCCATCTGGGAGCGAACCTCTTGGGTAACGCCCTCCATCGAGGGGTCATTGTTGGCATACAGGTCGGAACCACCGAGGTCGTCGTCCCAGTTGGGGCCACTGTTGATCTCGATCGGTTTGCCAGTGATCTTGGAGATTGGAATGGCGGTTGGCTGTTGTTCGGAGGCAGGGCCAGTGAACAGGTCTCCATACTTGAAGGTGAAGGGGTCGTAGTAGTCCTCAAGTGCGGGAAGATGTGGGTTATAGAAGGCCTTGGCGATTCCACCTCCCTTGGAGTGCAAGGTAAGTTTCAGCCGACCCTTCTTGTCCCGCCTCCAGCCACCCTTGTAATGGTCCTGGTCTTCCCACCCCACGGGGTAGCCCGTCCCGGGTCGGGTCTCGACATTATTCCACCACATGTACTCGGCGCCTTCGCGGTCGGTCCATAGGTTCTTACAGGCGACGGAGCAGGTATGGCAACCGATGCACTTGTCGAGGTGGAAGAGCATGCTCATCTGAGCGCGGATTCTCATGGGAGGGGCCTCTTAGTAGTCGGGACGGTCAATGCGGTGGACATAAACAAAGGTGTCTCGGTTGACACCGGTTGGGCCCCAGTAGTTGAAGGCATAGCTGAACTGGGCGTAGCCGCCGCTCATGAGCACCGGCTTGAGTCTGGTTCGGGTAAGGGAGTTGTTCATCCCGGCGCGGGTTTTACGCCTGGGCGAAATTGGGACACCAACGGTCCGTTCCGTGGCGTGGTAAACAAAAACCGTTCCGCGGGGGATCCGGGCCGATATTACGCACCGCTGGACAAAGACTCCGTTGTCATTGAAGAGTTCAACCCAATCATTGTCTTTGATACCAAGGGCCTTTGCGTCCTTGTTGTTCAACCAGATTGGGTATCCACCTCGCGACAGGGTCTTCATCCGTTCGTTCTCGGAGTAGGTCGAGTGGATGGACCACTTTCCATGCGGGGTGATGTAGTTGAACAAAACACCGTCTTGCCCTTCGGCCAGCGAGGCCTCCGTTTCGGACAGCATCGCGTGATCTGGGCGGGGCTTGTAGACTGGGAGATGCTCGCCCCAGGCCAGGTATTGCTCATGATCGAGGTAGAAGTGCTGGCGGCCGGTAAGGGTTCGCCAGGGGATCAGATCCTCGACATTGAGGGTGAAGGGGGCGTACGCTCGACCTTTTCCAACTTTGCCGCTCCAGGTCGGAGTGGTCAGGATGCGACGGGGTTGAGAGATGAGGTTGCGAAAGGTAATGCGAGTATCGCGTTGACCAGCTCCGATATGAGTTAGATCAAGCCCAGTCTTCTTTTCTTCGGCCAGGAAGGCCCGATGAGCCAGCTCGCCATTGGATGCAGGGTCCAGGGCCAGGATGGCTTCGGCCACTTCGCGGCCAGCATGCAATGATGGACGCAGGGTCTGGTCGGGACCAACACTTGGTCGGTATGGCTGCTTGCGAGCTAGCTCGTCGTAGAAATCCTCGACCTGAATTCTCAAACCATGAGCGCCGACCCCATTGTTGCGAATACCAAGCCCAAGTGAGGTCATTTGTTCTTCAAGCTTGCGGTAGTGGTGTTTGATTACCTTGAACTTGGGCATGGTCTTGCCCGGAATGGCCTCGACCTCGTCCTTGCGCCAATCTCCAACCTTGGGTTGCGCAATTTCATCGGCTGAATCATGCACCAGGGGTTGCATCACGATGTCTTCGGCCACCGCTGGAAGGTTTCCAACGGAGAGTTCGGAGACCTTGGCCGCAATCCTGACAAAGATGTCCCAGTCGGCCTTTGATTCCCACGCTGGCGGTACCGCGGCCTGCATCGGGTTGAAGAAGGAGTGCATGTCGGTGGTATTGAGATCGTCCTTCTCATACCAGGTTGCCGCCGGCAGGACGATGTCGGAGTACAAGGCCGTGGTGTCCATCCGGAAATTGAGGTCGACGACTAGATCCATCTTGCCAATCGGGGCCTCGTCTCGAACGCGGACCTCGGTTACCCCATGGTCTTGGGGCTCTTTGGCAATCGCGGTTGAGTGGGTGCCAAGGTAATGACGCATGAAGAATTCGTGCCCTTTGGCCGAGGTGCCAATGGCGTTGCCCCGCCAGATGAACCAGGTTCGAGGCCAGTTTTCTGGAGCATCAGGATCATCGATGGCGAACTCGAGTTCGCCCGAAACAAGGCGGTCTCGAATTGAGTCGGAGACCTCGGCATCGTTGTCTGCACCGCCACGGCGGGCCCGAAGAGCGGTGTCTAGTGGGCTTTCGGAGAACTGAGGGAAGAAGGGGAGCCAGCCCTGGCGGACCGCACGAGCCTGGTGGTCCAGGGTGTGATCAAATCGTTCGGGGTGATCCTCGGGAAGGGAGTCGTAGTCACGATAGCCCCGCTCATAACGCCACTGATCGGAATGAACGTAGTGGAACGAGGGGGTGTTTTGATGACGGGGAGCCATGCCCCAGTCAGCCCCAAAGGCAATGGCGCCCCAGGAGGCGTGGGCCACCAACTTCTCTTGCCCGACGTAGTGGGCCAGACCACCACCGCTTTTGCCGACGGAACCGGTCAGCATGAGGGCGGTGATGCCCGCCCGATAGAGCAGGTTGTTGTGGTACCAGTGGTTGGCCCCAGCACCAATGATGATCATGTTCTTGCCCGAGGTGAGTTCGCCATTGCGACCCCACTCTTGGGCGAAGGTGATGACCGTGTCGCGTGAAATACCGGAGTACTTCTCTTGCCAGGCCGGGGTATAGGCGGCTGACTCGTCGTCGTAGTCAAGCGCGTGCGAGCCAGCGAGTCCTCGTTCGACTCCAAAGCGAGCGTTGAGTAGGTCGAAAACAGTGGTGACCTTAACCGGGCCACCTTCGGTTTGAATTGTTCGGGTGGGGACAGAACGTCGTACCGAGCCTCCCTCGCCGAAAAGGTCGAAATCGATTGAGACCGAGCTGTCGTTGTTGTCAATGAAGCTTAGGCCGGGTGATATGTCGGCCCCTAGTACCGAATCATGCATCTCCAGGTTCCAGTGGGCCTTGCCGTCTGTATTGAGGGACGCATCGGCCCATCGGTCGCCGATGGCGCCGTTAGGCATGCGGGGCTCGTTGGCTTCCTCGTCCCAAACCAGCAGCTTCCAGTCTCCGTTCTGGGTGCCGGCGTAGGTTTGGAGCCGGTTAGCTCGAAGGTATTGACCTGCCTTGCCGTCTGTGACCTCGACCAAGAAGGGTAGGTCGGTGTAGCGGCGGGAGTAGTCCTCGAAGTAGGCCACCTTTCGTTGGTGGTACCGCTCGGTTAGCAGAACATGGTTGACCGCCAGCCAAAATGCGGTGTCTTGCCCCGGGTTGGAGGGGATCCACCAGTCGGCGAACTTCGCAACCTGGGAGAAGTCGGGGCTAAAGACGGTTAGCTTTGCTCCGGCGTGGCGTACCTCGGAAATGAAGTGGGCGTCTGGTGTTCTGGTCATGTTGAGGTTGGCGCCCATGACGGCAATGAACCGGGCGTTGTACCAGTCGGCAGACTCATGCACGTCGGTCTGTTCACCCCAAACTTCGGGTGAGGCGGGCGGGAGGTCGCAATACCAGTCGTAGAAACTCATGACAACTCCGCCAATGAGAGACATGAAACGACTGCCAGCGGCGTAGCTAACCTGGGACATGGCGGGGATTGGTGAGAAGCCAGCCACCCGGTCTGGGCCCTTTGTTTTGATGGTGTAGACGGTGGATGCGGCCGCCATCTCAAGGGCCTCTTCCCATGTGATTCGCCGGAACCCGCCCTTGCCTCGGGCGGTCTGGTACAGGGCGCGCTTGTCGGCGTCTTCTTGGATACTGCCCCAGGCAGCGACGGCGTCTCCCAGGTACTCCTGCTTTGCTTCTCGGTAGAGGTCGACCAGAACGCCTCGGGCGTATGGATACTTCACTCTGA
Organism: Actinomycetes bacterium; assembly: GCA_024276425.1. Classification (GTDB taxonomy): domain Bacteria; phylum Actinomycetota; class Acidimicrobiia; order Acidimicrobiales; family SZUA-35; genus JAJRQY01. The sequence goes on along the minus strand of JAJRXF010000188.1, from coordinate 123,081 downwards.
TAGGGGAATAGAGGTACCAAGAGTAGGAGATTCCCCGTTGGCAGCCCCGTGGCTCATAGGGGGGAAGTCCCTCTTCTAGTTGCGGATAGTCGGTCGCCTGAAGTTCCCAAGTGACGATTCCGTCCTTGACAAAGACTTCCCAAGAGCAGCTACCGGTGCAGTTCACGCCATGAGTGGTACGCACTCGCTTGTCGTGTTGGAAGCGGTTCCGGTAGAACTCTTCCCACTTTCGAGCGGCCGGGTCGACCGACTCCTTAATCCACTGGCTCATCGTTTGCTCCTCAGCAACTCCACGTATGTTTGACGCATGCCACGCCAGAAGAACGCCATGCCGCCGATCAGAATGACCAGGCCTCCGAGAGCGGCCAGCAGCAGTCGGTCAGGTCCACTTGGTTGGTCTTGGTTTGGTGTGTCGTTTAAGTAGGACGCAAGGTCGGCTATCTCTTGATCCGACAGTGGCTTGTCCTCGAAAAGTGGTGCCATTGTTGGAGAGGGTGGATTGGCCATCCATCCGATGAATCCAGCCTCGCCACCGAGTGTGTCGAGAACGTTGGTGAGATCTGGTCCAAGGCTGGAGCCTCCGAGATTGGAGACGGATCCAGCGGTATGGCAGGCGGCACAGGCTGGTCCGCTGTTGCCGAGGCGTTCAGATCCACGGAAGAGGTCTCGGCCTCGTGCGAGGTCACCGACGATGGGCTCATCGACCGGCGTCGCTGGCGCGCTCGGTTGTTCGACACTCGCGATGCCGACCACATAGTTGACCACAGCATCTAGGTCTGCTCCGCTCAACGCCCCGATCGCGGGCATCGCCGAGTCGTAGTCGACTCCATCGACGGTCAATGGGCCCGTCAGTCCGTTCTGGATGACATCGGCGACGTAGGCGGGATCGGCCGCACGTTCGTTGCCCGCCAGGGGAGGGAAGGTCCCCGGTATGCCAATCCCGCCAGCCTGGTGGCACGAGGCGCAGTTGGCGTTAAAGAGCTGAGCACCTTGGGCGTTGTTGTCCTGGGCCTCGACTGGAGTCGGACTGGCCAGAAGGGAGAGGGCCGCGCTGCCCAGCAGCAACAGGATTGGCACAAGAATGGGAATGACGGCCCGGCGCCTGCCACGCCTGTCAGTCTTTTCGTGCTTGGGTCTGGGCCGTCCAGCGTCTGGTTCGGTCTGAGGACTCACGTCGAGCAGTCTTCACTTTGGGGCAATCTGTCGATAGGGAAGAAGGACCCGAGAAAGTGTTAAGTGTTATTAACATGGTCTCGTTTGGGGCACCCTGGGTGGCGATGAGCACCCAGGGTGGTAGCCCGCCGGTCCAGGGCGGACAGGAGTAGGACAGGGGCAGGACTACGGCAGGACTGAGAAGGGTGGAGCGGATCCACCTCTGACCGCTCCACCCGATTCTGTGGTGCCGCGAGTTGCCGTCGGCTCCAGCGATTCGTGATGAAATCCAACCAGCCGAACGCTTGCTTTTGCTCGCTCACACTGCGAACCCGAAAGTACTAGCCATGGTGGTAGTACTAGCCATGGTCGTGCTGGCATCGGTACAGCGGTTGGATCCAAGATGTCTCACTCTCGCGATAATCCCAGAGGGCAAATAGGGACCAAGGGCCCTAATAGCCAGAAGTCCATAGCCCCTAGGTTTCGGGGTGAGCGTAACTCCACACTCACGACCCAACGACGAACCACTCACGACCCAAGGACGAACGAGGACGAGATCGTTTCACACCTCATTGCTCGAAACATCGAGTTGAAAGTCACGGCTCCGGCCCACGGTTCTCCCCTGAGCTGTCGACCGGGTGCTCATTCCGACCAGTCGGTCCAGAACCTGATCGGGTCCGGGTTCTGGATCGGCGGTCTATGGGTCCTGCACCTCCTTGAACTGGACACCTCACCCCGTGCTGCCCGATCCGCATGGCTCAAGTCTGCTTGAGCAAGGTGCGGGTGCATCGCCACTATTTACGGACCTAAAACCCAATGTCTGCAAACTCCTCCCAACCCGCTGGAACCTCTGAGGCGAATGAACTTGCCTTCTTTGACCACAATATTCCTTGTCTGGCGGCATGTCCTGTACATACCAACGCCGGTATGTATGTGGCGGCAATCGCGGATGGTGACGATGAGCAGGCCTACCTCACGGCCAGGATGCCCAATCCTTTCGCATCGGTTTGTGGCCTCGTTTGTGCCGCTCCTTGCGAAGATGCCTGTCGCCGAGGCCAGATCGATCGCCCGATTGCAATTCGGGCACTCAAGCGTTTCGTAACCGAACAGTTTGGGCCCGAATCGGGAACGGCCGAGGAGGGAAGTGAGGTCTGGAACAGGGTAGTCGCCCCCCCGAACGTGGAACGCCCGCAGAGCATCGGAATTGTCGGTGGCGGGCCAGCAGGGATGGGCGCAGCTCATGACTTGCGACGCTGGGGGTATCAGGTCACCGTGTATGAAGCCACGGACAAGCTTGGTGGGGCCATGTGGCTGGGCATCCCCGAGTACCGCTTAGACCGCGGGATTCTGCAGGGCGACATTGACCAGATCGTCAACCTCGGGATCGACGTCCAGTACAACACCAAGCTTGGGGTCGACGTCAGCTTTGAACAACTACGGGAGCGCCACGACGCGTTGTTCTTGGCCATCGGAGCTGGCCTTGGCCGCAAAATTCCGATTGACAACGTCGATGCCGATGGGGTGATCACCGCCATTGAGTTCCTCATCAACATGAATCGAGGGTTTCAGGTCGATGTGGGAGAGAACGTTGTTGTTGTCGGCGGTGGTGACGTGGCGATGGATGCTGCCCGCACTGCACTTCGAGGTGACGATTATGACGCCAAGAGGGCAGAAGCGCTAGCTCTCGCTGTGGACGATCGTTCCCCGATGACAGAGGCCTTCGATGTGGCTCGTAGCCTGACCGGTCGCGGCAGTCGAGAGGTGACGATCATGTCTCTGGAGTCTCGTGAGGAGATGCCAGCCCACGACTTTGAAATCGAAGAGGCCGAGCACGAGGAAATCCAGTTCGTCAATCGACGTGGGCCGAAGGCCATCATGGTCGAGAACGGAAAGGTCGTAGGACTTAAAACCATTGGAGTCACGTCGGTCTTCGATTCCGAGGGTCGCTTTAGCCCGTTGTTTGATGAGGACGATATTCAGGTTCTGAAAGCTGACACGGTCGTCCTGGCCATTGGTCAAGCCATTGAACTCGAAGTGCTTGGTGAGAACGGACCTGATGAGGGGCCTCGAGGAACCATCGGGATTGACATGGCAACCGGGGCGACTTCCATGGATGGAGTCTGGGCGGGAGGCGACGCCGCCAAGGGTCCACGAACCCTGATCGCAGCGATTGCCGATGGACGGACCTCCGCGGCGGAAATACACCGATACTTTGGTGGTGTTATCGAATCTGAGAAGCCAGGCAAGATGGTCCGGCTCAAACAGTTTCATCGCCTTGACGACAACTACGACCGATTTGACCGCTTGAGCGTCCCAGTCCTTGAGACTGGCCGCCGTACCGGCCTGGCGCAAGTAGAACTTGGATTCACCGAGGAGCAGGCACGCTGTGAAGCGAAACGCTGCCTCCGCTGCTTCGCCAATATTCTCCTAGACCCGCAGAAGTGCGTGCTTTGTGCGCTTTGTTCCGATGTCTGTCCCGTGGATGTGATCTCCCTGGTTCCCTCGGAAGAAATCGACGTGGGTGAGGTCGGCGGAACCGCTCTTCTTTTGGATGAAACGGCCTGCATTCGCTGTGGGCTTTGTATTGAACGTTGTCCACCCGACGCACTGTCGATGGGTATCTGGACTGGATTGGGAGTTCCCGAATGGACGTGATGAATTCTGGTGAATCGGATCTAATGGGTCGGGTGCGAGCCACGCGAGTGGGGCGCTCAATCTGGCGGACACCGAAGAAAGTGACCCCGAGAGACCGGGCGGCTGGGCACTGGTCGAGCTTTGCCCTTCACATCTATCCGGTCAAGGTCCGAAAGGCCGAACTCGGCTTCAAATACTCCTGGTACCTGGGCGTGATTTCGACCGTCCTCTTTGGATCGTTGGTGGTTTCCGGCGTCTGGTTGATGTTTTTCTTTGTTCCCTCGCCGGGGCAGGCCTACACCAATATCCAGACCTTGCAGACCGAGGTTCCGTTCGGGCAATATCTCCGAAATGTTCATCGCTGGTCGGCTCACCTCATGGTGTTGACCGTGGCCATGCACATGGCGAAGGTTTTCTATCGAGGGGCCTACAAGGCTCCGCGTGAATTCAACTGGGTAATTGGTGTTGTTCTTTTGGTTCTGACTTTGTTGATGTCTTTCACTGGGTATTTGTTGCCGTGGGATCAACTGGCCTATTGGGCAGTCACCGTTGGCACTGAAATGGCGGCCTATGTTCCCGTGGTTGGGGACAGGGTGCAGAGCCTTCTCTTGGGTGGCAACACCGTTGGCCAGGCGACCCTGCTTCGCTTCTATGTTCTCCACGTCGCCGTACTGCCCTTAGCCATTGTGGTCATGTTGACCTTCCATCTCTGGCGGTGGCGCAAAGACTCCATGTTGGACTTCGACCGAGGAGAGCCCGATGCCTGAGAAGAAGTTGATGAACAAGAATTCGCCCAAGGACGTGGTAACCGATAAGACGCCAACTGCCTCTGCGGCAACTCCGGTGGCTATTGGCCGGAAGGACCCTGCGCTTCTTGAGGGTCGGAGAGTTCTCGGCATGGTGCCGGGGAAGCCGGTCGCCGGTCAGCGCAAAGAACCGGCCGAAGATGACATGGTGATGGTGTATCCACACCTGCTAGTTCGCCACGCCGTTGCTGCCATGTCGGTCCTGTTGTTGGTGTTACTAGTCGCCATCTTCTTTGATGCACCCTTGCGGGCCATTGCCAATCCCACGGTCACGCCCAACCCGGAGAAGGCCCCGTGGTACTTCGCCGCCTTGCAGGAGTTGTTGGCACACTTCCATCCCCTGATCGCCGGAGTCCTGATCCCCGGAGCGATAATCTTGGGCTTAGTGGCCTTGCCCTATATCGATCGAAGTGTGTTCATCTTGGCTTCCCATCGCAAGGTGGCGGTGGCAACCTTCACCACCTTCATGGTGGTTTGGATTGCTTTGACAATCGTTGGCTTCGCCTTCCGTGGCCCCAATTGGGGCTGGGTATGGCCTTGGCAGGAATGGCACGGAGAACTATGAGCTACAACATGAAACGTCGAGCGTTTGTAACCCGGGTTGGTCAGTTTGGTGCCGGGCTAGTCGCCATCGCCGGTGGGTTGACTTCGTGGGACCTTTTGCAACCGTTGCCCACTAGTGGATTTGGTGGGAAGGTTCGCTCGATCCCCCCGGGAGCGGTTCCCGATGAGGGAGTGATCGAAGTACCAGCAGCCAGGTCCTATCTAGGTAAGGTCGACGGGGAGATTGTGGCCTTTTCGGAGAAATGCACCCACCTTGGTTGTCGTGTTCCCTATTGTGAGTCCTCGAGCCAGTTCGAGTGCCCCTGTCATGGATCGGCTTTCAACCGGGTGGGCGACTATCTCACTGGTCCAGCACCCAGGGGTATGGATCAACATCCGGTTGAGGTAGGCGATGACGGGTTGCTCTATATCGACACCGGTTCCAAGATTCTTGGTCCGGCTCCGGGCGAGAACCTCCATGACATTGCGCCCACCGGACCATCGTGTGTCGCGGAGGGTGAGTGATGCGCTACGGAGCTGAAGACGACGAACTCGAAAACTCAACTACCAACGTGATGATCGTTGGGCTATTCGTGATGTTTGCCTTTGTGGCTGTGTTTCCGCTCTATCGAGTGTTGGAGCCAGCAAACCGGGAAGAGGCCCGGGCGACTCAGTTAGCGTCCCTAGCAGACGAGGGTGCGAATCTCTTCAGTTTCAACTGCGCATCCTGTCACGGCGAGCAGGCCCTTGGTGGAGATTCTCCGGCGCTGAATTCAAAGGAATTCCTGCAAATGGCTACCAACGAACAGATCGAACTGATCATAGCTGTCGGTATCCCGGGCACAGCGATGAGTGCCTACTCTCAGGACTTTGCTGGGCCTCTCACGAGTGCCCAGATTCGAGCACTGTCCACCTACCTCCGGTCGCTCGAAGACGACGCCCCATCCAATCCGAACTGGCGAAAGGGCGCACTGCCGGACACGGGTGGATCGGCTGAGCATGATGAAGAACCGCCAGCCGATGGCGCCCATGACGAAGCCACGCCAGCCGACGATGCCCCAACGAGTGATGGCTAGCGAGTTCGCCCCACAAGCCGCCCGGTCCCAGGAGGCCAGCGGTGCCCCCTTGCTCGACGCTGACGCCACCAGGAAACCAATCGGTCAACTGCGAGCGGTGGCGATGCCAACCGAGCACGGTGGGTGGAGCCTTTCGCTTGAGCCCGCAATTCTTGGCTTGTTGATCGTGGCGTCTTGGTCTGGGGTTCTCCTAACCCTCATGGGTCTCCTTGCATTCGTGGCGCGAACTCCGCTAAAGATTGTTCTCGTTGATCGCTGGCGGGGCCGCCATCTCGAGCGGACGACACGAGCTAAACAAGTCCTTCTAGTCGAAGTCGCGTTACTTGGTCTGTTGCTGGCTGGTGTGGTTGTCTTGGCCGAACATGGACGGTGGTGGATTCCCTTCCTGGTGGGTATTCCCCTTATCGGGGTGGAGTTCTCTTATGACATGCGGAGCAGGGGACGACGCCTGGTTCCTTTGTTGGTTGGACCGATCGGTGTGGGGGTCCTGGCCCCCTCTGTTGTGCTCCTCGGAGGTGGCTCCACCCGGGTGGCCATCGGTTCCTGGGTCGCTATCTCGGTGAGATCTGTAGCCTCCATACTCTTTGTCCGGTCACAGGTCAGCCGGGTTCGTCGCGGTGGTGGCGCACCCCAAGGGATGGCCTCGGGAGATCGTCGAGTGACCGCCTGGGCCGTCGCCCTCCAGCTCGGTGCAGTCCTCACCGCCGCGGCGGCCTGGCTTGTTGGGGTCTTGCCCGGCTCGATTGCTCTCCTCCTCGGCGCACTGGTGGCGATTCATCTGATTCTTGGCCAGCGTGAGGTTCAGGCCATGAAGGTAATCGGCTTTCAGCAACTCGGGTTCGGAGTTACTTTTGTGGTCGCGGCTGGCCTGTTTTTCTAGGGGCGAGAAGGCAGCAGACCTGGTTAAGAAATCTGTCGTGGCTTCGCGCCATGACCTGGCGGCCAACTAGGGTCAAACGCCGAAGCGAGGAATCCCTAAATGTATCAATGGTCCGACGAACACAACATGCTACGACAGGCGATGAAGGACTTCATCGCGAAAGAACTTGTTCCAATCCGAGATGAGTTAGAGCACGGGAATCTCCCTCCTTATGGTCTGCTCCGCAAGCTTTTCGCCACCTTCGGGATGGATGAGATGGCTAGCGCCAGTTTTGAGAAGCGCATTGCCTATGACAAGGCGATTGAGGCGGGAGAGGTTGAGCCATCTGAGCCTAAGCGTGGAGAGGGGATGGATCCCGCGTTCAGTCTGATCCCGACGATCGAACTGTGTCGTCAGTCCCCGGGCCTTGTGACGGCCATGGGAGTTTCGGTCGGTCTGACGGCTTCGGCCATCAACAGTAAGGGAACCATCGCACAGCGAGAACGCTGGGTGCCGCAGTTGCAGACAATGGAGAAGATTGGGGCATGGGCTATCACCGAACCAAACTCGGGGTCAGATGCCTTTGGTTCAATGCTTGCTTCGGCCAGACGCGATGGCGACGAGTACGTCCTAAATGGCTCCAAGACTTTCATTACCAATGGTCCCTATGCCGACACGATTGTCTTCATCTGTAAGCTGGACGAGGGCAATGATCGCAAGGACCGTAAGGTGCTGAGCTTCGTCTTGGATGCGGGTATGGATGGCCTCGTCCAGTCCAAACCCTTGCGAAAGATGGGCATGCATTCATCACCAACGGGTGAGTTATTCTTGAACGATGTGCGCGTCGGCCGCGACCGGCTAATAGGCGAGTCCGAAGAAGTCAAGAAGGGAGGGCGCGACGGAGCGAAGTCGACCTTCCAACAGGAGCGATCCGGGGTGGCGGCCATGTCACTTGGCATCATTGAGGAGTGTCTCGATTTGTCCGTTGCCTATGCCAAGGACCGGGAGCAATTCGGGCAACGGATCGGCGATTTCCAGCTCATTCAACAGAAGCTGGCCATGATGGAGGTCGCTCGGATGAATGTTCAGAACCTCGTATTCCGAACGATCGAATTGGCCGCCGCCAACACTGCCATGACATTTGCGGAGGCTTGCGCCATGAAGCTGTACTCGGCTCAACAGGCCACCGCGGTTGCATTGGAGGCTGTGCAGCTTCATGGTGGGAACGGATATATGGCGGAGTACCACGTCGAGCAACTGGCTCGTGATGCCAAGGTGCTTCAGATTTATGCCGGTACCGACGAAATCCAAACGGTGGCTATCGCCAAAGATCTTCTGAAGTGAGCGCTACTGCTTGAGCAGAGTTGGCTTACCAACCCGATCCAGTGGCGGTGAGCGCCACGGTTCCGGTACACGCAGTTGTCGTAGAACTGGCGTACTGGGTGCTGCCGTTGTCTCGTAGATGGATATAGAAGCATGTTCCTGAATCGGAAAGGGCAGCGGCCCCGAATTCGGTCCCTGTGCGTGGGGCGGAGATGCTTATGATGTTGGGCGAGCGGGAGGCAGAGGTCGCACCCCACCAAGTTAACTGGGGTTCGGCCGTCCGCAGGGCCGTTACATGGGCATCGGCGAAGTTGGCCCTGTCGGTGTAGATGATGAGGGCGGTGTTCTGTGCTGTCCGAAGGCTGGCCTGGGCGGCGCGATCCTGGGCCCGGCCGCGGGCCCCAAGGAAGGTAGGCACACCAATCGCAAGGAGGATGCCGATGATCAAGACAACCACCATGACCTCAACCAGAGTGAAACCCTTCTCCGCTTTAGCTTCGCGAGGGACGAGATTACTTGTCGCTGCCTCGGACCTATCCGCGGGCATCTGCATAACGATCTCCTTGACTGTGATGAGCACAGGTTCGGGACGGAGCCAACGATCATGAGGGCAAACCAAGGGGTTCCCTACTGAACAAGGTCGACAATCCGGAACATCGGAAGGTAGAGCGAGATCACCATGCCCCCAACGACCGCTCCGATGAGGGCCATTAGCACCGGTTCGATCAGGGAGGCAAAGCCAGCGATTGCCGCCTCGACCTCTTCCTCATAGGAGCTGGCCACCGTTTCTAACATTTCGTCCAGTGTTCCGGTTTCCTCACCGATGGCGACCAGTTGGACTACCATGGCCGGGAAGAGTTCGTTGGTGGCCATATGCCCGGCCATCGCGCCGCCGCGCCGAACATCAAGGCGAGTTTCCAGGATTGCGGCCTCGATGGCAGCGTTCCCAACGGTCTCGGCCGCAATTGATAGAGCATCCAAGATCGGGATACCTGCTCGGTTAAGAACGGCGAGAATCCGCGTGAGGCGAGCAATTGCAGTTTTGTGGACCAAGGAGCCAATGAGGGGGAGACGCAGCTTTGTACGATCCCAACGCAATCGGCCCTGCTCGGTTCCCAATCCGGTTCTGATGCCATAGACGCCAACCCCAATTGTGAGCAGGGTGATTGGCAGCTTGTTGGTTAGAGCGGCGGAAACCCGAACCAGGATTCTCGTCGGCAACGGAAGCGTGCCACCAAGATCGTCGTAGATACTAGCGAAGACTGGGACGACAAAGAACAGCATGGCCGTAACCACAATGCTAACCAGTACAAGCACGGCCAGGGGATAAGCCAACGCTGACTTGATCTTTCGTCGTAACGCAACCGAGCGTTCCATTGTGGTTGCCAGTTGAGACAGAACCTCATCGAGCGAGCCAGCTCTCTCGCCCGCGCGAACCATTGGAACATAGAGCCCATCAAAGACCCGAGGGTGACGGCCCAAGGCGTTGCTGAGGGAGTCGCCAGATTCCACATCGGTTCTGACGCTCCGCAGTGTTTCTGCCACGAACTCGTTTTCGGTTTGCTTGATCAGGACTGACAGGCTGCGAAGAAGGGGAACGCCGGCATGAACAAGGGTGGCGAACTGCCGGGAGAGAACCGCAATCTCTCCATCATTTGCCCTGGGCCCGAACCCGGGAATTCGTAGCTCGGCATTGAGAATCGAACTCGTGGAGTGTTGAATATCGACGGGGCGCAATCCCAGTCGGCGGATTCGCTGTAGTGCTTCAGCCTCCGAGGTTGAAAGCAGGTGTCCCTTAACAAGTTCGCCCGCCCGGTCCAGTGCCTCATATTCATAGTCGACTAGAGAATTCGGTTCTGCTGGGACCGATTTAGCTGACGGCTGTCGAGGATCAATTCGATGATCGGTCTTGCCTCTCGCTGAAAGGGCTGCCTTCTGGCGCTTGGTCTGGGTAGCTGTCATGGTGTCACCAGGGATGAGAGATTGGCTTGGTCCCGAGAGGCTCCGAGGGCTGCTTCATGGGTGAGATGTCCCTGGCGGACAAGGAGTGCAAGGGATTGGTCGAAGGTACGCATCCCTTCCTCGCCACCGGTTTCGAGCAGGGACCGTAGTTGATGCAACTTGTCCTCTCGAATGAGGTTTCTTGCCGCAACGTTGGCGATCAGGATCTCTGTTGCCGGGAGTAGTCCGCCGCTGGTGGTTGGTACCAGTTGTTGGGTGGCAATGCCGCGCAAGGATAGGGCGAGTTGGGATCGGATTTGAGCCTGCTGATCCCCCGGGAACACGTCGATCACCCGGGTCAGTGCGCCAGCAGTATCGCTGGAGTGCAGGGTGGCTAGTACCAAGTGGCCGGTCTCAGCCGCTGTTAAGGCGGTTCGAATGGTGTCGAGATCCCGCAGTTCGCCAATGAGAATCACATCTGGGTCCTGGCGGAGGGCATGGCGCAGGGCCGAGGAGAATGATGAGGTATCCACCCCGACCTCTCGTTGTTGGATGACAGATCTGGCTTGCTGGTACCGGTATTCGATGGGGTCTTCAATGGTGATGATGTGATCGGCACGGGTCTGGTTGATGTGTTCGATCATGGCTGCCAGGGTGGTTGATTTGCCCGAGCCAGTCTTGCCGGTGATCAGAACGAGTCCATGAGTGAGATCGGCCAAGTGCTGGATAGCGGGTGGGAGACCAAGGCCTTGGATGGAGGGAATCTCCTGAGCTACCACTCGGAACGCGCCAGCGTAGGAGCCGGATTGACGAAAGATTGAGGCCCGAAATCGTCGTGGGGTGATGGTGGATCCGGCAGACTCGATGGCTAGGTCGAGATCTCCGCAGGAACGCAACGTCGACTGCTGCTCTTGGCTGAGCGGGCTGAGGAGCAGCCGTTCCAGCACGTCTGGTCCAAGCGGCCCGAGTTCGCGTAGCGGTCGAAGAGCTCCCTTCACCCTGATATGGGGAGGAACATCGACCCCAAGGTGAAGGTCGGATGCGCCGGACTGAATGGTGATATTCAGCAGTTCAGCCAGTTCGGCGTTGGCCTCGGCTGCAGCATCGACTGGGGGCGGGAGCTCGCCAAAGCCCAGCGGGGAATTGAGCGGGGGGCTGTCGTGGCGATCGGTGTCAGACTTGGGTGCACCAAGGGCTTCGTTGAGAAAAGCCCGACCATCGTCATCGAGACCTGCCCATCCGTCCACTGACATGTACCGCTCCCGTCTGAGTAGTCCTGGGGTTGCTATAGGTTCGACCTGTCACGATGCAGTGTGAGGTTCATACTTGGCGATCTTGACTTTGGTGAAGCGCTGGCGTTCGCGTTCCGGGATCACCTTTGCCGCCAGTTCGGGGTCATAGCTTGGCTGTAAGCGACCGAGACTGTGGGCATGGCTGTCGCACACACCATGCCCAGACGGCGTCTGGGTGAGATCCTAGTCGAGTTGGGCTATGTGGCCGAGGCCGATATCGATGTGGCGCTCGGCGAACAGCGCAAGACCGGGCAGCGCCTTGGTGATGTGCTGCAACAGAGCGGACTAGTGAGTGCGAGACAGTTGCTTGAGGCCTTGGCCGCTCAGTTCGATCAGGAGTTCGTCGATCTTGACGAGCACACGATCGAGTTGGAACTTGCCCAGCAGGTGCCTCAACAATTGGCTCGTCGTCATCGTGCGGTCCCGGTTTGGCGGGATTCGGACCGTGTAGTTGTGGCCATGGCCAATCCGGCAGATGTCTTGGCGCTTGACGATATTCGTAACGCTTTGGGCCGTCAGGTCCAGCCGGTCATGGCCGATGCGGAACAGATTTTCGCTCTGCTTGATCGGCTCGGCCTGAGCGATTCTCGGGTTCAGGAGGCAATCCAGGCTGCCGTTGGGGCATCACGGCCCGATGAAGTCACCCCGGAAGCTCCAAGATCCTTGGGTGTTGGTTCCGATCAGTCGCCCATCATCCAGTTCGTCAACCTTCTGCTCTCCAAGGCTGTTCAGGAGCGGGCATCTGACATTCACATTGAGCCAACGGGCACGGAGTTGCGGGTACGTTTCCGGGTTGATGGTGTGCTGCATGACGCGATGTCACCCCCAAAGTCACTGCAGGCTGGCATCGTTAGTCGATTGAAAATAATGGCTGACATCGATATCGCCGAAAAGCGTCTCCCGCAGGATGGGCGAATGACCATCACCATTGCGACCGAGGACATAGACCTGCGGGTTGTGACCCTGCCCACCGTGCATGGAGAAGCGGTTGTGCTTCGGATCCTGAAGAATGACCATGCCGGAAGCGGTGTGACCACGCTGGGGTTTCTTCCTGAGCAGGCAGCCAAGTTCTCTGAAGCCTTTCATCGCCCCTGGGGCGCCATCCTGGTGACCGGTCCAACCGGTTCGGGCAAGTCAACCACCTTGTACGCCACCTTAGAGGAACTGCGAGATTCGACTCGCAACATCATTACGGTCGAGGACCCGGTTGAATACCGGATGGATGGGATCAAGCAGGTCCAGGTCAACAACAAGGCTGGCATGACCTTCCCCAAGGCGCTGCGATCCTTCTTGCGCGCTGATCCCGACATCATGTTGATTGGAGAAATCCGAGACGGTGAGACGGCCACGATTGCTATTGAGGCGTCCTTGACCGGTCACCTTGTGCTCTCGACCCTGCATACCAACAGTGCAGCATCGACACCGATGCGCCTGATCGAAATGGGGGTCCAGCCGTTCCTGGTCACCTCGGCAGTAACCGCGGTGGTAGCACAGCGACTGGCTCGAAGGCTTTGCGACAGCTGCAAGAAGCCCGTGAAGTTAACCCCCGAGGCGGTTCGAGCGGCCGAGGTTCCCGAGCAGCTTCTTGATTCCAAGGGCACGATCCAGGTATTTCAGCCCGTCGGATGTTCTGCCTGCGCTCAGACGGGTTACCGGGGGCGATTTGCTATTCATGAAGTGATGGGGATGAGCGAGGAGATCGGTCAAATGGTGTTGGGTCGGGCAACCTCTGAAGGGGTTGAACGTTTGGCGGTTGAGCAAGGCATGTTGACGTTAAAGGTCGATGGCATGCGTAAGGTTGCAATGGGAATGACCAGCCTGGAAGAACTCCATAGGGTTATCACCTAGCTGCAGGGTTATCACCCAGCCGCTTGGGGGGTCTAGTTCAGGGCAAAGAGGACCAACGCAGTGGCCACCGAAAGTGAGGGCCCGAAGGGGACGGATGTGGTCCGGAACTTGGCGCCCGACGTTGATGACCGCCAAGCTGAAACCGAGGCATTGAGCAGTCCAAGTAGTGAGGCGAGCAGAAGGACAAGACCCAAATTCCAGCCAGTGTCGAAAGAACTGCTGGAGACGAACCCCAGGTAGAGTCCAAGGACGCCAGCTAGGCGGACATCGCCTTGGCCCATGCCCTCTGGTTGGACCAGATGGATCAGCCCAAGCACGCCAGCAAACGCGGCTGCCCCAAGAAGCCCAAGAAGGATCGATCCTCGGCCCTCCACCGACTGTGCGAGAAGGAGGGAAGCCAACCCTGCCCCAAAAGCGGGCTTGACGACCAGGTTGGGAATGCGATGCTGGTTCCAATCGATGATCGATACCGAGATGAGAGTCACAGCAAGAAGCCAATAGGCCGGGAGGAGCCAGTTGAGACCGAGTCGGAATCCGACGAGGACGGCGACGATGAGGGTGAGCCCATGAATCCAAGCCTTGTGGGGCATCCGGCCGCCATAGGATCGGACGGACAAATCGAGACCGCGGCCGATAGCAAAGGCACTCAGCCAGCCGAGCACCACAAAGAGCCCGAGTTTGGGCAACGTCGTCTCGGACCAAAGTGGACTGAAGCCAACGCCCAAGGTGACGGTCATGCGGGGGGGACGACCTTCCACGAAATGACCTGCCATGATGCGATCACTTGGATGGCGGGCGGCGGCCGAAGGTTTACTTGCGTACCCGGCGCAGTGGTGAAGCTGCCGACGGTAAGGGTTCCGGTCAGGTCAAACTGGTCTGCCTCCACGCTCCGGCCGGGGGCATAGATCGTGGCCCGTGCTTTGGTGTCGGCGAAGTAGAACAATGCATTGCTTGTTGGCTTGGATTGGACATAGATTTGGAGATCGTCGGGGTCTCCAGACATGTTGACTGAGGCCAGAGTCATACGCAGGTCTCGGTTGGGACCGACATAGAGAATAAGGGGCGGGTTGACAATGGTTACGTCATCACGAAAGGTTGTTCGAACCCCACCAATACAGACCATTGGGATTCCGCTTTTACCGTCGACCTGGCCGGTGAGAAGTTGGTCGTCAAGACAGGGTTGAGTTTCAACCCTAGGAATGTTCGGCTCGGGAAGGGTCAGCGGGCCCGGAACAATTAGCGGATTCGGGCAGGCATCGCATAGTCCATTCGGTGAGAAAAGCTCTTGTATGTCCCCCGGGGCTGTGCCAGCAAACTTCAGGGTCCCGTTGGTTCCGACCCGACCGGCGACCCGACCAAGGTTGGTATCGGAAACAATGAAACTCTGGGCCAAGAGGGTGTATGGCTCTTCGGTTACATTGGTTAGTGCGATGGTGGCCTCGATGGCCTGTTTGGACTGGTTGGCCTTGGCCACGGCGTAGACCAGCGCGGTCTGATCGTTGCCTAGCTCCACGGAGTAGGCGAACTCTCCTTCAGCCAAGGAGCCGCCGCCCCGGAATGGTGGGCGGTCTCCGTTGTCAAGGCGGGCTAGAGCTTCGGCCAAACCCCGCTCCGCCCCGGCCAGCGCGGTGGCCCTCTCATTGTCGATCCTGGCGACGCGCAGGGAACTTTGGCTGGCCGTCATGGCCGCGGCCCCAAGCAAGGTAATGACCATGATGATCAGAATGGCCATCATGACGCTGCCGTGTTCGGCTACAGATTCGGAGTGTGCAGCCTGGGCTCGGTTGGGTCGAGAATGAGGACCGACCGAGGGTTGTTTGGCTCTCCGAGATCCTGAGGAAAGACCGGTCATTAGCATTCCTGTGCCGTTGTGTTGAGGCGAAAGGTGGCCGAGGACTGGTTGACGTCGAGGCCTCCTTGGACCGATGGTGTGTGTAGGTAGATTTTCACTCGGGCGGTGCAATAGGCCAGTTTGGCGGGGTCGGTATCGGCGGGGATGATCTTCCCTGATGTAGTTAGGTACACGAAAGTCGGTTGCTTGGGGTTCGGGACAACCTCTGGAGCCAGGGTGGTGGGTTTGCCCCTAGCCTCAATCACCGGTTTGGTGGCGGTTTGCTGGAGGCCGCTGTTGGTCACCTGCCAGGTAATGAGTTCTTCCGTGCCGGTTCGATTGATGACCACGAGAGGAAGATTCTGATCGAGTGATCCGGTTCGGAGTAGCGAGGGGGCGAATGTTCCGCCGTTGATGTTGCGAGTTATCCGGTCTGCGGCTCGCCACACTTCGCCTTGGGTTGCAATGTGTCTGGCCTGGTCGGCGTCATTGCGGGCCGAACTCGTGAGCATTCGCATCATGGGAATGGCGATGGCGGCCGCGATTGCCAGTGCCACAACGACCTCGGCCAGAGTGGTCCCCCGCTCCTCCTTTGGTTGGAAACGGCTCGTTTTGCACACAGGGGAATCCATTATCGCCCACCGGCCTGAGTTAAGCTGGCGCTGGGGTATAGGCCGGACTCATGACGAATCTCGTGGTTGCCCGAGGCGTCCTTCCAATAGATCGAGACGGTTAGGACTTTGTAGGCTTGTTCGTTAGCCGTGGGGCCGGAGCCAATGGAACCCCAGGCGATCTCCCGCACAACGACATACTCTGTGCCGTCAATTGTGAGGGCTTCCTTTGGTATGAGGGGGCTTGTTGCGTCTGCCTGAGCGGTGACCGGTTGGCCCCCATCGACAATGATTCTGCTGTAGGGGTAGGCCCGAATTGCCTCCATTTCTGATACAGCAAGTCGGGTGGCCTGGGCTCGGTGGTCGGCAGTGGCGATAGTCCGACTGGATGCGGCCAGCAGGCTGCTCGCTCCGACGATCCCGATTGCGAGCAAGGTGGTTGCAACGAGGATTTCGACGAGGCTGAGACCGTGCTCATTGCGGTGCTCATTGCGGTCTTTGCTGGCTGCCTTGGCGTGGCTGGGTTCGACCCTCGGTCCAGCGTAAGTGCCTGGCAACCACAAACGAATCCTCACCTAGTCATTTTCGGCCCCGATTTCCATTCAATGAGCAACATTCGACACATTTACCCAAGCAACGACCTCATGCAACAAGTATTTCGGCCGAGGATTGGACTAGCTCAATCAAGTGAGACGTCTCTTCGTGAGAGCAGGTTGGTGTATGACAGACTCGGTCGTCGGGCTGGTGATTGAATCAGGCAGTATCCGAGCAGTAGAAATCAAACGATGGCGGTCCAAGCGCCCGAGCATTCTGCGTTCGGGTGAAGTGGATCTTCCGAACACTGCCTTTATCGGTGGGGCGATCTCGGACTCCGATCAGGTCAGCTTGGCCATGGCGAGTCTCTGGCGTCAGGCGGGCTTTTCGACCAAGCGGTTAGTCATCGCCGTTGATGGGAGACAGGCCATTGTTCGCCGAACGGTTCTTCCAGAGGCAAATCCGGATCGACTCCGCCGATCGGCTGGCTTTGACATCGAGGAGCTACTCAGCTACCCCGTCGAGGAGGCAATCTTTGATGTGGCAGAGATCGACTCGATACGAAAGGGCGATGCCCCATGGGTGTCGGCCCTCGTCGTTGCCATTCACCACTCCACCAGAACCAATCTGATGGGAGCGGCCTACGCGGCTGGACTCGAGCCAATCGGTGTTCAACTCGTTTCCGAGGCAGTCGTTCGGGCTGTTGCGGAAAAAGATGGAGTTTCGGAGGATCGGATCACTGCCATTGTCAACGTGGGCGAGAGCGAATCCGATGTGGTGATTCGAGACCGAAAGGGAACCCTGTTTTCCCGAGCCCTTTCCGCTGGGGTAGGCGACTCCGCCCTCAATATCGCCGACGAACTAGAGTCTCAACTGGAAGGCCTAGCGGGCTATCGTTCACCATCGGTCGAACTGGATGACTCCGAACGGCGAGCCTCGGCCGCCCAGGCAGGGGTTTCAACCGTGGTCGAGGGCGTCCGTCGCACCTTGTCCTACTATCAGAGTGAAATGGATCACCGGGCGCTTGGTCGGCTGGTTCTCGTCGGCTCTCGATCAGAGGTCGCTGGCTTGCAATCGAGCATGGCCCAGACCCTTGAAGTCCCCGTCGAGGTCGGACAACCCCAGTTTGGATGGCGGGACTCCCTAGGGAACTGGTCAAGATTCGCCACCGCGGTCGGAGTTGTGTTGGCCGAAGCGGGACGCACGTATGACTTCCGGTCCTTCTCGCTTGTTCCTCACGAAGAACAACAGCTCATTCTTGACCGCAGACGACGCTTGATTGGGGTAGCTGCTGCCACCGTGACGGCGGTGGTTTTGCTTTCTGCGACCCTAGCGAAGCGGGGCGAAGTCGAAGCACGCAACCTCGATGCGATAGCTGCGGCAGAGTTTGAAGAGCAGGTTCGTCTGCAGGTCTCTGATTACGAGGAAGCGGTCGTTCAGCAACAAAATCTGGCCCGCATGACCGCAGAGGCAAATCAAATTTTGAGTCAAGACATCGGCTTCTCGATCGTACTGCAGGAACTCGCCGTGGTGATGCCCGAGGACAGCCAACTCGTCTCTATTCAGATGCGACGAGCAACCCTGGATGAACAAGTGATGGGATATGTGGCGCCCCAACCCGCCGGGATCATTTCCTTGAGTGGCCTAGCCCCGAACCTGGCTGGTGTCGCCGACTTTGTCGAGGGAGCGGCGCAGAATCAATTTCTAGATGGAATCTGGCTCCGCCAGTCGAGTGAGGGCGAGCCGGGGGTAGCCACCGGGACTGGGGTGTTGTTCTCAGTTGACGGGGTGATAAGCGACGGGGCCAGACCACAATCCGAGCTCCTGGATGAATGGCCCATGCCATGAGGACAAGACAGATCGCCCAGATTGGTGGTCCAGCAATCCTGGTTGTCGCAGTCTGGTTTGGTCTTGCGTGGTGGCCCTCAGAACGGTCTCTTGCCGCGGCAGAGGATCGAATCAATGTCGCTGCCACCGACCGGGCAGAGTTGTTGACCACCTTGAATGAGGTGAAGGAACTGCGAGCACTCATCCCAACAATTGAGCGGAAGTCCAAGCTGGTTGAAACCGCGATTCCCCCCACTGTTGAGATGGCATCTTTCGTCGAGGAGTTGTCCACTGTCGCCCGAGGAAACGACGTTCGGATTACCAGCCTTTCGCCCCAGCGAATCGACGACGGCGAGACGGCTCCTCCAACGATAATCCCGCCTGCTGGGGTGTCCGCCATATCTATTGGAATCAGTTTTGAGGCTGAGTACGAAGGGCTCCTGGGTTTCCTCAGTGATGTAGATACTCTGGAGCGCCTTGCACTGATCGACTCAGTCGAGATTGCTGCGGGTGTGGATGAACAGACCCTTTTGGCTGTCAATGTTGAGTTGAGGATCTTTACCACGGCCGCGATCACTCCCTTTGGTGCTCGCCGTGAACCCGGTGACTTCTCGGCCCTTTCGGACGAGCTTGGCATCGAAGTCCCTCCCGCGAACCAGGACTTCGACAACCTCCGCGATGACGCCGAGAACTTCTTGAGGAATCGAGCCCCAGGAGGTGCCGATGACTAAGTTAGCCGGACGCCAGCCATTGTTGCTTGGGTTCCTTGCCGTGGTGCTCGGGGTGGTTCTGTACACTTCAATTTCTACATCAGATGAGGCCGTTCCGGAAACGGGATTTGACGAACCTGTCAATGTTGGGTTCGTCGAACCACAACCGGTCCATCCAGCGATCGACGATTGGACTCCGCCGGCTGTGCAGCGCAACCCCTTTGTCGGGCCGAACAGGCTGGCTGATCCAGGGGAGGACATAGATGGAGAGTCAGTCAATGATGAGCTTCATGTGCCGTCCTCGTTAGGCTCGGAATAGTATTTTTTGCCTACGGTCCTGGTGTGAGGAGAGCGAGTGGGCTGGTTACTCCACCTGTTCGGGCCAAGGAGGCAGGAGTTCGGCGAACCTCGCTCGTCGTTGGATTCGCTCATCTGAGCGCAGAGTCGGCTCGACCAACTCGCCGTGGCGACTCGGAGGTATTGTTGACCCGCACGCCAATGCCGCCATCATGGCCACACCCCGAACTGTCGCTTCGTGATCTGCGGCTGGTAGGAGCACGCGTCCACTAAGGTCAGCAATGCGGGCGAGAAGGCGGTGGCTCTTGGCAAGACCTCCATCGACGAGTATGCATTCATCGGTTGGTGGCTGAATGACCTCGATAACATCGGTACAGCGTTGCGCTATTCCTTCGATGGCCGCGTCAACGATATCGCCCCTTGTTGTGGCCAGGGTGATTCCGGCTATGGAGCCCGAAGCGGTGTCGTCCATGTGCGGAGTTCCCAGTCCAGCCAAGGCCGGAATGAAGTTGATCATTTCCTGGGGTTCGACTTGGGAGGTGGCCCCGACCTTGTCCAGAGCATCCAACGAGGGGAGCAGTCCGACCTGCACCAACCATTCGATGACCGACCCCGCAGACATGACGCTCCCCTCAAGGCAGAAGCTCTCGATGAGTTCTGGAGAATCGGATCTGATTCTCCACAGGGGCAACGCGTATGCTCCCGAGGGTGGACTCAGGAGGGAAACACCGGTACAAAGATCGAACATAGCGCTCGTCCCCAACGTGAGTTTGGACTGGCCTTGCTCGGTTATGCCGTGACCAAAGCAGGCTGCTTGTTGGTCTCCGAGTCGGGCCGCAACGGCTATGGGGCTCCCAACGAGATCTTTGGGTGTCTCACCAACGATCTCAGCGGAAGGAACGATTTGCGGATGGTCGGCGATGTCCTGATTGAAGAACTCCATGATGTCACTTGACCAGTCAGCACCCGCCGGACCATTCGTGGCTGCGCTGTCATACAGAGCGGTCGACCCCGCGTTGGACGGGTCGGTGACGAAAGCGCTGCCTCCGCTAAGACACCAACTCAGCCAAGCATCCGGTGTCCCCATTCGCAGAGTGCCAGCCCGCCGTGCGGCCTGGACGTCCGGATTGTTCTGGATCAACCACTCAAACTTGGTGCAACTGGCCATCGTGTTGAGCGGGAGTCCAAGGGCTTGGATCTCCCGGACTCGATCCAGTGTTCGACGATCCTGCCAGGAAATAGCCGGGGCCAATGGTTGACCGGACCCTGAGTCCCACGCAATGACCGTACCCCGCTGGCATGTGATGCCGACCGATTCAACTGTTTGAGCATCCCGACCGGAGTCGGTCAAGGCTTCAGCGAGCACGGTTTCGGTGTTGCGTTGAAACTCCGTTGGGTCTTGTTCGACCCAGCCTGGTCTGGGACAAGAGAGCCTAAGGGCTCGCTGGGACCGTCCAACTGGTGCCCCGGACCGATCAAACAGGGTAGCTCGAACGTTGCTGGTACCCAGGTCAATGGCAGCGGTCAGGCTCATAGCTGGGTTGGTTCCATCAGGACTCCGGGGTTGAACAACCCCTTCGGATCGAGCGCCGCTTTGATGGCGGAAAGAAGCTGGCTACCCGATTCGCCAAGTTCGCTGTTCAGCCATGTTCTTCGCACTCTCCCAATTCCGTGATGGTGCGCGAGGCCCGCACCGAGGGAGTCGGCGGCGGTCATGGCAGCATCCCAAATCTGATCATAGATTTCGGTGTAATCGGCGCCCTCGGGAGGAGCCGCTACGGCGGTGAAGTAGAGGTTCGCCCCACTCCGGTAGGCATGAGAGGAGTGTGCAGTCATGGATATGACTGAGGGTATAGCAGACACAGCCTCGACAACGCCCCGGTATAGGCCTGACAGGTTGGACCACTTTGTTGCTACCTCGATGGTGTCTACCAAGAGGCCCTGTTCAAAGAGTTCGGTCCAGGTTGGGACGGTGTTTCGATGCTCAAACCAATGTTCTACCGCGGTTGACTCTGTCAAGACACCACCCAAGTTGGCACAGGTTGTTGCGATCGCAGCAGATTCCAGTTGCGCTGATCCGGGTGGTCCCTCATGAAGAAAGATTAGAACACTTCGCCCTTTCGGCACAGACTCAGCGAAATTGCGGCGGGATTCACGTGGGTCATATAGGCGAACAACCGGGGGGAGCCATCGTGCCGCCATTATCCGGCGAATCGCCTCGAGGCCATCGTCGAACCGGTCGAAATGAAAAGCTTGTTTGGCTTGGTCTGGAGCCTGGGTGCGAAGGGAAAAGGTCACTTCGGTAATCACACCTAGCGTTCCCTCGCTGCCAAGAAAGAGTTGACGAAGGTCGGGTCCGGCGGCAGCTCGGGGAGTTTCCCTTGAACGATAGATTGAGCCGTCGGGGAGAACCGCAACCAGTGAGTAGAGGAT
This sequence comes from Actinomycetes bacterium, assembly GCA_024276425.1. Classification (GTDB taxonomy): domain Bacteria; phylum Actinomycetota; class Acidimicrobiia; order Acidimicrobiales; family SZUA-35; genus JAJRQY01. The sequence goes on along the minus strand of JAJRXF010000188.1, from coordinate 101,364 downwards.
GTCTTCGATATTTCCATAGGCGGTTGAGAACTGTCCGGAGGCGCGCGTAGCCACCCAACCGCCAACGGAGGAGACGCCGATCGATTGGGGCCAGTGACCAATGGTGAGTCCGTGATCCTGAACAAGTTCTTCGGCCTCAAGCCCATTGGTGCCAGCGCCAAAGGTCGCGAGCAGGTTTTTCTTGTCGATGGAGGACGGAGTGATCAGCTTGTGTGTGCTTAGGACGATTCCGTCTTCTTGGGCCAAGACACCGCCGACGACACCCGACCCGGCGCCCCGGGTAATGACTGGAGTGCCAAATTCTTGGCAGATCTGAACCACCGAAGCCACCTGTTGTGTGGTGGTCGGGGTGACAACGGCCATTGGGTTTGGTAATGGAGAGCCTCGCCACTCGTCTATCTCGGATCGAACCCAATAGTCCCGTCGGAACGGTTCTGTTTGCTGGGGCTCGCATAGCACGGCCTCGCCTAGGGCGTCGGAGAGGGCGGTCAGTACGGACATCGAACTGGGCCTGTGATTCGCCATGGGGTTCATAGTGGTGCCTCAGCGGCAAAGCAGGAAATCGTCTGCTGGATCTCTTCGTCAATGCGACTCTCATCCCAGCCGCAAAGTTTCGCCATTTGGTCAGCGATCGGGCGCAGGGCAAGCTCTCGTTCCTGGGGTAGAAACCAGGCGATTCGCAAACGTCGATAGACCACGTCTTCCAGGGTGAGGGCGCCCTCGACTTGTACAGCCCAGTCGATCTCACTGGTGAGGACCCTTGGCGAGCGTTGGTGTTGGTTTGAGTGCTGGGTGCGATGTGTAACGAACTTCGTGGCTCTGGAGGCGATGATTGTGGCCTCTGTGCCGTACAGGCGTACGAGGCGATCGGCTGTTGCCTGGTTCAGGTGTGGGTGGTTCCGGCACAGATCTCGGCTGAGACCTAGGAGGTCACCATCAAAATCTCCGCCCGGTAGCACGACGGAAAGTCTTTCTGTTGCGTCACTGTGGCTAACGGGCAGTCTCTGTCGGACACGCGACACGATGCTCTGCGCCATCTTGGCAAAGCCAGTCAGCTTGCCCCCGGCGATAGTCAGGAGGCCGTCTTGGGCCTCCCAGATCTCATCCTTGCGAGAAATTTCCTTGGCTTGTTTTCCAGCGACCGCCACGAGGGGGCGCAAACCCGCCCATGCGGCAACCACGTCGTCCAGATTGATGGTGGGGACGTCGAAGTATTTCGTGACCGGGTCGAGGAGGTACTGAACGTCCTGGGCGGTAATCGTTGGCCAACGAATGGGGTCTGCGGTTCGGTTAGGGGGAGCCGAATCGGGGTCATAGCTGGTGTCGGTGGTTCCGATATAGATCACTGGACCGCGGGGAATAACGAAAATCGATCGGCGATCCGATGTGCCAAGAATCACCAGGTTCTTGGCCGGAAGGCGATTGATTGGCACGACAACATGGATCCCTTTTGAGAGGTGAAGCCGGGGCAAGGAAGCGGGATCTTGTTCGCAATCGAGGCTTGTCACCCCGGTGGCCCAAGGGCCGGTAGCATTAACGATCACCTTGGAGTTGATGGTGATGGCAGTAGCGGTGAGTTCATCGATTGCTTGAAGGCCACAGACCTGTCCGTTCTCATCGTGGATAAAGCCGGTGGCGCGGACTCTACTGGCCACCATGGCACCTTGACCTGATGCTGAGCGGAGGACCCCAAGGACGAGCCGAGCGTCATCCGTGAGATACTCCCGGTACGCACAAGCATATGGATAGAGGTTGCGACGCAAGGCGGGTTCCATGAGCTTGAGAGCTTCAGCATCCCAATTCTGGTGACGGTCTTGGTCTTGGACTGCCCCCAATTTTTCGTAGGTGCCGATGGCGGTACGAAACTTAAGAAGCTCGCCTCGATTCTTGGTTGGAACGACCATCCAACAGGGTTCTGCCAGATGGGGAGCCATGGCGTGAACGACCTTGCGCTCTAGGGCGGTCTCGCGGACTAGCCCGACCTCTCCCATGGCCAGGTATCGAAGGCCACCGTGAATGAGTTTTGACGATCGTGAGGAAGTCCCAGAAGCGAAGTCGTCGGACTCGACAAGGGCTACCTTCATGCCAAAGTTGGTAGCCTCCCTGGCGATTCCGGCGCCGGTAATACCGCCGCCGACAACCAAAAGGTCGAAGTCGTCTTTGGTCAGACAGGACAAGGTCTCGTCCCGCGAGGTTGGGTAGATCGCAGGTTGTTGGCTGCTGTTCACGTGGTCTTTCTGTGCTGTGGTCGCTGTCTTCTACCCAGTGGTCTTTTCTACCACAATGCTCCCGACCGAGTAGCCAGCGCCAAAGGAGCAGATCACTCCCTTTTCTCCGAGGTCCAGATCTGTTCTGTTTTTGTGAAAGGCAATGATCGAGCCGGCTGAGCTGGTATTGGCGTAGGTGTCCAGAATGACTGGGGCCTCAGTGGTATCGGGAACCCGACCAAGCACTCCTTTGGCGATGAGCTGATTCATCTTCAGGTTGGCCTGGTGCAGCCAGAAGCGGCGAATTTCGGCCGGTTCAAGCTCCAGAGTTTGCAGATGATCTCGAATATGAGCCGACACCATTGGACACACTTCCTTGAACACTCGTTGCCCCGACTGTCGAAAGACGATCTCGTGGGGGTCTCGCTGATCGATCTCGGAGGAGTTGATGAACCCAAAGTCGTTGCGGATGTTGTTTGAGAACTTGGTGGCCAGTTTGGTGCCAAGTACGGCCCACTGTTCGCTGGCAACAGCGTCGATTGCTCGTTCGAGCACAGTGACGGTACAAGCATCGCCAAAGATGAAGTGAAAGTCGCGAAGCTCGAAATTGTTGTGAGCCGAAGTGATCTCCGGGTTAATGACCAGCACACAATTCGCTGATCCAGACTTTAGGGCGTCGACCGCGGCCTGGATGGAAAACGTCGCCGAAGAACAGGCGACGTTCATGTCATAAGCCCAGCCGCCCGCACCGATTGCTTCTTGGATCTCGATGGCCACTGCGGGGTAGGCCCTCTGGATATTGGATGCACCAACGATGATGGCATCGACATCCTCGGGATTGTGGCCCGCTTGAGTGAGAGCCTCTTGAATGGCTGGGAGTGTCATCTCTGCCTGAATGCTGAGCTGATCTTCGGAGCGAGTTTCCAAAATTGGTCGGAGCCGGGTTGGGTCTAGTACTCCCTCCTTGTTCATGACAAAACGCGACTTGATTCCGGAGGCCTTGAAAATAAACTCTTCGACTGGAGGTTGGCGGGCGAGGAGTGTGCCCTCCTCGATTTGGGATGCGTGTTCGGCGTTCCAGGTTTCGGTGGCTTCGGTGAGTGAGCGAACAAGTTCAGCGTTGCTGATGGAATCTTCCGGGGTGAACAGGCCCGTTCCGGTGATGACGGTTTCTACCACTCGTGCTCCCTCGTCGTGGGTCGTGATACGCTCGGCTGGGCTACGACCTTGGTTTGGATCACAGCATAGGAGGCGGCGACTCTCCGGACCGAACCTGGGGGTATGTAGTGGTTAAGGCAGAGTTTGGAAAGTGGCCGTGATGTGTCCACTTTAGGCTTCACAATGTGGTCATGACGAAAAACATCAATCCTGACAAACCTGAGCTTTCCGATGAAGGACCAATGGATGGAGGAGCGATCTCCGATCCGCGGCCTGGTTTCGCCAAGGCTGTTGATCTCGCCGGGTTTGTCCTGGCCCAACTGGGTCCATCGGACCTGCGCCGGTCAAGCCCGTGCGACGACTATGACGCTGGACAGGTGGGCGGCCCATCTGGTTGCCATCATTCGACGCATTACGGCGGTGGCCGAGGGGTTGGACCCCTTCTCGGTGCCACAAGAAATAGACGGGCTTGAGCCTGATGGTTTTGTATCCGCTTGGGAACATGGGTTGGAAGAACAAAGACAGGTCTGGGCTGATGATTCCGTGCTCAAGCGGCCTCTTGTTCTTCCGTTCGCCACTTTGCCAGGAAGCGTCGCCCTAGCCATTTATATCAGTGAGGTGCTGGTCCATACCTGGGATCTGGCCACGGCCATTGGGGTCGATGTCGATTGGGACGATGAGCTGGCTCTCGGGGCGCTGGCCACGATGCGCTTTGGGCTTCCGGCTGAGTCGCGTGGTGATGATGTGCCCTTTGGACCGGTTGTTGATGTGGCGTCCACGGCCCTCTCGATTGATCAGCTGGTTGGCTGGTTGGGCCGCCAGCCCTAGTTGTCTGGGCTACTTGGGGCACCGGGTTGGGCGGAGAGCGAATCGAGTACTGGTCCGGAGAAGGCAGCGAGCAAACTCAGCATGGTGTACAGCCGTTTGCTTGTCTCATTGGTCTGGTCGAGCCTACCCAGTATCTCGATCCCAAGGAAGAGGGCGGCGATAGCAAAGGCCAAGTCGTCTGTCGGATGGCAAGAAGTTCGTACTAGTCCTGTGGGCGAATCACGACCTTACCCACGGTCTTGCGAGACCCGATATCGACCAGGCCCTGCCTCGCTTGGGCCAGAGGGCGAACCGAAGAGACCAAGGGGTCAATCATTCCCGTTTGAAACAGTTCACAGATTCGCTCCCAGTTCTGGCGGGGAGCCTCAGGACTGCGCGAGAGATAGGCACCCCAGTGCACGCCGACGACCGAGTAGTTCTTGAGCAAAATATGATTCGTGGGAGCATCGGCGATACGTCCGCTGGTGAAGCCAATAATGAGCAGTCTTCCATCCCAGGCCATGCATCTACGAACCTGATCAAAGGTGTCGCCACTGACGGCTTCGTAGCAGACGTCGACACCTCGACCGTCGGTGGTGGCACGAACGGCATCGACGATGTCTACCTCACGGTAGTCAAATGCGGCATCGGCTCCGAGTTCAAACACTGTTGCCACCTTGTCCGGTCCACCGGCTAGCCCGATGACATTTGCTCCAAGCGCTTTCCCCAATTGGACCGCAGCCGACCCAACTCCACCGGCGGCCGCGGTGACCAACATGGTTTCCCCGGATTGCAAATTGGCGCGGTTCTCAATGGCGTAGACGCCAGTGCCATAGTTGTACGGAAGGCAGGCCGCCTGGTCGAAGGTCATAGCATCGGGTATTGGAAACAGCTCCTTGGCGGGCGCGGTCACAAACTGGGCTAGACCGCCGCTGCCCATCCAAACAACCCGGGCGCCCGGGAGCCAGTCCTCAACCTCGGCCCCGATCTCTACCACCGTGCCGGAGATCTCTGATCCAGGAGTGAAGGGCAACCTAGCCTGAACCTGGTATCCACCCCGAATCTGGAGTCCATCGGGAAAGTTCAGGCCCACGGATTCTACCTGTATCAGAACTTGGTCGGGCCGCGGACTAGGGGTCGCAAGCTCGACCAGATTCAAGACTTCAGCGGGTTCTCCGAGTTCGCTAACTTGCCAGGCACGCATCATCGGGCCATGTTGGCAGCCAGGAGCGAGCTGGTCGAATTCAGATTCTCGACTCTTTGTGAGCCCACCACATCCCGCCGAGCACAGCGAGAAGGCCACCAGCCCAGAACGAAACTCCAATAATATCTTGGACAATTCGGTCCATCTTCGACACTGGCCCGCTCGTCAGCACGGCATTTGGTATCACCACTGTGACTGTTACTACCAACACAATGATGATCCCGGCCTTTAGCCAGGCGTCAAGCCAAGAGGTCTCAAGCCGATCATGGGGACGTCGTAGCCGTGGGCTAAGAACGACCACGGCTATGGCTGCTGCTGCCAAAACAGCGAGATAGATCGAGAAACTGGAGGAGGCTAGTAGCTGTGCGCTGATCATCGGGCCACTGCAGACGCGGTCAGTAGCTGCGCGGTCAAAAACTGCGGTTGATGGAGCTGCGGAGGACGGAGGAGGCGAGTGCGGTGCACCCGGCAGAGCGTACCAAAGGTTCGCTGGGGTAGTGCTAGGGCCTTTGGTCCCCACAAGGTGGCAAGCCATCCGAGATGTACAAATGCCCACATCTAGAAGTTCCTTGGCGCGGTTGCGACCCATTCATGGGTCGCAACCGCGCCAACGAACATGATTCCCCGGAAACCCCTTGGCGGGATTCCTCGCCAATGGCTAGGGTCTGTTGGGTGAAGTAAGCGCCATCCATGACCGTCTCTCGTCGAAGGATTTGCAATGGCTTACTCGCACGCGGCCCAACTGGTGGCCACATCACTCGAATTTCGCCGCGCCGGCGAACTGATCGTTGGTTCGTTCAGCCGCACCATTGGTCATGGCGATCGGCTCGGATTGGTTGGCCCCAATGGAATAGGCAAATCGACTCTTCTCCGGCTCCTGGCAAAGGACCTCGAACCATCAAACGGCTCGGCCGTGGTCATCCCATCGTCGTGTGTCGTTGGCCTTCTTCGCCAAGAGCTTCTGCATGGTCCTGAGGAACACAGGCTCAGTTTGGGGTCGCTCATTCGGGCCCGCACGGGGGTTGAAGCTGCGGCAACAGAACTTCATCGGGCAACCCTGGCCCTGAGCAGTGGGGAACCTTTGAACGAGAAGCAGAGCAGTCGCTATGACCGAGCGCTGCAGCGCTGGCTAGATCTCGGTGGGGCTGACCTTGAGCACCGATGTGGGGATGTATTTGGCCAGGTTGGGCTCGGCGCACTCGACCAGGATCGACTCGTTGGATCTCTATCGGGAGGAGAGCAGGCCAAAGTGGGCTTGGCCATCGTGCTGCTTTCCAACTTTGACATCTTGTTGTTGGATGAACCAACGAATGACCTGGACCGCGAAGGGCTTGAGATTCTTGAAGGGTTCCTCACCGACATTGATAGGCCCTTCGTGGTGGTCTCCCATGACCGAAAGTTCATGAAGACTGTAGTCAATGGGGTGATTGAGCTGGACTCCCACACTCACTCGGCCAGTTTCTTCCTTGGCGATTGGGAAAGCTATCTACACCAAAAGGCCGTCGCTCAAAGACGAGAGGCTGAGCAGTTTCAACAGTTCGAATCCAGACGAGACCATTTGATACGGCAAAGGGTGGAGGTCGACCGACGGATGACTAAGGGCATTGCCGCGGCCAAGAATCACCCCGACAATGACAAATCGCTGCGGAATGCCCGTCTGGAGCGAACGGAGAAGACCATGTCAAAGGCGAGCCGGCTGGACCATGCTATGGATCGACTCGAGGTAGTCGACAAACCTTGGCGGAGGTGGCAGCTTCAGTTTCGTATTGGTAGCGCCACTCGTTCGGGAGATCTGGTGGCCCAACTAGACCGGGTTGAGGTGAGATATGGAGAGTTTCGTCTTGGGCCCGTCTCCTTGCTCCTCCAGGCTGGCGATCGTCTGCTAATCACCGGTCCCAACGGGTCGGGAAAGACCTCGCTTATTCGCCTCCTCTTCGGACAATCGGCCCCCGATCGGGGAACCCAGCGCTTAGGACGCTCGGTGGTCCTTGGGCAGATGGACCAGGCTCGCACTAACCTGGATGGCCCAGGACCGTTGCTTGAACAGTTTTGTGACCAGACCGCTGCTCGCGTCGGCGAGGCACGGTCAATTCTGGCCAAGTTTGGTCTGGGGCCCGACCATGTTGAGCGACCGCCCAGTCAGCTTTCTCCGGGTGAGCGGACCAGGGTCTGTCTAGCTCAATTTCAACAGCATGGGGTCAACACTCTCATTCTTGATGAACCAACCAACCATCTGGATCTAGCCGCAATAGAACAATTAGAGGAGGCTTTGGGCCTGTTCGACGGGACCCTGATAGTGGTCTCCCACGATCGAGCATTTCGGGAGGCTATTCGGTTTACCAGAACGGTTGAGATGAATCATGGGTCGATGACCGAACTGTCGGGCTAGGGGCAGTATGGGGTCAGATCAGCGGTTTGTGCTGGAGAAGTGTTGGTAGTCCTTCAGTGAGTTCCATTGACCGCCCCATCCCCATCCAATTTCGGCAAAGGCCTCAACCGGTGTGCTGTCGGCGAAAAGCATGCCATCAAGTCGTTGGTCACGATCGAGATAGGCAGTAGCGAGTTCCGGCAAAACGACGTCGTTCTTGTGATACGGATTGTGAAATGGATTGATGTCGATGGCGAGCCCGAAGGCATGTTGGGAGAACTTGTTTCCGCCGGTTACTGCCCGGCATACGAAACTGGCCGAATTGTTACCATCTCCGGTTGGAGGAGCATCGAGTTCCCAGGGCTCGGTTATGCGCATTTCCTCAATGGGGAAGCGAGCTTCGTAGATGGTTCGGAAGACTCGAACAACATCGAGAGCGACGTCTTGGTTGAGAACCATCTCGCCAAGGTGAGGCCGCTCATCGAAACCCCAGAACGTCACGGTGATATAGCGAAGCTCTGAGGAACTAACCGGGCAATCCTCATTCCAGGTTGAGCGAGCCAGGGGCTCGCCGTCGAAGGGGCTGATTGTGGCCTTAAAATCCTCTGATGTGGGGAGAGGAAGAATTTCTCGCGGTGGAAGCTTTCGATCGATGAGTTCTGCTGGGGTTGGCTGGGCCGCCGCGAACCCGTTTGGAGTGGTCTCCAATACGCGGGTGTAAAGCCAGTCGGGGCTGGTTATCGGGAGTCCGGTGATCGACGGTTGAGTGGTGGTTGTCGCTACCGCTGGAGCCTCGGTGGCGGCGGTCGTCGCTGGCTCGACAGAGGTTTCTTGCGCTAATGGGGTTGAGCCGGGGGAGCAGGCCGCGCCAACAAGCGAGAGGGCGGCGCCAACGAGGAGGCCCCTCTTGGTCATCTTCTTCTTTGTTAAGGCCATTACTGGCCCAGCCAGTCCAGGATGAGAAAATGAGCGTCGAGCGGATCTCGGACTGACCATGATGGCAGACACTAGCGGTTGGTGCTATCCATCAGGAATCATGGCTAACGAACGAACGATCTCCGACATCTCCTTTCTTGAGTTGCTACGGCTCGAACCGCACGGCCCGGACACCTTCGTTGGCGAGACCGTCCGCTATCCCTGGGGTGGACTTTTTGGTGGCCAGGTCGTTTCCCAGGCTCTACGCGCAGCCCAGCACACGGTTGATCCTGAACACCGAGTGCATTCACTCCACGCCTATTTCATCCGCCGCGGAACCCACGAAGAGCCGGTTCGCTTCGAGGTGGACCGAATTCGTAACGGCCGATCCTTTACCACCAGACGCGTGGTCGCCAGGCAGTCCGGCGGCGCGATCCTCAACCTGTCCTGCAGTTTTCAGATCGAGGAGGACGAGGCCGACGTCCAGATCCAACAACTCCCACCCAATCTGGTCCTGCCCCAAGACATAGCGGAGGATTTGGGCTGGGGATCCATGATCGAACGACGGGTTGCCGCCCTTGAGCCCGGCCATAGCGCAATCTGGATCCGACTGAGCCAAACCCTTCCCGATGACCCCCAACTTCATGCCTGTGCAACGGCCTTCTTCTCCGACTCGGTGGTCACAAGCGTCGTTCGTGCCTCTCACCCACTTCACGTCACAGATCGCGGACTGGCACGGACCACATTCGTGAACGCCAGCCTTGATCACTCCCTCTACTTCCAACGCGACATCGATGCCAACGATTGGTTGTTGGCCGATGTGGACTGTCATGGGCTTGTTGGGGCCAGGGGGCTGACGGTTGGCAACCTTTTCTCTGCCGACGGCGAGCAAAAGGCCAGTGTTGTCCAAGAGGTCCTGATGCGAGTCCGCAAGCCAAAGAGCGAGCGACGCTAGCTGGAGTGGTGACCCGAGTCTTTGGAGCTGTGCGGATCTCCCCGATCAGTGCTTTGACCTCATGGATCGGGCTGCGGAGCCGATGGGTAGCGAGAAGCATTAGGAGACAGACACTGAAGACAAGGGAGCGGTCATGAGCATCCATCGGGCGTCACCGAGTGGACATCTCGCCATTCAAGACAGAGATGACAGACACATCGATGCCTTGACAGGGCTTCCCGACCGTTGGCAGTTCGAGACATGGCTGTCGAACCAACTTGAGCGCAATCGCCGCACTGGGGATCGTTGCGCACTCTTTCTTTTTAGCGTTTCCAACCTGACCAAGATCAATGCTGGTTACGGCAGTGCTGTGGGGGATGAGGTGCTGCAGGCGGTTGCCGACTCGCTAGCCACCTCGGTTGGCAATCGGGGTCAGATTGCTCGTTATCTTGGTTCAGAGTTTGCCGTCATGTGGCCCGGGGTATTTGGCAATGATGACGTTCGACGAGTAGCCGATGAGTTGTCGACGGCCCTTCCCGAGCAGGTTTCCTTCGAGTCATTCGTTGTTCCCCTTGAGGTGACGGTTGCTGGTTTGCTTTGTGAATCAGAGTCGAATGAGCGAGTTCTTCTTGTTGATCTTGAGGCCACCCTGGTCGAGGCAAGAGCTGAATCGGTTGATCTGGTAATCCGGCAGGAATCCTACGGCCGGAGCCGCCTTCCCGAGGTCTTAGCGGTGCGGCTCCAGCAGGCTTTCGACAACGAAGAGTTCCAGATGTTCTTCCAGCCCATTGTCTCCCTACCAACGGGTGCTCTGGTTGGATTCGAGTCGTTCCTGCGCTGGCTATCGCCCGATGCTGGCATCGCTGGCGCAGAACTCATCGGCCCCGGACTTTTCCTTGAGGCCCTTAGGTCATCGCCTATTGTCGTACCACTGCACGCTTGGATTTTGCGGGAAACAATCGCCCATGTAGCCGAGTGGGATCGAAAGCTTGGCCAACCGAATCTCTTTTGCGCCATGAACCTTGACCCGTCCTTCGTATTGGACTCTCGATTCGCCCGCTCTGTGACTTCGGCCATCGTCGATCTTGGAGTCCGGCCGAACCAGATCCTGATTGACGTGAATGGAGGGACGGCTGGTGTGCAGCTCCATCTAATGTGGCCCGCTCTACAGCAAGTCAAGGCTGAAGGGGTCGGAATTGCGCTGGAAGGATTTGGAGTGGGCTTTGGGTCTCCGGACCTTCTGCGACGTTGTCGCTTCGACGTGATCCGGTTGCCCCGCGTTCTGGTTGGTGGACTCGGCCTAGCCGAGGAAGACAAGATCATTGTGGGTTCTCTGATTAGTCTGGCCCATCAACTTGAGTGTGCGGTGATAGCTGAAGGGGTGGAGACTGAGTACCAGGCAGAAATATTGGCTGAACTTGGCTGTGACCTCATTCAGGGCTTCTTGTTCGGCCGTCCGGCACCAGCCGAGGAAATTGCCAGCGACCTTCGGGGCGTCCTCGAGCGAGCGAAGCTGGCCAAAGCAATTAGCGAACGGGTTAGCGGCCAGTAGTTAGGGGGACGGTGAGTCCCTTTTGCGGCCAAGAAGAAGACGAATTTCGGCCGCTACCCCCTGGCCATCAAGACCCAGTTGGCTCAAGATGTCGTCGGCATTAGCTTGAGGAATGAACTCCGAGGGTACTCCGAGAACCCGGACCTGGGTTCCCGAACCACGCACGGCGTCGGCAATCATGTTGCCAATTCCACCATGGCGCAGGCCGTCCTCGATTGAAACAACAAGTTCGTGTTCCGCCGCGTCGTCCAACATTTCTTGGGGTAGTGGCTTGACCACCCGAGGGTCCCACACCGTGGCCTCGATTCCATCGGCTAGGAGAAGTTCGGCCGCATTTTCGGCCGCTACGAGCATTTTTCCAATTCCAATGATGCACACGCCAGACCCGGCGCGAGTTTTTCGGCCGCGCAAACCACTTCCCACCCGGCTCTCTTCTACTGAAGGGGCCGAGGTCTTGGGCCACCGGATAGAAACTGGACCATCGGTGATTGTCATAGCATCGGTCAACATCTGTCCAAGTTCTTGATACGACGATGGGCAGAAGATGGTCATGCCAGGAACTTTGGAAAGCAAAACCAGATCGAGGATCCCGTGATGGGACGGACCGTCATCGCCAGTAACACCCGCTCGATCGAGACAAAAGATCACTGGTTGGGCATGGAGGCCAACATCGAGGTTTGCCTGATCAAAGGCCCGACTCAGGAAGGTTGAATAGAGGGCCACGACCGGGCGAAGTCCACCCATGGCCATCCCGGCAGCGGCCGTTACTGCGTGCTGCTCGGCGATTCCGACGTCGAAGCATCGATCGGGAAAACGTTCCCGGAAGGGGAGGAGCCCGGTTGAGTCGGGCATGGCGGCGGTAACGGCCACGAGTTGGGGGAACTCTTCGCCGAGCTTGACCATGGTCTCGGTGAATGCCTCGGTATAACTGCCCGGCTTGATGCCGCCCATGTCGTGCATGTTCTTGATTGGGTCATTTTCGGCTGGGGCATATCCCCTACCCTTATTGGTCATGACGTGAACAACGACCGGTCCCTTGAATTGCAGGGCATTCTCGAGTGCAGTCTCGATCTCGTCGATGTCATGACCATCGAAAGGGCCCATATAGCGAACCCCAAGGGTTTCAAAGAAGGGTCGTGGTTCGAGAGCTTCTCGGATTGCCGCCTTGGATGCCTGGAGGCCAAGCATTGATGCCTTGCCAATTACCGGCAATTTTTCGGTGAAGGCCTCCAAGCGACGTTGCCGCTGCATGTAGATCGGATTATTCCGGATTTTCACCAGACTTTCCGACAGGAGCGAGACCGTTGGTGCATACGATCGGCCGTTGTCATTGAGTATGACGGTGACATCGCGACCAGAGTGCCCGAGGTTGTTTAGTCCCTCATAGGCCATCCCCCCAGTCAGTGAGCCGTCACCAATGACGGCCACTACCCGACGATCATCGATGCCCTGGGTTTCAAAGGCGGTCGCTAGACCATGGGCGTAGGACAACACCGTGGAAGCATGGGAGTTCTCGATCCAGTCATAGGGGGACTCGGCCTGGCTCGGGTACCCGGAGAGGCCACCCTCTTGACGAAGAGACTCAAATCTACCCGTTCGACCGGTCAACATTTTGTGAACGTAGGTCTGATGGCCGGTGTCCCACAACAGGACGTCATTGGGGGTTTCGAGGGTCCGATGAAGGGCTAACGTTAACTCGACCACACCGAGATTTGACCCGAGGTGGCCGCCCGATGGGCTGTGGTTGATGGCGTCGACAATAAACTCTCGGATCTCCGTGCACAGAAGATCAAGTTGTGCGGGAGTGAGGGTCTTCAGGTCGGAGGGGCCATTGATGGTTTCCAGGATCATTCAGGGACCTAATAGATAGTGCTTGGTGCGGTGCCAGGGGGCACAGATGACTGGTGCGCGGGCAACGCTATCGGAAGGAATGCTCGTCGTGCGTCAAACTGTAGTCTGCCTTGGGCTCTCGTAGCTTCTCAGAGGTATGAGAGAGGCTCAAGGTAGCTATTGTCTCCGGAACGAAGATCAATGGCCCCTTGACTGGCGGCTACCCTCGACCAGGTGATCGAAACCGAGATTTTACAACGGGTACTGGCAACGGCACTGCAGGGTGGGGCTGACTTCGCTGAGGTATTCGTCGAAGATGTCACTCGTACGGGCGTTAGTCTCGACGATGGGCGGGTCGAAAGCCTTTCTTCAAGCCGAGATCAGGGAGCCGGAATCCGAGTCATTTCCGGGGAAACTACTGGTTTTGCCCACACCGCAGACTTATCCGAGCGGAGTTTGCTGGAGGCGGCCCAAGCCGCGGCTGACGTCGCAAGAAAACCGGAGGCCGGGCCGGTCGTTGTCGAGATCCGGGCCCAGGCAAGTACTCCTGGACCCGTTGCCATCAAACCCAGTTCGGTAGCCAAAGAGGAAAAAGTTCGACTGGTTCGCATGGCCGACCAGTTCGCTCGAGAGGTCAGTGAATCCATTACTCAGGTGAGCGCCAGGGTGGGTGATAGCTACCGGAAAATTCTGGTAGCCAACTCCCAGGGACTCTTAGCCAGCGACGAGCAGACTCACACGAATTTCGCCGTCACCTGCGTGGCCCAGGCAGACACTGGCCTACAGACGGGATATGAATCGGCTGGCCTGTCCGTTGGCTACGAACTGTTTGAGAGTTTCAATGTTGAGCAGATGGCTAAGGACGCCGCCAATCGGGCCCTGACCAAGTTGGAGGCCAGCCCTGCACCCTCGGGAACCCATGTGGTGGTGATCGGCCCCGGCTCAGGTGGGGTTCTGTTTCACGAGGCCTGTGGCCATGGTCTGGAAGCCGACCTGGTTAAGAAGGGGGCATCGGCCTTTACCGGGCGGGTTGGTGAAATGGTGGCTTCGCCATTGGTCACCCTTGTTGATGACGGGACCATGGCCAAGGAATGGGGTCGGTTCGCCATCGACGATGAGGGTCACCCAGCGAAGCGGAACGTGCTTATCGAGGAAGGCGTACTCAAGGATTACATGTGGGACGGCAATCGGGCTCGCGAACAAGGCCGGGAAAGTTCGGGCAATGGCAGGCGGCAGAGCTACCGGCATCTACCGATGGTTCGGATGAGCAACACCTATCTAGCTCCCGGCAAGTCAAGCCCCGAGGAGATAATCGCTGGAGTCGAGAAAGGCGTGTATGTGGCCAAACTCGGTGGTGGCCAGGTCAACACGGCTACGGGAAATTTTGTCTTCGGGATGACTGAGGCTTACCTGATCGAGAACGGCAAAATCACAAGCCCCTTGCGTGAGGGCCAACTCATTGGCAACGGCCCCAAGGTTCTGCTCAACATAGATGCTGTCGGCAACGATTTTGCAATGGGGCCGCCGGGCACTTGCGGGAAAGACGGCCAGGGGGTGCCAGTTGGAGACGGTGTGCCAACCCTGCGAATCAAAGAACTCACGATCGGCGGCACCGCCTCATGAGCGCTGAGGATCTCCTAGCGCTAGCCGAACGGGTCGTCGCTCAGGCCAACAGCGATGAGCAGATCGAAGTAGCGGTTTCTCAGGGGCTATCAACCACGGTGCGGGTGCATGACGGAGAGATCGAATCCTTCACTTCGGCCCAGACTCAAGGTATTGGAATTCGTGTCATTTCCGATGGCCGGCAGGGATTTGCCAGCGCGGGAACACTGGCAGAGTCCGTTCTTAAACAAACTTTGGCTGACGCTCGCGACAACGCGTCCTTTGCCGAACCCGACCCACACGCGGGCCTGGCGGAGCCCGATGGGGTCGATCCAGTTGAGATTGACCTGTGGAGTGAAGGTGTTCTCCGCACGACAAACGAGCAGAAGATCGTTATGGCTCAGGATCTGGAGAGGATGGTTCGGGAGTGCGACCCCAGGATTTCGGGCGTGCGAATCAGTTCCTATGGTGATAGTGCAGCATCCTTTGCCTTAGCCTCGACTGCCGGTATTCGGGCGGCCTCACGAGCCACCTCGGCCGGCGTTGGGGTCCAGGCGCTAGCCGCGGATGGTGATCAAACACAGACGGGCTATTCCGGCGACGGGGCCCGTGAACCAAAAGAGTTGGATCTGGATGGTGTAGCCAAACGAGCGGTTGGCCAAGCGGTCGGCATGATTGGGGCGACGAAACCCAAGACTCGCAAGGTCGATCTGGTTCTCGATCAACGAATGGCGGCCACGGTCTTTGGACTCATCGCCTCTACGCTGACGGGTGACCGCGTGAACAAGGGTCGATCACCCTTTGCCGACCGTCGAGGCGAAACGGTTGCCGCTCCGGTCCTGACGCTATCTGACAACCCTATCGACGCCCGTTCCCTGGGGGCCGACACCCATGATGGAGAAGGGCTGGCCTGTCGCACGAATCAGCTCATCCAGGGCGGTCGTCTCGAAGGATTCTTGTATGACGCGTACAATGGGCGGCGAGCAGGTCTGGCCTCGACTGGTAGTGCCGTTCGGGGGACGAGGGGTCTGCCATCGCCTGGAGTACAGGCTTTGGCGGTGGAACCGGGTCCAGATGGCAACCTTGAGGACCTAATCGCTGGTGTGGAGGCGGGTGTTCTTGTTTTTTCCCTGGCCGGATTGCATTCCGGAGTGAATCCGGTATCGGGCGACTTCTCCGTAGGGCTTGAGGGCCGGGTTATCCGTGGTGGCCAACTATCGGAACCTATTAGCGAATGTACGCTGGGCTCGTCCCTCCAGCGAATGCTGCTCGACATAAAAATGCTGGGATCTGATCGGCTTTTCCTACCGTCAGGCTCTTCCGTGCCGAGCCTTGTCATTGCTGAGGTCATGATGTCCGGTGAATCCTAAGTTTCCCGGGGCAATCAGCTTCATTTTCCCTGCCCTATCGTTAGGCCACATGGCCTAGCGATCTTTAGGCGTTCCATCCGATAGGGAGGGGGTGTCAGCCGCCACTCAGTATTCCCGTGTCTCCTCATCGGAGCTCCTTGACTCTGTCTGGAGTCGGGTTCATGTGCGTCTTGATTCACCTCTGCGAGAACTCGAAGAGCTGGTTTCGGTTCTCTATGATCGCGTCCTGGAGCCACTGGAGTTGGATAGGGCGAAGGAACTGGCTGATGAGGTTGCGGTGTTGTTGGGCACGTTCGGGTTTAGTCCCGCAGCTGACCTTCTTCGTGACGTTGGACGCGTGTTGGGGCCCGGCACGGTCGGTCCCTCCGAGGCAATCAGCATTGCTTCGCTTCTTGATGATGCCAGAACGCTGGTTGCCATCTCATCACGGGATCTTCGGCTAGCACCTCGAACGGCATTCAGGCTGTTGGTGGTTGGATCCCTCAGTCCGATTCTGGATGAGCTCATCTGGACTGCTGCGAGTCAGGGTTTGGTGGTTGAACATGTTGGTGATGGGGTTCTTGGTCATGAGGATGCTGGCGCAATCGTCGTCGTGCTGGATCAGTTGGACCCGCAAGAGGCCAAGCAGTTGATAGAAGGGGTACGTCACCGGCATCCCTCGTTGCCTGTCGTCGCCGTTCTTCCCTCACCATCGATCGGCCTTCGCATAGCGGTGGCCCAATCAGCAACAACGATCCTGGACCATTCAAAGGAGGGGCCGGCGGAGATAATCGTCGAGGTGCAACGGGCGGTACTGAGGCATCGTCAACCGCGTTCAGTGACTGTATTTGGACATGGGGCACAGTGGCTCAGCGACCGGCTGGCTCACCGCGGACTCGATGCCTCCTGGGAGTCCAATCTCACGAACTTGTTCGCTTCGATTCGGTCTGGGCAGACCCGATCGGTTGTCTTGACCCCGCATGATGTGGTGGATCGGATCGAGCGGCACGCGGTCCTGCGTCTGATTCGAACGGATCCAGAGCTTCGGTCCGTTGTCGTGGTTCTCATCGATGAGAGCGTCGATGTCATCCGTCATCATGATGCCTTGCGCAAGGGCGCCGACCTCTATGTTTCACCTGAGGTCGATCTCGATGAACTGAGTGTTTTGATCAAGGCGAGACTAGCTCGGCGCAGTGAGACCGAGCCACTTTCTGCTCGGGAACGGGGTAGACGGATTGAACCCTGGGGCAGTGCTGCGGTGTTGATCGAACGCATGCTTGCGGCAGGTATTCGAAGCCGGCGCGGAGTTGGGTTCTCCTTGGTGAGAACTGAAACCCAGTTGGGGGAGGCATCAGCGACGATTGACCAAGAGATCGCTCGCGTGTTCCGTGGCGAGGTGATCGTTACTCGGTTGGATCCCCGTCACCTTGTTATTGCAATCGAGGGCATCGGACGGGAGGCACTCATCGGGAGAATGTTGGGGATGTATGAGCAGCTCGGTCTGGTTGACTACGGAGCCTCCATAGCTTGTGTCGTGTGCCCGACTGAGGCTAGAACCCTGGACCTTGCCTTGGAGCAGGCTGAGCTAATCCTGACCAAGTTGGAAGCGCTTGAGGATCGCTTTGTTGCCGGCGCGTATGAGACAAGTGGGCAGGCTCAAGCCGTTGACGTGATGATTGTGGATCCCGACCCGATCGTTGGTGGGGTGCTCGTGGCTGGGCTCGAGCGTCGGGGAATCCGTGTGGTTCTTTGTTCGGCGGGACTGGAAGCGCTCCAGATGCTCAGCGAATCGACGACTCTTCCACGAGTCGTCCTCATGGACCTCGATCAACGAGATATCGATGGCATGCAGCTTCTGCGGCTGATGTCAGAGGCAGGCCACCTAGGACTGGTACGACTGATCTTGATGTCGCCGAGAACAAACGAGTCTGAGCTTCGGATCGCGTTTGAACTCGGCATTGATGACTTCATTTCTAAACCATTCAGTGCACCTCTTCTTTTTCATCGAATTCGTCGGGCGCTCGATCGATGACTTCACAGCAAGCGTTCGTTCTTGCCTGGGGGTTGGTCGGGTTCCTCATCGTCCTATTCGTTGGCGTCGGAGCGGTTCGTGACATTTGGGTGGCTCTGGTTCAGCGGCGTCGAGAGCAGGTGGTTCGTGAGCTGGCGGTGTTGTTGTTCGACTCCGACCTTGAAGCTGAGGCCGTTCACCGTAGGGCTGGACGGTTACCCAAACGGATCCTGCTCGACGTGATCCAGTCGCTGGCCCTAAACATTGAGGGGGATGCCTGTCGTCGGTTGCAAACCTTGGCTCGAGCTCGCGGCCTGGATCGTCACATTCGGCGCCTTGGCAAGAGCCGCCGTTGGCGAAACAGAATCCAAGCGGCTCAGTTGCAGTATCTGATTGTCGATTCGAATTATGACCGGGCCAAGTTGCTTTCTGACTCGCACCGGTTATGCCGGGCTCGCGCGGCGGAAAGCCTCACCCGCCAACAGGCCAAGGAAGTCTTGCCTGAACTGCTTGAACTACTTCGCGAGCCTCATGAGATCGTGCGGCGAGCGGCCAAGGATCGTCTGGTGTCGGTCGGGGATGAGGTTGTGCCTGCCCTGATTGAATTCCTTGAGGACCCGATGAATGAGGCACAACTGGACGGGCTAGAGGTGGCGGCCAACTTGGCGGACCCTCGATTGATGGAACCGCTGAGTCGCTTCTGCCGGTCAGAAGACTCGGGTACCAGAACAATGGCAGCGACGGCCATTGGTCTGGGGGGCGGGCATGGAGCCGCAGAACTGCTCACGGGCTTGTTGACCGACCACGAGTCAACGGTTCGAGTGGCTGCCATAAGAGGGTTGGAGATGTTAGGGAGTGAGCTCTCGGTATCTGCCATCGCGCTCTGCCTTCGAGACTCGTCATGGGCTGTTCGGCGAGCCAGTGGACGAGCACTCGATCGGCTTGGTCCTTCAGGTCATCTCTTGCTGCGGCACTATCTCTATGATCGAGATCCTTTTGCCCGGGGAATGGCCCGTCAAATCTTGGATGCGCGCGCCACTCAGACTGGTCTTCCCCTGGTTCCAGGATTGCCAAGTGACGTCCCCCCAGCCGGGGCGGCTTGGCGTCGCTCCAGTTCTAACGTTGGAGCAGCGCGCCTTCCAGTCTTGATTCGGGGGCCAGGATGATCGGCCGGTCCTTAAGCGATTTGGTAGAGATTGTTGTGTATGTGTCGGCTGGATGGATGATTCTGGTCACGTTCCTTCAGTTGATGGTGTTGACCTCGGCAATAGTCGAGTTGCGACGAATACGGCTTCGTGATCGACACCAGGTTTGGCGTCGGGTAATGGCATCCCCGTTGGCGCCCCGGATTTCTGTTCTAGTTCCCGCATTCAATGAGGAGGTTTCGGTTTGTGACACGGTCCAAGGCTTGTTGGCCTTGTCCTACCCAAACCTTGAAATCGTGGTTATCAACGATGGATCCCCCGACCGGACGGTTCAGGTGCTTGCCGAACGGTTTGACCTTCGCCCGGTGTACCCAGTCTTCCAACGGCTAGTGGATACCGCCACGGTCAAGAATTTGTATCTTTCGAGCACGGAAGCTCGACTCGTGGTGGTTGACAAGTTCAACGGCGGTAAGGCGGACTCTTTGAACGCCGGGCTCAACGTTGCTTCTGGCGAGCTCGTTTGCGCCATCGATGCCGACACTCTGGTGGCTACGGACGCCTTGCAATTGTTGGTCGCTCCGTTTATGGACCATGACAACGTCGTGGCCGTTGGGGGAACGGTGAGGCTCACGAATGATTCTCAGATTCTGGCGTCGGATGTAACAAACTTGGTTGTTCCTCGCAGGCCCCTCGCCGCACTTCAGGTCGTTGAGTACATACGATCCTTTATCGTGGGCCGCCTTGGCTGGAACCCACTCGGTGGCAACCTCATTATCTCCGGAGCATTCGGGCTCTTTAATCGCCAGGCCGTGCTGGATATTGGTGGGTACGAAACCTCTTCGATTGGCGAAGATATGGAACTCATTGTTCGGCTGCGGCGACAAGCCTACGAAAACAGGGAGCGAGCCAGGGTTGAGTTTCTCCCCGACCCGGTTGCTTGGACTGAGGCACCTGAGGATGTACGGGTTCTGGCTCGGCAGCGCAATCGGTGGCAGCGAGGACTCATGGACGTTCTCGCTCGGCATCGACGAATGATCTTCAATCCACGCTATGGCAGTGCGGGGATGTTGGCGCTGCCCTATTTCCTACTGGTGGAGTTCCTGGCTCCACTAATCGAGGTGGTCGGACTTTTTGTCCTAGTGATCGGCTTGTTTCTCGGACTGATCCCCTGGTCAGTGTTGTGGCTCGTTGGTGCCATTCTCGGGTTGGGAACGGCGGTAACAATCTTCACCCTTTTGTTCGACGAGATTGCCTTTGGAACCTATCCCAAACTGCGCTTTCGCCTTGCTCTCATCGGATATGCAGTCCTGGAGCAGCTTTTCTATCGGCCGCTCACCCTGATATGGCGACTCTGGGGCGTTCAACTGTTTCTTCGGGGGAGAACCGAATGGGGCCAACAGGTTCGCAAGGGGTTCACTGTTACGCCTTGAAGGGCAATTCCCGGGAGTCAATCGGGAAGGATTACCATTTCAATTGCGCCGGTGGCGAGGGTGCCGATGATGTCGTTGGCAGCATCGGCCAGGACGGCCACAGTGGCTGAGGTGTCGCCAATAGCCACTACTCGTGAAGTAGCGATTGGCGCTGCAGGGCGAACGAAGGGGCCTTCAAACGCCTGGACTGAGATGAGTAGAACACTCTGGCCGATCTCTAAGGGGGGCGGGGCCAGCGGTATTGGAAGGGTAACGGCGACCTCGTCTGCTCGTAGGCCGAGTGAGCCAGGAGCCATGCCGGATTCGAGTAGAACCTGATTCTGGGCGAGGGGTGACACCAGAGTTTGGCCAATCGGTGAGGTGATAGTGGCTCCTCTTGGTAAGACGTCGCGAGGCCACCAGCGACTGGCCAAGTCCTCGGGCCGCAGTTGGTGTCCGCTGGGCAGATCCCTGGTGGCGACACTCACCTGGATCAGTGGCCCGAGTTCTCCTGAGGTGGAGTTCAGACTTAGTTGGTACACGCCAAGTGAGACGAGAGCGGCGAGCGCAAGACCAGAAAGCCGTCGTCGGTCCAGTGTGAGGCGAAGCCGAATCAGGCGATCTTGGCCAGGAAAGGTTTTGGGCCTATCAGCGCTCGGTCGAGGCAGGGAGGCGGCCGGTTCTGACCGCAGGTGGTTTCGCATCGTCTTGTCCTTCCGGAGGATCCGCAGGAGCGGAGGGGCGGTCGGCAGAACGTCGCCTGCGAGGTTTTGGTCTAGCTGATACTGTTGAGTTATGGCCAGGTCTTCGACTGAGTTAGGTTTTGACCTTGGCTGTCTTTTTCTTGGCCGATGGTGTTGGAGTCGCGGG
This sequence comes from Actinomycetes bacterium, assembly GCA_024276425.1. GTDB lineage: Bacteria > Actinomycetota > Acidimicrobiia > Acidimicrobiales > SZUA-35 > JAJRQY01. The sequence continues at coordinate 80,003 of JAJRXF010000188.1, read as the reverse complement.
AGAAGCGTCGGATTTCTTCGGAGATTCTTTGGTCATGGTCGACTTGGAAGAACTGTCCGAAGTTGAGCTTTCCGAGGCAGTGGAAGAGTCGCCGTTCTTCGAGTCGCCGCTCGGGTCTTTGCTAGGAGAATCGCCGTCACCCGATGACGAATCGGTCGAAGCTGACGAGGGACGAGCATCGTTCTTGTAGAAACCTTCGCCCTTGAACGAGATGCCAACGGGGTGGAACACTTTCTTGAGTTTGTGCTCGTGATCGGGGCCCGGTAGGGACGTCAGCGTGTCGTCTTTGATCGATTGGTGGATGTCAAAGTGTTCGTCGCATTTGGTGCACTTGTATTCATATATCGGCATTCAGGACTCCAGGCTTTCCCGTTGGCTCCGCACAAGCTAAGGCAACCCAGAGGCTATCGGCCGCGCGAGGTATGCCCTTTGCCTGTGACCAATGGGATGATCTTCGCTGGGGGTCTACTTGCTTGGGTGATGGTTCACAATTTTCGTTTTCGGGCCGACTGGGAGGGGAACGCCCCGCCCTTGCTGCTAGACCGAGTACTCTCTTTCGAGGAACAATTCTTATGCCTTCACCAGTAAGAAAAGCCGTCATTCCCGCCGCTGGTCTTGGGACCAGATTCCTGCCATTTTCGAAGGCTGTGCCCAAGGAGATGCTGCCAGTTATCGACCGGCCAGTTATTCAATACATCATCACTGAAGCGGTTGAAGCTGGTATCGAAGACATTCTGATTATCACCTCTCGCCACAAGAAGGTGATGGAAGATCATTTTGATCGTCATGCCGAACTTGAAGCGGTTTTGTTAGCGAAAGGGAAAGCTGAAGAGGCAGAGGAGATTCGGGCACTCGGTGAGCTGGCCGATATTCACTTCGTTCGTCAGGGAGAGGCCTTAGGGTTGGGGCATGCCATCGGTACGGCCCGGAACCATGTGGGCAATGAGCCCTTTGTCGTGTTATTGGGCGATGATGTGATGATGGAGCCCGTGCTGAAGGGAATGATCGATTCCTACGCTGAGCATGAGTCTTCGGTGGTGGCCCTGATGGAGGTGCCAGAACAAGAAATTAGTTCCTATGGTTGCGCAGCGGCCGAACCCGTTGGTGGAAGCCTGGTGAAGGTCACCGATCTGGTGGAGAAACCGGCGGTTGAGGTTGCCCCTTCGAACCTAGCCATCATGGGCCGCTATTTGTTTACCCCGTCCATCTTCGACGAAATCGACAATACGAAGCCAGGTGTTGGCGGGGAGATTCAGATCACCGATGCGATGCTGTCCCTGCTCACGTCCGAACCGCTATATGGGTATACCTTCAGCAAGGGTCGCTACGATATGGGTATGAAGAGCGACTATCTACGAGCGGTGGTCGATTTCGGACTTGAGCGGGAAGACCTTGCTCCAGCTTTCCGAGAGATTTTGGTTGAAGCTGTCAAACGCGAAGGACTGCTGTAATTGCCAGTAGCTTGTGGCCATGATTCCTTTGGCTGAAGCTCAAGCTCGGATTCAACGAGATATCCATCCTCTTCCCGTCGTATCGGTGCCCATAGCTGAGGCCCGAGGCCTGGTTCTGGCTGAGTCTGTTGTGGCCAAGGAAGCGATTCCTCCCTTTGCCAACACCGCAATGGACGGATTCGCCCTTCGAGCTGCAGATTCGGCTGGAGCCTCTCCGGAGACACCGATATCACTTCCGGTAGTCGCCACTATTGCTGCTGGCTCGGTCGCGTCCAGACCCCTAATTGGCGGGGAAGTCATGCGAATCATGACCGGTGCTCCGATTCCCGAAGGAGCAGATTCGGTAATCATGGTTGAGTTGACCCGTCCAACCTCTGGTCATGATGACTCAACCTCCTCGGATGTGTCCTCAATCGAGTTGTTGGCCGAGGTTGCAAGCGGCAATCACATCCGGCCCGCTGGAGATGACGTTCGAGCGGGAGTTACTGTGCTCTCACCCGGTGAGGTTGTGACTGCTGCCCACCTAGGAGTTCTGGCCAGCCTTGGCTATGAGAGCGTGCTCGTGCACAAGCGGCCGCGAGTTGGTGTGTTCTCAACGGGGGACGAACTCATCAGTGGACCCACCCCGCTTCAACCGGGCCAGATACGCGATTCGAACCGCCCGACACTGCTGGCGCTAGTGGAAGAGTCTGGCTGCATTCCGGTGGATCTTGGCTGGCTGCCAGACAATGAGGAGGAGATCGAGGCGGCACTGGTCGCTGCGGTCGGCCCAGACGCAGACAACGTCTGTGACGCCCTAGTCACCTCCGGTGGAGTCAGCATGGGCGACTTCGACTTCGTAAAGAAGGTTCTCTCGCGGCTCGGTGATCTGAACTGGATGCAGGTGGCGATCAAGCCAGCAAAACCGCTGGCTTTTGGCCTTTTGATGGGTACGCCGATCTTTGGACTTCCCGGCAATCCCGTCAGTTCAATGGTCAGTTTCGAACTCTTTGCCCGGCCGTCTCTCCTCGCCATGATGGGGAAGAGAGATACCCAACGTTTGACCGTGCTTGCGCTGGCGGAGGAGGGCTTTCTACGGCCTCCGGACGGAAAGATCCACTTCGTTCGCGTTGTGGTCGACCAGGAGCCTGACGGATCCTGGCTTGCGCGCTCGGCCGGTGGCCAGGGGTCCCATCAACTGACAGCGATGGCCCGGGCAAATGGCCTGGCCGTCGTTCCTGATGGCGATGGAATTCGGCCTGGAGGAATGGTCAAAGTATTACTCCTGGGTTGATAGGTCAAAGGACCGCTAACGTTATGGCCGTGACCGCTCCTTCTTTCGTACCTCAGACCGAGTTGATGGACTCATTTGGTCGGGTGCATTCCGATCTTCGCATTTCAGTAACTGATCGATGCAATTTTCGATGCGCCTACTGCATGCCTGAGGAAGGAATGCAATGGGTTCACCGAAGCGAGTTGTTGAGCTTTGAGGAGATCGAGCGCATTGCGGGGGTTCTCGTAGCAAGAGCCGGAGTCCGCTCGGTCCGCCTCACTGGCGGAGAGCCGACGATCCGGGCCCGCCTTCCGTTGTTGGTAGAGAAGTTGGCTCGTCTCCGCATCCCAGGCACCGGTGAGCCGATTGATCTGGCGATGACGACCAATGGTGCCACCCTGCCTCTTGTCGCCGATGATCTGTTTGCTGCCGGACTACGGCGGCTGAACGTGAGCCTCGATACTCTCGACCGCGATTGCTTCTTGGAACTCACTCGACGCGACGAACTTCCACAGGTGCTGTCCGGAATCGATGCCGCTGTTGCCGCCGGATTTGCTCCGGTCAAGGTTAATGCCGTCTTGATGCGTGGCATCAATCACGACGAGGTCGTTGACTTTCTTCGGCTGGGCAGAGACAAGGGTGTCACCATTCGATTTATTGAGTTCATGCCGCTCGATGCCCAGGGGGAGTGGACCGCCGAACGAGTCGTTTCCCGCACGGAAGTATTGGAACAAGCAATGTCGGAGTTCGAATTCGAGTCTCTGGAGCGTGGTTCCTCCCCAGCCGAGCGTTTTCGCTTTACCGACCTTGAGCCCGGCGCTCCCGGCTCCGAATTCGGAATCATCGCCAGCGTGACCGAGCCGTTCTGCCAGTCCTGTGACCGGATGAGGCTTTCGGCCGAAGGACAGATGCGAAACTGTCTCTTTGGGCTGGATCACGTCGATTTGCGGGAGATTCTCCGAGGCGACGGGTCCGACGATGACGTATTGGCGGCTGTGGCCGGTGAGGTAGAGCGGAAATGGGCCGGACATGCGATTGGGCAGGTCAACTTCATCCGTCCTTCCAAGTCGATGTCTCAGCTCGGTGGTTGACACCTAAGGCTCCTGACCTGCTCCGGGCCATCTAGAGTGAACTCGTGAGTAGTTCAAACCAGGATCAGGCCGGGCCCACATTCGGCGAACTCAGTCATCTTGACGCTGCAGGTAGTGCCCGAATGGTCGATGTCACAAAGAAGGATGTCAGCACTCGCCGGGCAGTGGCACGGGGCCGAATCATGCTCGCTCCGGAGACGATCGCCCTAATCACCCACGGTGGTCTGCCAAAGGGTGATGTTCTGGCCGTGGCGCGGATCGCTGGTATCCAGGCGGCCAAGCGGACCAGTGAACTCATCCCACTCTGCCACCCAGTAATGATTGGTGCGGTGACGGCTGACTTTGATGTGCAGGCCGATTTCATCGAGATCGAATCTCAGGTTGACATCGTGGAGCGGACCGGCATCGAGATGGAGGCATTGACGGCCGTTTCGGTCGCGGCTTTGACCATCTATGACATGTGCAAGGCGGCCGACAAGTCCATGACAATTGGTGAGATCGCACTGTGGGAAAAAACTGGTGGGCGGTCGGGCACCTACCGAAGGTCAGGGCTTTGACCAGACTTGCCCGCTGCTGCACTCAGCGGGAGCAGAGGTGTAGATTCTCGGTCTTGGTTGCCGCTCAGCGCGGATCGTAGTAGTTTTGTCATGTTATGACAGCGCCCGCTCGCCGAAAGGTTGTTGTGACATGAAATCGACTTGTTGCTGTGACATCAATTGTTCTGGCACGAATTGTTCTGGCACGGAAAGAAGCTCGTAAGACATGTTGCTGCCTGTTCAAGCGATCATCGTTGTTGGTCTCGCCACCGTGTGGATCTGGGTTCTCGGCCGACCGATACTACAGAACCTCTTCGATCGGTCCCGTCGAGACCCGATTGGCCACTTCAACCGGGAAATGTCCGTACTCGGTTCGGCTCCCGGCCGATCCAGTCGGCCGGTTGGCCTTCAGCCTGGGTTGAGTCGAGGCCCAAGTCGCAGTGCACGGAAGCGGCGGCTTCAGATCTTTCTCGCCCTAGGAATTGCTGCGGTTGTTTCCTTGGTTTTGGCTGTGATCTGGGGGCATCCGTTCGTCTACCAGAACCTGGTTATCGATGCTCTTTTTGTTGGCTATGTTGCCTTGGCGGCCAAAGCAGGAGCCGCTCAACAAGAACGTGGGTCGAAGGTCACCGTGCTCAAGCTTGAGCGAAATGAGACCCCAGCATTTGCTAAGGCTGCGAACGGACACTGACCCGGTACAGTCAGTCGTCGGTTCCCTTTTGGGGGTGTAGCTCAGTTGGCTAGAGCGCCTCGGTCGCATCGAGGAGGCCAGGGGTTCGAATCCCCTCACCTCCACGCATTGAGTAATCCCTTCGGGACAGCTCAAACCGGAGTTTCGGCGCTGGGGCGCCAAAACATCCAAGGCCTCAGGTCTTCGGGCGGCATGAAAGCTGTCCTATAAGGGCCAGCCGTTCGTCGCCCTAGCGGGCTCCTCACTAACCGAGTTTCTCGCTAGCGCTCCAAACATCGTGGCTACTCGGTGGTCGTTATTGTGAAAGCTGTCCCATGAGGCGTCCCTCGTGACAGCCACAATAATCACCTCGAAACAACCGTTAACACTCCCTGACCGAACCAACAAATGGCGCTGTACCTGTTCTGTGGCAAAGACGCAAGTCCCGGAGTGCCAGTCCGAGGAACACCGAAAGGTGTTCGGCTAGGACAGGAGCCGGGGCTTCCGCATCTTTAGGTCGTGTACACCGGGCCCCGACCGAGTACGTCCCCGGCTTGGAGTTGCGCGAACCATGTCTGGTCACCACCGGTGAGGTGAGCGTGTATTGATCCGTTGATGGCATCAGCGATCCACAGCAGTGGTTCTTTCTTGGAGCGCCAGTCATAGGTGAAGGGGAGACTGCCTTCAACAGGACAGGGGGCCACGCGGGGATGGCAATTGGGCGCCTTCTATCAAGGTGGGTAAGCAGTGGCAAAGCCGCTCCCTCGTAGACGGGGACATCTATACCGATCAGGTCAAACCCGCAGGGCATTTTCTGTGCATTCCCATACGGGGCGGTTGCCGTTGACGCAAGACACACCGAGTAGTTCGATCTTGGGGGAGAGTGCGGCGAGCATGAATGCGACGGCGTCATCGCGACCGGGATCGGCATCAAGTTTGAGTTTTTGAGCCATGGTGTTTCCTTCCAGCCCTTGGTGCATTCGGTGTCGGTGGCCATAGACAACGATGGTCCCCTTTGGGTCCCGCCGTCGAAAACGTGATTAAGTAATACCATCCGGCAACCAGGTGACCACGACCGGGCGACGATTTCCTGCAAGGATTTCCACGACCCACCATTCAATTGGGGTAAGGGTGAACTCATATAGCCGAAAATCCTCTCGACCGCCTCGACCAGAAAGCAGACCATGTCATCCACAATGAGCCAACACGACGATCATCCTCCAGTAACTGACTGGATCAACGACTGGGACTGGCTCGATGACCAGTGGGGAGAGAACGCCATAAACATATGGAACGATGTTCGACAACAGTGTCCGGTGGCCACGACCGATCGTTACGGTCGGGCCTACATGCCGGTGACGATGGAAGGTGTCTCGGCCGTCGCCAAAGACACTGAGAACTTCTCCTCGGCCTGGATTAGTGTTACGAGGCCAGACGGACCGAGGTCTCCGGCCCCGCCCATCACTTCTGACCCACCCGAGCATGCGGATCATCGACGGCTTCTGTTGCCGGCGTTCAACCCGCGCAACATGGCGGCCATGGAAGACGAGATGAGGGAGTTCTGCCGTAGCCTCATTGCCAAGTTAGACGGGGAAGATACTGCTGACGCAGCCGAGCAGTACTCCCAGCACATCCCCGTTCACGGGATCTGCAAGATTACGGGTATGCCCGAGGAAGATGCCGACCAGTTCCGTGATTGGATTTATCGAAGTCTGCAGCTTGCTCCCAAGGACAATGAGGTGAGGGCGGCGGTGTCCTCGGAGATGACCGAGTACATCGAGGTACTCCTGAACGATCGTATAGAGAACCCCAAGGACGACCTGCTCACCGAGGTAGCGGTCGCGAAGTTCGACGGCGTCGATGTGGACTGGCAACTCAAGGTTGGCTATATCCGACTCATGATTGTGGCCGGTATCGACACCACCTGGTCGGCTCTTGGTTCTGGGCTGTGGCACTTCGCCCAGCACAACGACGAGGTGCAGCGTCTCGTGGCTGTCGACAACGATGATCCGCTGTGGGGCACTGCTATTGAAGAGGTGCTTCGTTATTACTCTCCGGTGACGATGGCCCGTCGGGTCCTGAACGATGTTGAGATCTCTGGGTGCCCGGTTAAGGCCGATGACCAGATGCTGCTGACCTTTCCGGCGGCCAACCACGACCCCGCCGTCTTTGAGAATGCTCACGAATTTCAGTTGGACCGGGCCAAGAACCGTCACGTCGCCTTCGGTCTCGGGGTTCACCGCTGCGCCGGTTCTAACCTGGCGCGCATGGAGATGAGCATCGGTACCCAGGAGTGGCTGAGGGCTTTCCCTAACTACTCCTTGGACACCACCAAGAAAACGAAATGGGCCAACGGCCAGGTCCGCGGCCCAAGAAACATCCCGGTAAACCTCAATCGCTAGCAGTATCGAGGACGATGGCGTGAAGCGCCAACTGGAGATAGGCGTCATCCCGCCCGGCACCGAGCTGGCCTCCGTAACCCGGGGGTCAAGCCATGGGACTAACTGAGCCAGTCCGAGCAACGTTTTGCCTGCCGTCTCCAAGAGGCGTTCGCCGGTTTCCTTGAACACACTGACGCCCAAGTTGGCCGACTGCTCGACAACCGGAGTGTCTGATGCCTATGTGGCCCCGTTTGCATTTGAGGGCAGGATTGAGAAGTCGGTGATCGAGACCATGCCAACTTTGAGTCCCGACGAAGAAGCAGCGGTAGAGATTCGGGTCGCCCTCGGGACCCAATACCCCCGAACCCTCAGTTGCCACCATCCTGCAAAGTGAGACTGCTCTGACGCTTACGCCATCTGAATACGAGTATGAAGATGAGTAGGGCACCGATAGCGAGTCCAATGGTCTTCACGAACGGGGTGCCTGCGGAAGGCGTTACGACTTTTTGGCGCGCGCCGCTGGCGAAGTCCTGGCTCAGCGCTAGGACCGGATTGTCGCCGTCTGACATGCTGCCGTAAGTCAGCAACACCGTCGGGTTCATGGGATCGTCACCCGGGCTGGCCACGGCCAGGTGGGCAAACAGGGCCGTCTCCGCGCATCGAGAATCACCACCGGCCTCAGATCCAGCTAGCAGCGCAGCGACCAGGCGATCCGCCAGCGGAAGGTCCGAGGCGGAGTTGAACGCAGTTAAGGCGTCTTCGATAACGGCTTCACTGACAAGAATGTTTCCTTGCACCGAGACATTGGCGTCCTGCTTGTCGCCAGCAAACGCGCCGTTGTCGGTTCCGGTGAAGCCGCTGGCGTCGCCGTCTAGACGAGCAACACCATGCTGGCGGGCTTGGGGTCGGTCATCGAAGTTGTCGCCGGATACCTCAGCGATGACTTCCTCCGCCGTCTTTCCGAGTTCAAGAAGTTCAGCCATCTGAGGCGGTGCCTCGTCGTTGGCATCGGCTTGGGATACTCCAGCACCAACACCGGGCACGAGAGCGACAAGAAAGAGTGGTTCTGAGGGTTTGTCCCGCACCACGGCCGATACCGGGACGCAGGAGGCAATGGCGACGCCAACCTCCCCGGTTTCAGGATCAGCACCAACGACCGACCAGGTTGCCCCGGCGGGGCCAGCGAGCCCCAAAAGAAAAGCGGTTGCGACTATCAAAAGTATGGTTGCTCTACGCATGTCTCTTCTCCCGTTGCAGGGCGATCATTACAGCAGATCGGCCTCCGACTGTTTCTTAGTCGAAAGACTAGACTTGGTCTTGGTCGAAAGACCGAGACTCACACTCCGACTGGGCTTGACATCGAGCAGGCCATCGGTGAGAATGCGGTCCTCGTCAGCAAAGATCGGACATTTCTGCAACTTCGCTAGGTTAAGTCTCCGATGGCAGCAACAGATGATTGTGTGAGGCGCGGCTATGGCTCCACGTAACCCGGTTGATCATTTTGGGCCCACAACCGAGAACCGACAGATAGACAACAAGCATGAATCGGGTTTGTTGAGGCGGGTTCCGATCGTTGCAGGCATGGCCTCATCTGCCCCGGCCACCTGGTGGGTCCTGGGCCGCCTTGACCGCAGTAACGACTGGATAATTGACCCGGACTATGTCATTCCACCTCCACAAGTTCCCCGTGCCCTCGCCCACGCCATTGGTGGTCTGGCTCTGGTATTGGCTTTGTGGGGGCTGGTTAGCCTGCTCAAGCTGGCTCGGAGCAATCGTGGGCCATGGCGGACCATCGGAATGTGGGGACCAGGCTTCGTTGCCGCTGCGTATTTGGGGCTGGCGAGCCATATTCTGACCGCTCCCGGCATTGGGGCCAATATTGGGGCTGGCTTGGTTGTCTTCGCAGCCCTGCCGGTTGGGTTGTTGCTGCTGGTCATCAGCCTGGTTGCGGCCCTGGCTGGCAGGAGACGGGACACAACCACGGGGCCAGGGTCGAATCAGTCGAGGGGATTTGTGGCTTAACGGCTGTGGTCCTATTCGGGGGTCACGACCTGGAGAAGATCGAGAAACTGGAGATCCAGACCATGCCGACCTTGACCCTAGACGAAGAGGCAGCCGCCGAGATCCGAGTAGCCCTCGGGACCCAGTAAACCGGAACTCAGTTACCACGATCCGGCAAGGTGAGGTTGCTCTGACGCTTGCGCCATCTGAGTACGAGCATCAAGAGGAGTAACGCACCGATAGCGAATCCAACAGGCTTCACGAACGATGTGCCGGCGGGAGGGGTCACGACTTTCTGGCGAGCGCCGTTAGCGAAGTCCTGGCTTAAAGCCAGTACCGGATTGTCGCCGTCTGACATGCTGCCGTAGGTCAGCAACACCGTCGGGTTCGTGGGATCGTCACTGGGGCTGGCCACAGCTAGGTGGGCAAAGAGCGCCGTTTCCACGCATCGAGAATCACCACCGGCCTCAGATCCAGCTACCAGAGCTGCTACCAAGCGATCCGCCAGCGGAAGGTCCGAGGCGGAATTGAAGGCAGTCAAGGCATCTTCGATAACTGTTTCACTGACAAGAATATTTCCTTGCACCGTGACATTGGCGTCCTGTATGTCACCGGCAAACGCGTCGTTTTCGGTTCCAGTGAAACCGCTGGCGTTGCCGTCTAGGCGGACGACACCGTGCTGGCGAAGTTGGGGTTGGTCATCGAAACTCTTCTCGGATACGCCAGCGATCACTTCATCCGCCGTTTTTCCGAGCTCTAGCAGGGCAGCTATCTGAGGTGGTGCCTCGAGGTTGACAGCAGCTTGGGACACTCCGGCACCAACACCGGGAACGAGTGCGACAAGAACGAGTGGTTCCGAGGGTTTGCCTTGGTCCAAGGCTGATACCGAGACGCAGGAGGCAACGGCGACGCCAACCTCTCCGGTCTCAGGGTCAACACCAACGACAGACCAGGTTGCCCCGGCAGGGTTGGTTAACACCAAAAGACAGGTGGTGGCGGCTATCAAAAGTGTGGCTGCCCTACGCATGACAATTCTCCCGTTGCTATGGGGATAATTACAACAGGTTGGCCCCGGACTATCTCTTAGCCAAAAGACCAGACTTGCGAGGGCTCACACTCGTCATCGCCAGGTCTTGATGATCTGACTTGGTCTATCTGACCAAGTCAGATATGATCGATGGATGGTGATTCAGATGAATATCTCCGAGGCCAAAGCAAAGCTCTCAGAGTTGCTCGATGCAGCCCAGGGTGGTCAAGAAGTGATTATCGCACGATCCGGCCGGCCCGTAGCGAAGCTGAGCGCGGTGAACACCCCGCCGAATCGACAGCTCGGATTTATGGAGCTTGACATCGAGGACGCCCTCTTTGATCCATTGTCTGGTCCTGACCTGGAGGAGTGGGAATGACGCTGGTAATTCTCGACACCCATGCCTTTGTCTGGGCCATTTCCGACCCAAGACGACTAGGTGCCGAAACAGTTGAACTCATCGAGGATGCTACCAATGAGCTGGTGGTGTCAGCAGCAACGGCATGGGAACTAAGCACAAAGGTGAGGCTCGGCAAGTTCCCAGAAGCCGAGCCGATCGTGGCCAACTACCAGTCCATCGTTAACCGACTCGGAGCGATCGACATGCCCGTGACCGGCGAGCACGCCCTTGCCGCAGGAAATCTGTCCTGGAGTCATCGCGACCCGTTCGATCGGATGTTGGCGGCGCAGGCCATCCGTGAGAACGCGGTCCTCGTCAGCAAAGATCCGGCATTTCAGCAACTTGCTGGTCTGAGTCTTCGCTGGTAGCAACCGATGATGGTGTGGCAGGGATGGGTGCCATTGATGGCGTGCGGGTCGGAAACGAGAAGGTTGACGTCGATCTCTCCATCTTCTTCGGTTGGTGCGACTTGTCACTGGAACAGCTGCTTCTTTTCGACTGAACACCCCGCACCCATTGGACAAAGTCTGGGGCGACTAGATCGATTGGTGAGCGAACACTGGGTGATCCAATCGGCACAATATGTGAGGCCATTGCGCTCCCGGTCCAGGCATGAAGACTGAACGTTGGAAGCTCTGCTGATTCGGCGGGAGCATGATCTGGGTCCAGGTCGACCGCTACGGCGGGTGAAGTTGATGGGCACGCCCACAACGAGCAGGAACCCCAATTGGACTGGATCAGGCGGTGAACATGACCGCACAAAACCTTGATGACCTGAGGGTGATTGCGAACAACGCGTTCCAAACGGTCAGGGCCCTTGCGGCCAACACAGTCCATCCACCAGATCCCGGTCTCGAACGGTGGTTGATGAATAGCAATCACTGTTGGAGTTTTTGTGTCGGTGGCTAGCTGGGTGTCAAGCCACCCTTCGTCTTCTTCGGTGAACACATCGTTGCTCGTGTCCAGTAGCACGAGGCGAAGTGGGCCGCTGTCAACAATCCGGTTGCCGGCAATTTCTTGGATACCTCGATCATGGTTTCCGGGAATTGCCTGCCATGGGACGTTCAGCGCCCCTAGTCGATCACAGACTTCTTGCCATTCTGCTGGGGACCCGTTGTGGGTGAGGTTCATTCAACCAAACCCAGCAGGGGGTTGGATCCTACTGAGATGTGGCCCGATTGGAGCCAGTAATGGGGCCCACTGGTGCTGGTCACTCGGTCACTCGGTCACGATCAAACGGTGGCCCCATGACTCAAAGCGGCCCGGTTAGCCCACAGCCCGAGGAGGTCAGCGGCCAGTTTTCGAATTGTTGAAGAATCACCTGAGTCAACCAGTAGCGTTTCGCCGTCGTGCAAGGTACGACGAGCACGCGCCGGCGTTCCGAAGACGAGGCCACGATCGAAACGGAGAGAGGAGTGTGGCTGTGGTCCTATTCGGGGGTCACGACCTGGAGAAGTTCGCGGTAGGAGAACGGCTTCTTGAGAAACTCGAGCCCGGCCGCCCCTTCGTGACCAGCGAGAGCCCGGTGCTTGGGATGGCCAGACATGACAACAACTCGACGGGTTTGTCCTTGCTCCTGGGCTTCACGGGCAAGATCGGCCCCTGAAAACTCACCTTGTACAACGATGTCGGTAAGAAAAAGGTCGAACGTTGTCCGAGAAAGATGGCCGCGGGCTTCGGCCGCATTCTTGGCGGCCGTTACTTCGAGACCATTGAGGGAGAGCATCTCGGTAATGAGATCAAGAAGAGTCGGTTCATCTTCGAGGACAAGAACCGTTGTCTCCTTCGAACGGGCCTGATGCATACGTTTCCCCCTATCGCACGGCTTTTACGGACACCGTATCGACCGGAGGGAGTCGCGTCATTTTCAACCTCGTATGACCTTAGGCGTCGAGGACTATGTTTCCGTCCGCTGGCTCGACGAGGGGATCTTCTGTTGACCAAGGAAAATTGATCCACTGGTCGGTGTGCTTCCAGACATAGTCGCAGGTGACCAATGAATGAGACTTCTGGTATAAGACTGCGGTTCGGGACTCGGCAACGACATCCTGGCAGAACTCATGCACCGCCTTGAGCGTGTGACCGGTATCAGCAACGTCATCGGCCACCAGAATTCTTGCACCGGTCAGGTCGACCTTGTCAAAATAGGGAGGAAGCATGATTGGAACGTCCAGCCGGGCATCAACACCGGAATAGAACTCAAGGTTCATCACATAGAGGTTCTTCACTGATAGTGCATACCCAAGGGATCCAGCGACAAACAAGCCTCCCCGAGCGATGGCAAGAATCATGTCCGGTCTGAATCCACTATCGGCCACCATGGCGGCGAGTTCGCGAGCCGCTGTTCCGTAGGTTTCCCAATCGAGAACTTCTCGATCCTGGTCGGCTGCGGTCATCTTTGAACCTCCGAGCGTCTTTGTCCGTGAGCGCTCAGGTCAAGCTACCGGCCAGCGAGCAAGATCTTTCTTCTTATTGAGATTGAGCCAGATTTCTTCTGACCATTTACTTCCCTTTTTGCAACCTCAGTCCGCTGTCAGTTGAAGGCTGACTCGTGAGGCACCGGTGGAAAAAGCGGCAGTTAGTATCTCCTGGGTAATCGACAGAACCCGGTCTCTTTCGCCATCAACAATTGTTCCGAAGGGGCCAACATCGACGACAAGTTCTGGGTCGGTGCTGGCTGCAGCAATGGCAGCTTTCACATGGGGCCCGGGTTTGGAGTCGACGAACGGTTCGACGGTGAATTCGAGTTTGATATTCTTGGCTTGCTCAGGCACGGCACGGGACCTCAGATCTGGGAATTCAAGTAGTTGTATACGGTGAAGCGGCTGACCTCAAGGTGATCGGCGATGTCCTCGACGGCTTTGCGGAGACTGAACGCACCTAACTCGTCAAGCCTGCGAACCACCTCCTGTTTCGAGGAGCGATCAAGGGTGGCGATTGGAGCCCCCATCTCTCGCTCAACTTGTTTGATGAGCCGCTCAAGTGCACCCCGAAGGCCGCCCGATCGGTAGGCACCAACCAACTCACCCTCCCACACTAGCGGGACGTCACCATCGGAGATATCGGTGGCGGCAATAATCTCGCCACCAAGTTCTGTCACGAGTGGTTGAAGTCCCACAAGAAACGGATGCATGGTGAGGAGACTACAGCGCGGGAATCACAGCGATGGCCCCCAAACAGGATTGGGCCCGAATGCGAAGGGCTCCGGGGCCCGAGCCATGCCCTAGGTGCGAATGGTGATCGTGTGCCAGCCGCTGGCTCCGTTCGGTGCCACCGCTGTACGTTGTTCGGTCTGGGTAGCCCCGCTGCCATCAGTGGCACGGACTCGGATTTGATGGTCCCCAGCGGTTGGGGTCCAGGACACCAGCCATTGGCGCCAGGCATTGATGCCAAGGGACTCACCCAGCGTCGCTTCAAGCCAAGGTCCATCATCGACTTGCACCTCAACCTTGGTGATTCCTAGGTTGGGAGCCCAAGCAACCCCGGCAATCGGGATGGGGCTTCCAACCCCAACGGTGGCGAACCGACGAGGAGTGTCGATCCGGGACTGGGTTTTGATTGGTCCAGCCTTAGACCAGCCACGAGGAATCCAATACCCATTGAAGTCTTCGATGGTTGTGAGTTCTATTTCCGAGAGCCATTTGGTGGCCGAGACATAACCATAGAGACCACTAACAACTAGTCGAACTGGAAAGCCGTGCTCGATGGGCAGTGGCTCGCCGTTCATGGCTACCGCAACAAGGGCAGTACGGCCGTCATAGGCGGCCTCGGTAGGAAAACCGCAATCCCAACCATCGACTGAGCGGCTGCTGATCTGGGTAGCTCCTGGTTGAACGCCAGCCTCGTCTAATAGCTCGGCAAGGGGAATTCCCTGCCATATCGCGTTGCCGACGAGGCCTCCACCGACCTCGTTCGAGACACACGATAGGGTGACTGGCTCGACTGTCTCAGCTCGTTCCAGCAACTCGTCGTAGGTAAAGGTCAACTCGTTGTCGACCATTCCCTTGATGGTCAGTTTCCAGGTTGCGGGGTCGACCTGGGGTACCAGCAACGCGGTGTCGATGCGGTAGAAGTTTTCGGCAGGCACGACAATGGGTGTAATCCCAGGAGTGCTCGCCACATCTGTTGCGCCAGCAACGACGACTTGCTCTTCGACTTTGGCCGCTATGTCTGACTCAATGATCTGCACTGCGGCTCGCGCTTCGCCAGCCGACGTACGGTTTCGCAATGATCGAGCGGCCAGCCCTCCCAGAACGGAACCAGCACCGACCACGGCGCTAAAGCCAAGGAACGATCGGCGGGCAACGGCAGGGTTGGTCGGCATGTCGAGGGCCAGGTCCTCGCCATCACCGCTGGGGTGAGGCGATATGGGAGGCGATATTGAACGAGAAGCTTCGACCGGAAGGGCAGTTGGACCTGGGGTTGGTGAGCCGCTCGATGCGGCGAGCCCAAACATGACCAAAAGTACGCTGACGCCGGCGGTGACAGCAACGGTATTGACAATAATCCCGGAGACAACTCCAGCCTGAGCATCGGCCGCCATTGCCAACAGCCCGACAAGTCCGAACACAACAATTCCAATGACTCCGATGGTTGGCCTACGCCGAGAAATCAACCCAAGTAGGGCAGCGGCCACCAGGGAGATCATGACTGTTCCGAGCAAGAGGGCGGGTTTGTCGGCCAGACCAAACACCGACTTCCCAAAGTTCACAAACCAGGTTGGAGCGCGATCGACGACTCGGTTAGAAACGGCAGTCACGGGTCCGGGACGAGGGGCGCCAATAGCTCCGGCCAGCTCACCAAGGGACAGGGCCGCAGCTCCAGCGAGTACGCCGGCAACGATAGCCTTCGGCCGGGAGATGCCAGCTTCGGCTGAGGTTGGGCCTGACGGAGATTTGAGGGACTCCGAGGAGGAGCGGCTTTGAGACGCGTCGGACATGGTTGGATTCAACCGCGGTTGGGTCTGAGCTGTTCCCTCGTTCACTACTTGTTCAGATTATTACGGAATACCCAGGCGTAGGGGATGCCCAGGCGTAGGGGATACCCAGGCATACTGTGGTCATGACTAATCTTCGCGGACGTGTTGTCCTCATAACTGGTGGTAACGGCGGCATCGGCCTCGGGATGGCTGAGGGGTGTGCCCGAGCAGGGGCGGACATCGTCATCTGGGGAACAAACCAGTACAAGCTCGCTCGGGCGGAAGCCCACTTGCGTTCGCTTGATGTCGCCCCGGAGGTTCTCGCTCAGCCGGTTGACGTTCGTGATGAGTCCGCAGTGGTCGACGCGATGGCTGGTGCCGTTGAGAATATGGGTCGTATTGATTCGGTCATGGCCAATGCTGGAGTTTCTGGTGGTGGTCCCTTTCTTGAGGCGACCTTGGATGAATGGCGTCGAGTGATGTCGGTCAATCTCGAAGGTGCTTTTGTGACACTTAGGGAGGGGGCCAGACACATGGTCGAGCGGGGTGAGGGAGGTTCGTTGGTTGCAGTTTCCTCTGTGTCAGCCATCCATGGTGCACCAACCGCCCAAGCCTATGCCTCCAGCAAGGCCGGAGTTCTGGCCATGGTTCGCGGGCTTGCAGTAGAACTGGCGCGGTACGGGATCCGGGCGAACTCGATTGTCCCTGGGTGGACCGAGACGGAGATGACCGAAAAGGGGCGGGCCAACGAACGTTTTCTCACCAACACCACCGCGCGCACCCCGATCCGGCGTTGGGGCAAGCCAGAAGACTTCGCCTCGGTGGCCGCCTTTGTGGCCGACCCAACCCAGATGTATCACACAGGGGACGAGATTATCATGGACGGTGGCTACACCCGCTTCTAGGTGGCCGGGCCTGGTTTGTGCCAAACTGGTCGGGCGACAATGAGGTGTGAACTATGAAGATTGTGGTCGACTATGACCTATGTGAAAGCAACGCAATATGTATGGAGGTCGCTCCCGATGTGTTTGAGGTGCGAGACGACGACTTCCTGTATCTCCTGACGGAGAATCCAAGCGAGGATCAAAGCGAAAGCGTGCTCATAGCGGCTGAACGGTGCCCGAAGCAGGCCATCCAGGTCATAACTGAGTAATTGGGAGCGAACACCAGTGTCGAATCGGCTGTCCAGTGTCGTCGTGGTTGGAGCCTCCCTGGCTGGCCTCCAGGCAGCCCAAACCCTGCGCCGCAGCGGCTTTGATGGAGACCTGACTCTGGTCGGGTCCGAACCACACTATCCCTATGATCGGCCGCCTCTTTCCAAACGGTTCTTGGCTGGCACCTGGGATGAGGCGAAGCTGAGACTTCGGGGCGCGGTCGATCCGGATGAGTTTCAGTTCAACTGGAAGCTGGGGCACAAGGCGACGGGGCTCGATCTTGAACAACGCCAGGTCATCCTTGGCGACGATGGACAAGAGACTCTGTCCTATGACGGTTTGGTCATTGCCACTGGTGCTCGGCCGCGGACAATTGATGGCTGCGAGCTTACCGGAGTTCATGTTCTACGAACCCTGGACCACGCCCGAGCGCTCCGGTCCGATTTGGAGGGTCAGAGCCGCCGGGTTTGTGTGATTGGTGCTGGCTTCATTGGAGCCGAGGTGGCGGCGACCGCCCGTGAACTCGGGCATGAGGTCACGATGATCGAGGCAGCCCAGTCACCATTGGCTCGGGTCTTGGACCATGAGACAGGAATGGCTATAGCCGATCTCCATCGCGACCATGGAGTTGATGTCAGGCTTGGTGTTGGTGTGGCCAAGATCGAAGGGGGAGTCGCCGGTGGCCAGGACGGAGACGACAACGGAGGAGACACAGCCCAAAGCGGTGGAGTAGAGAGGGTTGTCTTGAGTGATGGGTCCGCGATCGAATCCGATGTGGTCGTCGTTGGAATTGGGGTAGTCCCTTCCACCGAATGGCTTGCTCGTTCCGGATTGACTCTTGACAACGGTGTCGTGTGTGATGACACATGCATGGCGGCTCCGGGTGTAGTGGCTGCAGGCGATGTCGCCCGCTGGCCGAACTCCCGCTTTGAGGGCAAGCTCATGCGGGTTGAGCAATGGGACAATGCCGTTGAACAGGGCGGCTACGTTGGTGGCAGACTCCTCGCCTGGTCAAGGGACGACGCGGTGGAGCCCTATGCTCCAACTCCCTGGTTCTGGTCGGACCAGTACGATCGAAAGATTCAGCTTGCCGGATTCCCGAGTGCTCGGGCTGAGGTTGTTCACGGCTCAATTCCCGAACGGCGCTTTGTACAGCTCTACGCGGGGGAGCGAGGCGAACTGATTGGGGCGATGGCATGGAATCGACCTCGGCATGCCATCAAGGCCAAGCAACTTATTGCCCGAGGGGCCAACATGTCCGAGGCTCGAGAAGAGCTGTCCTAGATTATGGCCAATGGTGCCCCGGGTGCTGAGATGGTCGAGGTTGTTGACCGGCAGGGCCGAGTCGAGCGCACCGTGACCCGAGCCGAGATGCGTCGCAACAATCTGCGTCATCGATCCACCTACGTGGTCGTTGTCAACAGCCATCATGAGGTGGTGGTTCACCAGCGGGCCGATTGGAAGGATGTTGCTCCTGGTTACTGGGATCTGTGTTTTGGGGGAGTAGCCGGGGTTGGCGAGGACTGGCTCACGGCCGCCAAGCGAGAGCTAGCTGAAGAAGCCGGACTTGGGCTTGAGGGCAGCCAACCGGTAGAGCTAGCAGAACTTGGCCCCCTCGACTACGAAGATGAGGCCATGGCTGTTGTCGGACGCGTGTTTCTTGCCTGCAGCGACCAAACCCCAACGTGCCCTGATGGTGAGGTGGTGGCTCTGGACCTGATCAAGTTGTCCTCGTTGACGGACTGGGTCAAGGGCCGAGAGGTCTGTCCTGATGCCCTTCACGGAGTTCTGCCACTCCTCATGGGTTACTTCCGCGAGATCTGAAGAGCTTGTGAACTCTGCATCGTCTAGGAATGAGCCGGGTATTCAAGCTGGTTCGATCAACCTATGGCAGCATCTTTGGGTGGCAACTCTCTCGACGCGATCTCTTCACCCGACCCTCAGGCGGTGTGGGAAGTGACAAGTCTTGATGCGCCCGATGTCCTGGTCGTTGATGACGAGGCTCAGGTTCGCAAGATTGTCGCCTCGTATCTCAGTCGAGAAGGGTTCCGGGTGCGAACCGCGGCCGATGGTGCCGAGGCCATGGCCGAACTGGCGAAGAAGCGCCCCGATCTTGTGGTGCTTGACCTCATGCTTCCTGGGGTTGATGGGTTGACGGTCCTTCGTCGCCTGCGCGCGTCGGGCGACCAGGTGCCGGTCATTGTGCTTAGTGCTAGGGGTCAGGAATCGGAACGGGTGGCCGGACTAGAACTCGGTGCCGATGACTACCTGGCCAAGCCAGCATCCCCCCGCGAGGTTGCAGCCAGAGTTCGTGCTGTGCTCCGACGATCAGGATCGAGTGGGCCAGAGTCGATCTCGGTTGGAGACCTCGTCATTGACGTGACCGGTCGACGGTTGCACAAGGGTGATGAAGAGGTCGAACTCACTCCGAAGGAGTTTGACCTTCTCACCAAGATGGCCGGGTCACCCGGTGAGGTTCATAGCCGCTCAGACCTGCTCCGTGATGTCTGGGGTTCGAGCCCTGATTGGCAGGACCCGGGCACGGTCACCGTCCATATGCGGCGATTGCGGCGCAAACTGGAGGCTGATCCGGCAAATCCAATTCACCTGATTACGGTGTATGGAGTGGGCTACCGGTTCGACCCGTGATCGGCCAAGATTGGTTGTCTGCCCGGGCGGCCCAGGGACTCATCCTGTACCAGTCGACTGACACCGGTGACATGATGGATGACGGGCAGAGTCTGGGGCTCTTCGTTGTTGTTGTTGCTGTTCTTTCGGTCGGGTCCGCTGCCGCCCTTCCGATCCTGATGGCCAAACTTTCGCTCCGCCGAGCGGTTCCCGTGCTGGCCCTTGTCGGGCCGGTGTTAGCGATTGTTGGCGCCCTTGTTGGCAGTGGCGCAATGACGTTGTCTGGCCACGACGTTGGGTATGTGTTGGCCGTAACCATCCTTACTGGATTCTCAGCCATCGTTGTTGGGTGGCGGCTTGCTCAACCCCTGGCCACTGATCTGGGTCAGGTTGCGGCTACCGTGGCGGCGATCGCGGAGGGTGAACGAGGGGCCAGAACGGGAATCGAACGCCAGGACGAACTTGGCGAGCTTGCCTCGGCGGTTGATGAACTTGGTCGCTCGCTGGCCAGGGCCGAGGCCGAGCGCTTGGCCGCTGACGAGGAACGACGATCGGTGGTCAGTGCGCTTAGTCACGATCTGCGTACACCGCTTGCATCCCTTTTGGCTTCAATTGATGCCGTGGCTGACGGAGTGGCCGATGTCGATGAGCACCTCGCGGCAATGCGCCGCAATGTACTCAACCTCAACCGGTTGGTGGAAGATCTCTTTCTTCTGGCCCGAGCCGATAGCGGGAACTTGGCGCTCCAGTCCGAGTTGCTTGATCTCTCCGAACTGATCGATGAGGCATTGGAGGCAATGCTGCCGGCCGCCATTGATCAAGGAGTTCGCCTAGTGGCGGAATTAACCGAGGCGGTGCCGATACATGGTGACGCGACGGCGGTGGGTCGCGTCTTAAGAAATCTCTTGGATAACGCCATTCGTCATGCCCCCGAAGGGGGACTGGTGTCGGTCAGGCTTGAGCAGGGCTCGGGAGTTGTTCGGGTCATCGTGCTCGATGATGGCCCCGGTTTTGCCGCTGATTTCGTCCCGAAAGCATTTGAACGTTTCACCCAATCGGACTCGGCCCGTTCTCGCAATGGGATCGCCGGATTGGGACTAGCCATCGCCCAAACCTTGACCCAAGCCCACGGTGGATCAGTGACCATTTCGCCGGGCGGAGGAGGTCAGGTGCGGGTAACTCTGCCACTTAAGGCCGATTCGGCTTCGAGTCCGGCGGGTTGAGAACCTCGGCCAGGCGGTGGACGGCCTCACCAAATTGGTCGGGGTCTCCACTTGAGTAGGACAGGCGGAGGGTGTTGGGGCGCCGTTTCTGGACCGTAAAGGCATCCCCGGGGACGTAGGCCACGCCAGCGGTGATTGCGTCCTCCAGCACTTCCATCGTGTCCAGGGCTGCCCCAGCTTGATCCAGAGTCAGCCAGAGGAAAAACCCACCAGACCCTGGGTTGACTTGCACCTCTGGTAGGTGAGTCCTGAGGGCTTCGCTGAGCTTGGAGCGGCGGAGTCGGTAGTCGCTTCGCAGTGCCTCGGTATGGGTTCGCCACCAGTTCCCGTCGTTGAGTAGGTCGGCAACCAAGAGTTGGCTGAGCGTTGAGGTTTGAAGGTCGGCCGGTTGTTTGGCCAGAGCAACAGCCGCGGCCAGATGGGGTTCGGCGTCAAGCCAACCAACTCGCAGTCCCGGCGAGAGAGTCTTGGAGACCGAGCCGAGCCGCACCACCAGTTCACTGGGGGGAAGAGGCCGAGGCCGATCTCCCTCGAGATAAAGTTCGATGTAGGGATCATCAGCCAGGATGACGAAGTTGTACTGCTCGGCCAAGCGGACCAAATGTTGGGCGCGATCCGTCGCCAGAAGGGCCCCGGTTGGGTTCTGGAACGAGGGATTTATGTAGCACAACCGGGGGCGGAGGCCATCGTGGAGTTGAGCGTCGAGCTTTTCGACATCGAGCCCGTGGTGATCCACCGGGATTGGGGCCAGCGTGAAACGATTGGCCACAAGGGCCTGAATTGCTCCGAGGTAGCCGGGGTCTTCGATGACCGCAACATTCTTTGACGGGTCTTGGCTGACAAGAACCCGAAGGACAAGATCCAGTGCCTGTTGAGATCCGGCGGTAACGACAATCCGATCGGAACTCGATGGATGGGGAGAAGTGGCGGCCAGCTTTTCCTGCAGTTCGGGTTCTCCCGTGGTAAGCCCGTATTGTAAAACTTCGGTGCCTCGCTCCCTCAACAGACTCTGGAGGCCGACGCTTACCCGTTCGACGGGAAGGGTAGTTTCCGATGGGAGCCCGCCTGCCAGCGAGATGAGGTTGGGCTGGCGGGCATGGACTAGAAGATCGCGGATGACCGAGGAGGTGAAGCAGTCCAGTTCGAGGAGGTCGGCAAGGCCCATACCGGAGCATGGTCCGTCGCTCCGTCGAGGTCACGGGCCACCTTGGACTAATTGGCCTGCTAGTGGAGGTCCATTTTGCTGGTTTGGAGTGCCGGGCCAGAGGCTTCGCTAGTGTTCGAGGGTGGTTGATCGGATTGGGACCAACGCTCTTTTGAACATGCTGGGAGATTGGTCGCTGGGACGAGGCCTGCCCCTCCACCGACGCCTTTCTGAAGCAATGCTCGGAGTCATCGAGACTGGAGTCTTGGCTCCAGGGACGGTGCTCCCAGCCGAGCGGGCACTGTCTCGCTCGTTGGCCATTAGTCGATCGACAGTGACGGCGGCTCTGAATGATCTGAAGGGGGCCGGGGTTCTTGAGGCGAGGCAGGGGAGCGGCACCAGGGTTGTTGGCTCTACCCCACGCGCCATGCAGGGGGCGACTGTCCTGCCGGGAATACTTCGCAGCAACGGGGAGCCACAGCATGGCTTGATCGATCTGGCTGCATCGACCCCCGCCGATGCCCGAGCACTTCCTCGTGTCGAAGTCGACCTTGACTCCTTGTTGCGGGCTGGCCCCAGACACGGCTACACCCCGGCCGGGTTGCCGGTCTTGCGGAAGGCTGTAGCCGAACGGTTGTCCCTAGGTGGCTTGGCAACCGAGTTGGATAATGTTTTGATTACCAATGGCGCACAGCATGGTTTGGCGTTGGCTCTCAACATGTTGACGGAGAAGGGGGATGGGCTGTTAGTGGATGACCCCTCTTACCCCGGCATATTTGACCTGATGTCGTCTCGAGGGCTGCAGGCCATTCCCCTTCCTCGTCGGAGTGGCGGCATCGACATTGTGGGGTTGCGCCGCTTGGTCCGAGATCACAAAGTGCACCTGGCCTACTTGCAGACCTCGGTTCACAATCCAACCGGTTATGTGGCCGAGGCGTGGCAGGTGAGGGACCTTGCTCGGGCCTGTGACTCACTGGGGTTAACCGTCCTGGAGGATCTCGTATTGGCCGATCTGCGCTATGACGGAACCAGGCCCACCCCCTTGGCGGGTCTCGTAGAGTCGGCCACGGTGCTTGCGATTGGAAGTATCTCCAAGCTCGGATGGGGCGGATTGCGCATTGGCTGGCTACGGGCGCCGACATCTATTCTGGATCGGCTCGTCCGTGCCCGGTTGTCTGACGATCTTGGCAGCTCCATTCCCTCCCAAGTGATCGCCGCGGGTGTGCTGGCCAACTTCGATTCGGTGGCCAAGGTGCGCCAGGAAACCCTGCACCAACGATCACAATCGGCGGCAGATTTCCTCCGCTCTCAGGTGCCTGAATGGAAACTGACGCTGCCGGCTGGTGGGTTGTCAATGTGGATCGAGCTTCCTGGTCCGTTGGCAGAGCCTTTAGCGCAAATGGCCGGTCGAAATGGCGTTTCGATCGCTAGCGGAGCCTCGGCATCGGTTGAGCAAGGGGCTGAACGTCACATCCGCCTGTGTTTCGATCGCCCTGAATCCCAGCTTCTTGAGGGCTTGGCTCGGCTGGTCTCGGCTTGGAGGTCGCTGGTGGTTGCAGACTAGGAGTGGTCTCAACTCGACCAGATCAGGAGTTCCCTGAGGTAGGTTCCATAGCCACTCTTCTCCAGAGGTTTGGCGAGAGCCAGTAGTTGATCGCTGTCAATGAAGCCCATCCGGTAGGCCACCTCTTCGGGGCAGCCGATTTTCTGATGCTGGCGAGAGTCGATAACTCGAACAAACTCTGAGGCCTCGACCATGGAGTTAAACGTTCCAGTATCGAGCCAGGCGAACCCCCGGTCGAGTCGAGCGACGTGAAGTTCTCCCGCTTCGAGATAGGCCTGATTGACCGATGTTATCTCCAGCTCACCTCTGGCAGAAGGGCTGAGACCCTTGGCAATATCAACGACCTTGTGGTCATAGAAGTACAAGCCAGTGACAGCCCAGTTCGACCGTGGGTTCTTGGGTTTTTCCTCGACACTGGTGGCCCGCCCCGTCTGGTCGAACGCTACGACCCCGTACTGCTCGGGGTCCGAGACCTGTTGAGCAAATACTTGGGCTCCAGGACGTTCGGTCGCCGCAGCTTGGAGTTGTTGGGAGAAGTTGCTGCCGTGGAAGAGATTGTCGCCAAGGATCAGGCTGCAGGGGGCCCCTTGCAGGAAATCTTCTCCGATCAGAAAGGCTTCGGCGATACCGTTGGGGGCATCTTGGGTTGCATAACGAAGGTTAAGTCCCCAGCCATTCCCATCGCCTAAGAGCCGCTCGAAGGAGGGCCGATCAAAGGGGGTGGTGATAATCAAGATGTCTCGGATTCCCGCCAGCATCAACGTGCTCAGAGGATAGTAGATCATTGGTTTGTCATAGACCGGAAGAAGCTGCTTGGATACAGCCAAGGTCACGGGATGAAGTCGAGATCCGGTACCACCGGCCAAGATGATGCCGCGCGTCCTGGTGGATGCGGCTGGCTCGCTCATTGATTCCATTAGTTCTCTTCCAGTTCGCGAATGACCAAGGCTAGGGAATCTCGCCAGCTCGGCAGACGAATTCCAAGCTCTTGATAGATGAGCGTAGAATCGAGTCTGGAGTTTGCTGGCCGAAGTGCCGCTGTTGGGTACTCCTCAGTGGTTAGGGCGCTCAATTCGCCGTTGAACCCAAATGCAGAGGCCTCGAAGACCGCTTCGGCCACCTCGAACCATGAGGCCTGGTCGGGCGCAGCTAGATGATAGAGCCGGGAGGGGAGCGACCCCTGTAGCTGGTGGACCTCAACGATTTCGACGATTGCCCGGGCGATATCGGTGGCCGCTGTCGGGCAGCCGACCTGGTCAGCGACAACACCGATCTGGTTCCGCTCGCTGGCTAAGCGAAGCATGGTGGTAACAAAGTTGGAGCCCAATGCGCCATACACCCAGGCAGTTCGCAGGGTAACCGAGTCATCGGCCAGGGTCATGTGGGCCTCACCTTTGGCTTTCGAACGCCCGTAGGCCCCGACCGGGTTGAGGGGATCGGTCTCGACATACCAAGACGTTTTGGTTCCGTCAAAGACATAGTCGGTCGAGATGTGGATGAGGAAGGCGCCGCAACGGTTGGACGCGGTGGCCAGGTTGGCAACGCCAGTGGCGTTTACCAGGGTGGCGCGGTCCTCATCGGACTCAGCCGCGTCGACTGCGGTATAGGCCGCAGCATTGACGATGACTGTCGGATCGAGCTCCGTCAGCAATCGACTCGTCGAGGTTGAGTCGGTAATGTCCAGGTCGTTTGACGACAACGCCCTGATGGTGGTGCCCTCGGGCCACGGGACCCGCTGTAGCTCCTGGCCAACTTGTCCATTTGCTCCGGTAACAACGATCCGAAGATTGCTCATCAGGTGGTCACACCAAGGCGTTCGCCTTCATAACGCTCAGTGAGGAGGGGACGCCACCACCACTCATTCTCCAGATACCACGAAGCTGTCTTAGCAAGGCCTTCGGCGAAGCTGTGTGAGGGTTCCCAACCCAGCTCATCCTTGATTTTGCTGGCGTTGATGGCATAGCGAAGGTCATGACCGGGTCGGTCAGCGACAAAGCTGATGAGTTCTTGACGAGCACCATTGTCGCCAAGCTGAGTGTCGACCAGGTCGCAGAGTTGTTGGACCACTTCAAGGTTGGTGCGTTCAGAGTTGCCGCCAATGGCATAGGTCTCACCCGGCTTGCCTTCCTCAAGGACTCGAAGCAGGGCCCCAGCGTGGTCATCGACAAAGAGCCAGTCTCGGATGTTGTCACCTTTTCCGTAAACCGGAAGCTCCTGATGAGCGGCCGACTTCAGGATCATTAGTGGAATGAGTTTCTCGGGAAACTGGAACGGTCCGTAGTTGTTGGAACAGTTGGTGATGAGGGTTGGGAGCCCAAAGGTTTCATGCCAGGCGCGCACGAGATGGTCCGATGCTGCCTTTGATGCTGAATAAGGAGAGCGGGGGTCATAGGGGGTTGACTCGTCAAAGGGTGGGCTCTCGGGGCTAAGAGCTCCAAAGACCTCATCGGTGGAGATATGTAGGAATCGGAACCGGTCCATGATGTCTGCTTCGAGCGCATAGGAGCGAGCGGCCTGGAGCATCTCATAGGTCCCAACAATGTTGCTCTGAACGAACTCGCCCGGCCCATCGATCGAACGGTCAACGTGTGACTCGGCTGCCAGATGCATCACGGCATCGGGTCGGAATGAGGCGAAGGCGTCAGTCACCGCAGGCCCATCGACAATATCGACCTTGGAGAAATGGTAGCGGTTGGAATCGGACACCGATTGCACCGACGTGTGGGTTCCGGCGTAGGTGACCTTGTCCAGGTTAAGCACCTCATGTTCGGTCTCAGAGATGAGTCGCCGGATAACCGCCGATCCGATAAATCCGAGTCCGCCGGTAAGCAAGATTCGCACTAGGAAGCTCCCTTTGATGGTGGCCGGCCGTCATGCCAATCGGCAAAACTTTGAGCATTGCGATCCTTGTCGGACAACGAAGCGGTCGAGGGGTCGATTCCCCAGTCGATCCCGAGGGCGGGGTCATCCCAACGGATCGACTGTTCGGCCTCTTGCTGCCAATAGTTTGTGACTTTGTAGAACACCTGGGTGTCGGGCTCAAGGGTGGCAAAACCATGGGCAAACCCGGGTGGGATCCAAAGTTGATTGCCGACCTCGGCGCTGAGTTCCACCGCACAGTGCTGGCCATAGGTGGGTGAGCCAGGCCGGATATCGAGGGCTACGTCGGTAACTCGACCGCTGAGCACCCGCACGAGTTTCCCCTGCGCGTTGGGGTCCAGTTGAAGGTGAAGTCCCCGAACCGTGCCGACCGGTCGTGACAGAGACTGATTGTCCTGCACAAATGGACCCTCGATCCCAATTGCACTGGCGACGGAACTATTGAAGGTCTCGCTGAAGTATCCACGATCATCACCAAAACGTGAAGGAACGACTTCAAGGACCACCTCGAAATGACGACTGACTATCTCCATTGATTTTGTGTTTGCTCGCTTTCGGAACATTGGCTGTGATTGTCCGACAGGTCTCTCGGCCCGATGGTGGCAGATATTGCGTGTCGGTGGGGGGATTGGGTCGGGCGAGTCACGGTGTCGTGGAGAGTGTCGTGTTGAACGGGAGTTCAGGCCAAGGCCATGCCTCACAACGCTGCTCGGGGGAACCCTGGGACCAGAATCGCCAGGCACCCAGGACGGCGTCCTTGGAGTATTCGTGCCAATGAATTGCCCCCGGCCGGGCGATCCGCCTCACGACCTGACTAATACCGCCTTCATAAATTCGGTAACCGGCCCAAACCCCGGGCCAATCTCGGGTCGAGGCGACTTGGGAGACCACAACAGACCCGTGACGACGAATTCGGTTGCGGTGGGTGTGACCGGAGGTGACCAACGATCTTGGGTTGGCTTGCCCAAGGGAGTCGAGAAAGTTGATCGATTGTGGCGCTGGGATCCCCATTGGCCAGTACGTCGGGTAGCTCTTGGGTTGGAAGTGGTGGTGGGTTGCGAGCAGAACGGGAAGGTCGGACTCGGCTGCAAGGTCAAGAATCCCAGCCTCGCACCGGTCCAGGGTTCCGGGACCCTCGCCGTCGATGGTGGTGTCGCCAACGATAAGGCGGACTCCAGGAAGGTCAAGATGGGCATGGGTACGAGTAATAGGGACCGGGTTGCGTCGACCGTAACTTCCAGGCAGTGGAATAGCAGACTTGTTGTCGACGTCATGGTTGCCGGGGATAATCAGTATCGAGTTCGGAGCGAAACGATCGGGTCCGTCCCCACAAATGTCATCGAGAAAGTCGTCCACCAAGGCGAAGGCCGATTGGGTTCGATGGTGCGCGGCATCACCCTTCAGGACAAGATGGCTAGCCCCCCACTGCAAGGCCTCCGCTACGCCGGCCTGAGCACAAAGAATGGGGTGGGGCTCTGGCAGGGAGCCAAGGCTAGGTGGCAAGGTGAGCTTGGACTCTTCCATAGTCTTGAAGAAGCCCCAGTGTTTGGCTCCGAGATGGAGATCGGAGATGGTAGCGATCTTGGCCAGGAGCTCTCCTGGCGGGGGCGAAAGGGTTCTGAGGTGCAGCTTGGCTTGCCGGAGAGCCGCTTGCTCGGTGCCATCGTGCCAGGTCACCGTCGCCCTGAGACTGGTTGCGGCAGGGAGATCCTCGACCACGATTGATCCTGCGCCACCGACATGGTCAATGGCCACAACACTGTCGGCGACGTCGACCTGCACCCGTCCGGCCGGAAGTTGACCCCATACCACCTGGGCCGAGTCTGACTCAACGGCCCAAATCCCCAGGGGTGATGCTGGAAACCGGGGCCGAATCTGGCTAAGAAGCCTTCTCAAGGAGCAAGAATGGCGTTGAATCTGGCAGTTTCTCGACCAACCAGAGCAACCTCCACTCGCTGGCGTTCCAGGATTTGCAAAAGCGTTTGCTCTCCCTGAGGCACCGGGTGTTTGGCGAAGAAAGCCACCGTCTGGTCGGCGGATTCCGGGGACGTAAGCGACGACAGGCCGCTGAGGAATCGCACAATCGAGGCGGTGGCCACCAATTGACTAAGCTCTTCCCAGTTTTCCTGGATGAACTCCCAGACCCGGGGGCCGTTTTCCCGGTTGCGCAATGCTCTGTTGAGCCACTGTGGGGCGTTCTGCGGTCGGACATCGCCCGACATGATCAGTTCGAGCACCCGCTGGAGTTGGTCGAACTCAGGGAAGTCCGCTGTTGCGTACAGATAGCGGAGTTGTTCTTGGGGTGTGCCGGCCGTTCGGAAGGCGCCGATAAAGTCTTCCAGGTCGACGTCGTCCCCAAGTGAGGCAGTCACATCGATGGCGCCTGCCAAGATTGATGCGTCGACCATCTGGGGATTTCTTAACGCTTGGGCCACTGTGCGTTTTGCCTCCTCTTGGATTTCGTAGTCGTTGGCGATCGTGCCCATCGCTCGGATGAGGTCGCCTCGAAGCTGGCGTGAACGGTCGTCGTCATCGGACTGGGGAGACAGGGTCAGGCCTGCTAGGGAAGGCGCAATCGCGTCGTGGGCAATCGATTGAAAGTTTTGCCTGGACTCCCCGGATAGCAAGCGGTCTAAGGATCTCAATCCAGCGAGGATTCGTTGCCAGACCGATCGGTCATTTTCTGCGGTGAGCGACTCTAGAAGCGAAAGAAAAGATGCCGCAGTCATCGAATCGGCCAAGACTGCGGCCCAGGCATCATCGACGAGCGCATAGCGTTCGATGGGGGAAAGGAAGTCAAAGGCAACCGCCCCGAGCGTGTCCAAGGCCTCGGGTGGATAGAGGGTCCGAAGGTAACTTGTGCCCTCAGCGTTGGCGATTAGCCACTCGGCTTGGGATTCTAGGGAGATGGTTACTGATGCCGAATCCAACAACACGCTAGCGGTTACAGGGTCGGCATTGAAGGGTTTCCACCGGTAGCGGAGCGGGGCAATCCACAGCCTTTCGTCTGGCCCAGACTCCTCGGATGGTTCACGACCCTCGGTGTAGGCCAGCGGTTCTTGGCTAAAGGTCACGGACTTGCCGTTTGGGGCCAGTTCGACCGACACCAAGGGGGTTCCTCCTTGGAAGATCCACGAGTCCATGATGGCCCGAACCGGCTCTCCGGTCTCGGTCTCGATCGCGTCCCACAGATCAGTCGTCTCGGTGTTGCCGTAGGCATGAGAGGTCATATAGCGACGGATCCCAGCCCGAAAGGCCTCTTCGCCTAGATACTGCTCCAGCATTCTGACAACGGCGGCACCCTTTTCATAGGTCAGGACATCAAACATACCTTCAGCGTCATCTGGACTATGGACCTCGTATTCGATCGGCCGGGTGGTGGCCAAGGCATCGATGTCAAAGGCCGCCGTTCTTGACAAGCCAAAGTCGGCCCAGCGTTGCCACTCCGGTCGGAACGCATCGGTGCAACGCATCTCCATGAAGGTGGCAAAAGCCTCGTTAAGCCAGAGTCCATTCCACCACTTCATGGTGACGAGATCGCCAAACCACATGTGGGCCAACTCGTGGAAGATGACGTCGGCGACCCGTTGCAACTCAGGTTGAGTGCTCGAGTCGGGATCGACCAAAAGGAGTGACTCGCGGAAGGTTACGCAGCCAAGGTTTTCCATTGCTCCCATCGCGAAGTCTGGAATGGCTACCAGGTCGATTTTGTCACCGGGATAGGGCTGGTCGAAGTACTCGCTGAAGTAATCGAGGGCGAACTGGCCACATTCGAGGGCAAAGGCAGTGAGATCGACGGTGAGGGGCCCAGTCTTGGTGGTGTTCGGTGGACTATCTGGCTGTCCACCGGGCTGGTCTCCGGTCAAGACAGGGGCAAGGCTTGGAACCTCGGTTGATCCGGCTCCTCTCACGTGCACCACCCGTAGAGGTACTCCGGCGACATCAACCGACTTCGTCATCTCCAAGGGGCCAACGACAAAGGCCACGAGGTAGGTGCTCATAACCATGGTGGTGGCGAAGGTGACCTCATCTCCGCTTGGACCGGAGCTTCGGCCGATCTCGGCTGAGTTTGAGATGGCCTGCATACCCGGAGGGACAACGATGGTGATGTCAAAAGTTGCTTTGATTGAGGGCTCATCCCAACAGGGAAAGGCCTTTCTGGCGTAGGTTGATTCGAACTGGGTTGTGGCTAGCGCTTGACTAGCCCCTGTTTCATCGGTGAAGTTACTCAGGTAAAAGCCAACCATCTGGGCATTGAAGATGCCGCGGTATTTAACCTCGATGGTTGCTGGTCCTTTTGGCAACTGCTGGTGAAGTGTCAACCGTTCGAGATCGGGGTTTAGCGTTACCTTGACTGCTTCCTGGTTGACCGTGGCCGAGACGATTTCCAGTTCCGAGCTGTTAAGGACAATCTGGCTGACTGGGGAGACAACCTCGATGGCAATCTGTACCGAGCCAGTGAATGCTTCTTCCCTCAGGTTCGGAACAAGACGAATTTTGTAATTGGTTGGGGCAACATTGGGCGGCAATCGATAGCGGGAATCGGGCCCATTGGTGGGGGTATTTGCAGCAGATTGATGGTCAGACACCCTGTAGAGGCTATCGAGAGGCTAGGTTCTCCTGCTGGCACGACCTAGCGGAACATCACGCCATGGCGGAGTATCGGGGAGTACATATGGGCGAGACAGAACGACAACAGGGCAACAACCCGGAGGTTGATGTTGTTGGGGTTGGCAATGCCATTGTCGATGTCATCGCTCAGGCGTCTGACACCTTCATCCAAAGTCAGGGCATTGTGAAGGGTTCGATGACCTTGATTGATGAGTCTCGGGCTCAGGAGCTCTATCGGGGCATGGGCCCCGGTATCGAATCCTCTGGGGGTTCTGCTGCCAATACCATGGCGGGCATTGCCAGCTTTGGGGGAACGGCCTCCTACATTGGCAAGGTTGCCAATGACCAGTTAGGCGTTGTTTTTGGCCATGACATGCGTGCGGCCGGTGTTGGGTATGACGTCCCAGCGAGCCCGGAAGGACCGGCCACCGCCAGGTGCCTCATCCTGGTGACACCTGATGCTCAGCGAACAATGAATACCTATCTTGGTATCTCTTCCCAACTCGTGCCCGAAGACGTGATGGTCGAGACGGTGGCCGCGGGGAAGATCGTTTTTTGCGAGGGTTACTTGTGGGACGTCGAGTCGGCCAAGCTGGCTATTCGTAAGGCCATGAAAGTCGCGACAGACGCGGGGCGTAAATCTGCCCTGGCGCTGTCTGACACCTTTTGCGTAGAGCGTCATCATCAGGAATTCCGCGAGCTCGTTGCGGGCCCGGTCGACATCCTCTTCGCCAACAAAGAGGAACTTTTTTCCCTCTATGAGACCACCGACCTGGCGGCTGCCATTGACATATTGCGTACCGAGGTTGAGGTTGGTTGCGTGACCCTTGGACGAGGGGGGTCCATTCTGGTTGCTAAGGACGAGATCGTCGAGGTTCCGGCTGAGGAGATTGCGCCGGTCGTCGATACCACTGGAGCTGGGGATCTGTATGCCGCTGGCGTATTGTTCGGGCTGGCTCAAGGCTATGACCTGGCACGGTGTGGCTATCTCGGTTCGTTGGCCGCAGCGGAGGTCATTGCTCACGTTGGTGCTCGTCCAATGCAGTCCTTGCGGGACTTAGTCGACCAAGCCTAGGCAATTTGGCGTACACCGTAAGAACTTTGTTCCTGCAAAACATTCTGAACTGGGAAAACACACCTAGAAGACAGAAACTGCCGTCAATTGTTGTGGAGCTTGGACAATTTCACGCTAGACAATAAGCGTGCCGGCGGGGAAGAGTCGCCCCTTCCTCGCTGGCCGCTTTCGGTTTTGGTCAATCGCTCGACCGCCTCTGCCTGGATGAACTGCTTGTCTCCGGATGATCTAGGCAGCCAAATAGTGGGCTAAGGAAGCCCCGGAGAACCAAAAAAGTGTCCCTGACCCCAGTCGACTCCGAGTTCGGCGGCGAGCCGGGCCTGGTCAGCCGTTTCGAGGTTCTCCGCTACAACCCAGGCACCACTTTCATGGGCTAGGTGCACAATCGCACCGACCACAGCTTTGCCTTCCGGGCTTGTCAGGTCGCGGGCCAAAGATCCAGCGATTTTGATGATGTCTGGCTTCAGCGCGGTCACTGTTCTCAAACTGGCGTATCCATCACCGACGTCGTCGACCGCGATCCGAACCCCAAGTTCCCGGAAGTCTTCAATCTGGGCTGAAGCATGATCCAGCGAGGCATAGCGATTCCGTTCGACGGCCTCAAGGACGAGTTGATCCGGAGCTAGTCCCGCCTGTTGTGCCTGGTCGATTGTTCGCTGCACCGCGACCTGGTCGAACTCTCCTCCTGGGGCCAGGACATTTAAGAAGAGCAATCCTTCGCCCAACCACGGCCCGACTCCTTCAATGGCCAACGCCCTGGCCAGAGAATCCAATTCGTCGAGCCAATCCGCCTCGGTTGCTCGATCAATGAGATCATCAGCGGAGAGAATCTCTTGCCCATCGCTGGCCCAGATGAGGCTTTCAAATCCGATGATTGACCGGTCTCGCAGAGAAACGATGGGTTGATAGCGGACCTGATAGGTGGGTGAGACGGCGGAAGAAAGTAGTTCTTCTAGTCGCAGGCCAAGCTCAGCCAGGGTGGAGGCGAGAAGCGCATGACGAAGGAGTTCTTGCACCGTTGCGCCCGGTGGGGCAAACCCGAAACGAATCTGGTCGCGACCATCGGGTACCGCAGCGAGGGCCTGTTCGAGAAACAGCCGGCCGTTCTCTACCTCTGTCCACAGTGAGTTCGAGCGTAAGTCGATGGCGCTAACGGATTCTCGTAGAAGGCGGTCGAGGCCTCGGACGCTGTTGGGATCCTCAGATCCGACCATGACGAGCGTTGGCTCGGGTAGGGGCAAGGAGACTTGAGCCCTGTGGCGCTCCG
Organism: Actinomycetes bacterium; assembly: GCA_024276425.1. GTDB lineage: Bacteria > Actinomycetota > Acidimicrobiia > Acidimicrobiales > SZUA-35 > JAJRQY01. Next base: position 46,730 of record JAJRXF010000188.1, on the reverse strand, counting down.
TTAACGTCATTGCAAGCCTCCCCTCATAGCGTGTGAGTCTAGCCACGAATGGCCCAAGGGTGAAAGCCACACATTGGGTGAATGTCTGGCCCTATTCAGGCTGTCGCCGGGGCTGAGAACCGAAGAGGAAGGTCTCCAAGACGTACCAGGGCGGACAGGATCCAGTTTCCGATCTCGATGAACTGCTGGTCCAGCACCGATCCGTCCTCAAGAATCGCCTCGGAAAGTTGGTAAGAACCTTGGAATCCCACCTCGATTGCGTGCCCAACAACCTCAAGGTTGTCGTCAAACTTGGTTTCGAGAGTTGGAGCCAGTCGCTCGAGGATGTCGGTTCCAACCGTGAGCGCCTTGCTGGGAAAAGCCTGAACGATCAGACCAGGGTCGGCGGCCTCAGCTAGACGTTGCACCCGAAAAACTACTTCGATTTCGATATGGGGGGCCTCACTAAAGGTTTCGTTGAGATACCACGTTCGGTAGGCGGTCTGAGCCCAGGTCGGCCATTCCAGAGTGAGGTCCACTTGTATCCGAGGAGGAGAGCCTTCGCCGGGCAGTCCGTAGCTGGTTTCCCAGGTCAGGTCGCCCAATAGGACATCTGTCTGGAATCGCTCTTCAAGGCCTTGACGCTCCAACATCGCCTCTTCCAAGGCATCTCGCAGAGCTCCGATTGCGTCGGTAAACACGTGGTCTAGCACGACCGGATTCTACCGGTCTTGTTGGAATGATCGCAGGCGTCCGTGCTCGCTCAACTGCCCAATGGGGTGGTACCTAGTAGTAAACGCTTCGCGAACGATGCCGTGGCACTGACTTGTATCGCTGAGCGCCGCCACGCTTCCATAATGCAAGGTCGAGATCCATGGCTCTGATGCCGGTGAGCGAACTCAGTCTTTCTACGACGTGAACGCCGCTAGCCCGGATCTCGATTTCGGGCGCCGAACCAGGTTCAAGAAGCTCTCCGCGGCAAATACTGTCCTCCAGTTCATGGTCGAACCGCAGAATCCCCTCGATTTTGAGCACGTGGGGCACCAGATTGTCGGCAAAGGCGGTCAATCGATCGAGGTCGTTGAAGACAGAGCCACCAAGTTCTCGGTCAAGGTCCGCGGCGGTAATCTGAGCTCGCTTGTAGAAATGTGCCCTAAGCGAGCGCACACTCTTTTGGTGCCCTTGGTGCCAATAGGGCGAAGAGTCTTGATAGAAGGGCATGGCCAAGAGGTTCTGAGCCAAACGTTCGGCCGATCCATCGGCGGCAGCGAGGGCAGAGGCAGCGCTGCTGCCGTAGCTATCCAACCAGGCTCCCAGCGCTCGTAAGGCCTGCCCGAACAACTCCATCAACTCCCACAAATCGGGATCGGATCGGGGCTGTTGAAAGATTGTGCTGCAGTCCTGGTCGGTCAATGATCCCAAGCGTGTTGCCGTAAGTGGACCCGAGCTTTGCTCGAATGTCCGTAGATGGTGGGCCATGGTCTGAGCACCCGATAGATCACGGTATTTGTCGACGATGTCGTGGTAACCGGATCCGAAGTTGATGGCATCGAGCGAGAAAACCAGAAGGGCGCGGCGTTCGACATTTTTCGGAGCCTGGTCTTGGAGCCTCGATGTGGCAATACAAGACGATGGTTGAGACTCGATTTGGGACTGAAGTTCAACCGCGAATTGGTGGAGACGTTGGTGGTCAATGGTGACGAAAGCGGCTCGGTCCATGACCGCGGCGCACGATTCACGGACAAGCTCGGTTAGAGATGGGACCTGTTCCACTCCCATGACGATAGAAGCTGCGCCATACTCACCAGCGTGACCAATTCTGTATCAGACTCCATCCGTGCCGCGGCAACCGCCTGGATTTCCCTTGATCCGGACCCCGTCTCACGCCAGATCGTTACCGATCTTCTCGCTGAAGGCTCTGAGGCTCTTCGCCCAATGTTCGAAGGCCGAATTGAATTTGGGACGGCGGGTCTGCGGGCGGAGATGATGCCCGGGCCCAACGGCATGAACCGTCTTGTTGTTCGCCAAACGACGGCGGGGCTCATGCGTTGGCTGCCAAAAGGGGCCAAGGTTGTTATTGGCTACGACGCTCGCCACCACTCTGAGGACTTCGCCCACGATGTTGCCCGGGTGGTAGCTGGCGCTGGTGGTCGGGCCGAACTTCTTCCAGGACCATTGCCAACACCGGTTTTGGCCTTCGCCGTTCTTGAGCGTCAGGCCGACGCTGGAGTCATGATCACCGCCAGTCATAACCCCCCGCGGGACAACGGCTACAAGCTCTACCTTGGTGATGGCATTCAGTTGGTGAGTCCGGCCGACACCGAGGTTGCAGCCGCGATCGACGATGCGCTGAAGGATCCGTTGGTGCTGGCGGGTCTGGAGGATGATCGAATCCAGATCCTTGGAAACGAACTGGCCCAAGCGCATATCGATGCCTGTGTAGCTGCGTGCACGACAACGAATCGGGAGATCGAGGTTGTGTATAGTGCGATGCATGGTGTGGGCGGCGAGCACATGGTCCAGGCGTTCACTCAGGCAGGGTTCCGCCCGCCAACTCTGGTGGAGGAGCAGTTCCAGCCCGATCCAGACTTTCCAACCGTGGCCTTCCCCAATCCGGAGGAGGATGGCGCACTCGATCTGGCATTAGACCTGGCCCGAACTTGTGGTGCGGACGTCGTGGTCGCCAACGACCCGGATGCCGACCGGCTGGCACTTGCGCTGCGTCGTCGAGCCGAGGAAATCGACGGTCCGAGTCATGTTGGGCTATCCGGCGACGAGGTTGGCATCTTGTTGGCCGATCACTTGATTCGAAGTGGATCTGGACCAGACCGAATTGTCTCGAACTCGCTGGTATCGAGCAGGCTTGTTCAGGAGATGGCCAAGACCGCAGGAATTCAAAGCGAAGTCACCCTCACCGGGTTCAAATGGGTGGCCAGGCCCATCGTGGAGCGGCCCGAACTTGAGTTTGTTCTCGGCTATGAGGAAGCGTTGGGATACTGCGTCGGTAGCGCGGTGCGAGACAAGGATGGCATTTCGGCCGCCCTCGTTGCGGCGGAGATGTTGGCCACAATGAAAAAGAATGGATTGACGGTATGGGATCGTCTTGATGAGTTGGCGGCCGAGCATGGGGTCTATCTGACCGGACCGGTCACGGTGCGGCTAACGGGATCCGATGGGATAGCGAAGAGGCGCCAGCTTATGGCTGGCATCCAAACCAGCCCGCCAGCCGATCTCGGAGGATCCTCGCTGGAGTCGATGACAGATCTGACTCGGGGAGAGACTCTGCCGGTGGCCGAGGGTGTTGTACTGCACTACCGGGATCGGACAAGAGTTATTGTTCGGCCCAGTGGGACCGAACCAAAACTCAAGGGGTACATCGAGGTCATCGAGTCCGTTGGCAACGGCGCTGTTGGTCCAGCACGACGGGACGCAAAGCAGCGGCTCGTCCGCTACCAGCGAGAACTCACCGCCTACTTCGACGCCAACCAGGCTACTTAGCGACCAGCGTTTGGCTTACGGCCGTGGTTCGCCTTTTTGCGACGAGCGGCCAACCTCTTCTTCTTGCGACGTTTCGACATAGCCCGTGAGACTAGCGAGTTGTGGGCCTTTCCCCCCTTGAGTCCTTGAATCTGGTGGACCTTGAATCTGGACCCTGGTAGCCGATAGGTCCTCGGAACGGGTTCGTCAGGATCGCAATCGTTCGACGGTAAAGGTCAAGACTACGCAGGGGGCCACTGTGGTTCGAAGTTGGGATGCAAGGGTGCGAGGAGCAGCCGAAAAGGTCGTTCCTCAGGCTGATGCATTCTCCACCGACGGTGGAGGCGATCAACTGTCCACCGACGGTGGAGGTAGCGAATCGGACAAGCCGCCCTTGCTGTCTGAGCCTGCATCGGAGCAGGGAGACCATTCCGCTGATCAGGTTGTTGACACCGCGGAGGTTGAGCGTTCATCCCGGGCCGAGGTCGAGTCAAGTTCGGAGCATTCCGAAGCCGCTTGGCCCGCGGAGGTTGATCAGGTCAGGACCCCCCTTGAAACGAGTTTGACAGAAGGTTTCCGAGCTGAGGCCAGCGAGGTTGTCGTTGAGGGGCTCTGTGGCGCGGTAGCCGCCGTTGGACTAGCGGTATCCATCGCCGATCGCCAAAGCGGTGAGCTCATTTGGCACAGCCCGAGTTGGTCGAGTCGCTTTGGGGAAAAAAATGAGCTGGGACGGTATTGGCCAAGTTCGACTGATCTCGGAGAGTCGCCGCTTCCATCGCAGGGAGAGTCGTGGCAACGTTGCCGCACCATGCTGTTGGCCGATGGCACCGAGGACCTTGTCGAGCTTCTCCTCCTGGGGTCGACGACTGATGAGGAGGGCCAGGGTTTTGTGACCGTGGTTGCGCTCGAGGGTGCTCCCAATGGGCCCCAGATTACCGATCGGGGCGAAGTGAGTGGAATCATCGAGGGAGCAATTCAGGTCGCGGCAGATTCCCATTCTGGCGAAGTGAAACACCGAGTTGCCGTGCTCTATGTCGATTTGGACCGATTTAAGGTTGTCCACGACCTGGTCGGAAATCTTGAGGCACTGCGATTGTTGGAACTGGTTAGCCGGCGGGTTCGATCCACCATGCGAACGACCGACCTATTCTTTCGTTTGCCATCGGATGAGTTTGTTGTCATCGCCACCGACCTCGACCGACCAGGGGCCGCGGAGGAACTGGCGGAGCGGGTTCGGCTTGCCGTTGCCACTTTGGCTGATCTCGGCCACGACATGGCCCTCACCGCCAGCGTCGGGGTTGCTCTCGTCGAGCCAGATCAAAGCGGCGATGAACTGCTGTCCGCGGCGGAGACGGCGGTGTATCTGGCCAAGGGTCGAGGTCGAAATCGGGTGGCCGTTCACGACGAAGAGCTCCGCGCTCGCTCTCAGCGGCTCCTCATTGTCGAACGTCAACTTCGAAAGGCCATTGACCGCCGCGATGTGCGCTTTGCCTATCAACCGGTAGTCCATATGGCAACCGGTGCGGTTGTTGGGGCCGAGGCTCTACTTCGTCTTGGTGGCGAGGTTGGGCTCTCGGCCATGGAGGTCATAGCAGCCGCAGAACACAGTGGCCTCATGGGGGCTCTTGGATCACTGGTGGTCGAAGGCGTAAACGAACAACTCTCGAGCTTGCTTCGCGGCTCGGACCGGGATTTTGAGGTCATGGTCAACCTCTCGGGAACTCAGCTTGAGGATGATGCATTGCTGGCCACATTGTCCAGAATGGCGGAGGATTCGGAGATCCCGGCCGGTCGGCTTTCCGTAGAGATTCCCGAGTCGGTTGTGGCGGAAAACAAGCGGGCATTTCTGCGTCTTACCGAACTTGTCCGACCAAGTTTTCGGATTGGAATTGATGGATTCGGGGCGACGATGTCATCACTGACACTGCTGGAGTCGCTACCAATCGACTACGTCAAGCTCCATCGAACCGTGACGGGTACCGCTGGTCTGGTGGGGGATGGCCCCGATCGGGTGGCCAAGATAATTTCGATCGCGGATGGCATTGGTGTGACCACCATCGCGCTCGGGGTGGAAAGCTTGGAGCAGGTTGATGTCCTCCAGTCCCTCGGCTGTTGCATGGCCCAAGGTTTCCTCTACGCCGGGGCTGTCGCGGTCGAGGATTTACTTGAGTTGGTCGAGGTTGGGTTTGACGGGTCGGTCAAGACGCCCTGAGATTTCGGCTGATGTCCTTGGACATGGCTTTAGTGGGCGTGACCGCGGGCAATAAGGTGATCTGCGGGCATGAGGTTGAGTATTCTGTTTGCTGGAATTCCTAACCTCTCGGCCCGAGCGCAGCCGTAGTCGACCCACTCAAGTTGGCCCGGGGCATGGGCATCGGAGTTGATAGCGAAGTCGCAATCCCAGGCGAGGGCAAGTTCAAGCAGGTCGTCCGGTGGATCTTGACGTTCCGGCCGGCAGTTGATTTCAACGGCTGTACCGAACTTGGCGCAGGCAGCGAATACATAGTCGGCGTCGAAGGTACTCGGCTTGCGGGTTCCCCCGCCCCTTCGAGCCCGTTGGTCGGGGATCACTTTCCGGTTGGTGCAGTGGCCTAGGATGTCAACGTTTGGATTGGCCACGGCCCGTACCAGTCGTTTGGTCATGGCATTTGAGTCCTGGGCCAGCTTGGAGTGGGCTGACGCCACCACGATGTCAAGACGCGCCAGTAGGTCATCAGCGAGATCCAAAGACCCGTCTTCAAAAATGTCGACCTCCATCCCAGTCAGGATCCGAAACGGGGCCCGTTCATCGTCGTAAGCAGCGGCGGCGAAAGCCTCATTGAGGGAAGCGATCTCGCTCAGTTGCTCTGCCAGGCGTTGTGGAGAGAGCCCGTTGGCGATGGTGAGGCGGCCCGAGTGGTCGGTCAGGACTAGATATTCGTGCCCCAGTTCTTGAGCGGCGCGAGCCATTGTTAGAATTGATGCCCCTCCGTCGGACCAAGTCGAATGGCTGTGGCAGTCGCCCTTGTAAGCGGACCGAAGTTCCTCGCCTCCGGAGACCTGGACTTGGGATGCTTGTTCTAAGTCAATTAGGTACTGGTTTGGCTCATCAATCAGAGCGGCGCCTGCTACCGAGGCGATCGACTTGCCAATGCCCTCCAGCGAGGTGAGAGTCCCTTCCTCGGCCATTGTCCGCAGTCGCTCGGTTTCGATGTCGGCCAGAATTGCCCGCCCCCGGGTGAAGGCCCGAATCTTTTGAGGTGGGGCCAGTGACCGATCGAGGCAGTAGAGGACCCGATCAATGGCCACGAGGTGGGGTGAGTCGATGTTGGGACCGGAGGCTGGGCGCGCGGGAGGAAGGGGCACGCTTACACGTTAGGAGCCGAGTTGGTGTCTTGGCGAGGGGGAGGCACAGATCAGACCTAGCCTCAATAGCACTTATGGAGAAGTTCGGATTTGTCGGATTGCCCAACGCGGGAAAGTCCTCGCTCTACAATGCTCTGACTGGTGGGAGCGCGCTGGCGGCCCCGTACGCCTTCGCTACCACGGACCCCAACGTTGGGGTAGCTCGAGTGTTGGACGAACGCCTGGACGCCCTGTCCGAGATGTCGCAGAGCAAGAAGATCGTGCATGCCTCCGTACAGTTCAACGACATTGGTGGGCTGGTTGCTGGCGCAAGTAAGGGTGAGGGGCTTGGCAACAAATTCCTAGCCGGCATCCGCGAGGTTGATGCCATCGTCTTTGTTCTACGGGCCTTCGATGACGATGATGTCCCCGGTCCCAGCGACCCATTGGAGCATCTGGGAATTGTTGAGACCGAGTTGACTTTGGCCGATTTGGATGTGGTGGAGAAACAGATTGTCAAGCGACGCAAGGCGGCTCGGGCCGACAAATCCTTGCAACCAGAGGTTGATGCCGCCGAGGCTGCTCTGGTGTTCTTGGAGGAGGGGACACCGCTGTATCGCAGCAGCCTGAGCGAGGAGCATCGCCTGGCCCTGAAACCTTGGTTTTTCTTGACCAACAAGCCGGTCCTAGCCATTGTCAACATTGGGGAAGATCAACTAGAAGAAGTAGAAAGTGTGATTGCCCCGGTGAGGGCTGAGTTGGGTGAGATCGCTCCCGTTTTTGGGGCCAGCATTCAGTTGGAAGCCGAGGCCGCTCAACTCGACGAAGAGGATCGGACAGAAATGCTTGAGGCACTCGGTCTCGGCGAGGGTGCACTTCCCCAGTTCATCCGCATGGCCTATCACGCCCTTGGGTTACGAACCTTTCTTACCACTGGGGTTCAGGAGAGTCGCGCCTGGACCTTCCGTGTTGGCTCAACCGCTCCCGTTTGTGCCGGAAAAATCCACAGTGATCTACAACGTGGATTCATAAAGGCAGAGACCATACGTTGGGACGAGTTGGTCGAGATCGGCTCGTGGAACAAGGCCAAGGACGTTGGCAAGATCCGGCAAGAAGGTAAGGATTACATTGTTCAAGACGGCGATGTTCTGGACATTCGCCACAACACCTGAGTTTCTTCCCATGACCAATCGTTTTCGGCCAGGCGAGAAAACTGAAGGCCAAGATATGGAGCGCAAACGGGAGGAATGAGGTTGTGGGAAACCCAGAAAGCACAATGACATGTTGGCTTGTGCGAGATGGTCGAGTTCTCGCATCTCTGGAGATCCCACAAACCCGTAGGGACAAGGCTCGCGGTCTTTTGGGTCGGGCTGGCATTGACGGGGCAATGTTGATTCGGCCAGCCCGGTCGGTTCATACCGTTGGCATGAAGTTTGCCCTCGATGTCGCCATCCTGGACAAGAGCAATGTTGTCATCAAGACACTGAGGGTTCGCAAGCACCGGATAACGGCGCCAATATGGCGGGCCAATGCCGTGCTTGAGGCCGAAGCTGGTGCCTTTGGTCAGTGGGATCTCAAGATCGGCGACGAGCTGGAGATCCGTGACTGAATCGCGGGGGCCCCTATCGCCTGGGCTTTCGATTGTCGGCACCCCGATTGGCAACTTGTCGGATCTCTCCGACCGAGGTCGTGAGGCCCTGCAATCCTGCGATGTCATTGTTTGTGAGGACACCCGCCGCTCTGGTCGATTGCTCCAGCAACTCGGTCTGGCCAAGCGACCCTTTCTCGTTGCCAACGAGTACACCGAAGGCAAGGCGACTGCGGCGGTTATCGAACGAATCAAGGGTGGACAGCGTGTGGTGCTGATTACCGACGCTGGCATGCCTGGCGTTTCTGATCCGGGGAGCGGTTTGATCAAGGGGGTTATCGCGAGCGGGCTAGCGGTCGACGTCGTCCCTGGGCCAACAGCACTAATTTCTGGTCTGGTGCTCAGTGGTTTGCCCACTACCCGCTTTGTGTTCGAAGGGTTTCTGGCCCGTCGAGGCCAGGAACGCGAAGTCCAACTGGGCGACATCGCCAGCCAGCCGCGGACAACAGTCTTTTACGAGTCACCAAAGCGCGTAGTTCGAACACTACAAGACTTAGCCAAGGTGTGTGGGGCCGACCGCCAGGTAGCGCTGGCCCGAGAACTGACCAAACTCCACGAACAGGTAGTCCGAGGTACGATTGAAGAGGTCGAAAGTCACTTCGCCGATGTTGCGCCTCGAGGTGAGTTCGTGGTGATTGTCGCCGGCCGGAATGCTCCCCCGGGAGCCTCTGATGAGGAGATTCGCACCTGGTTGGATGAGGCGCTTCGGGCTGGGCTTTCCAAGCGTGACGCTGTGTCCCAGGTGGTGGAGAGAAGTGGCGTGGCCAAGAATCGGGTTTATCACCTGATGACCGCCGATCTGGTTGGCCCAGAGGCGCTCCAGTGAGCGTCAGGGTCGACAAATGGTTGTGGTCGGTGCGGGTCTACAAGACTCGTTCTCAGGCGACCGAGGGTTGCAAGACCGGGAAGGTTCGAGTGAATGACGAAGTGGCCAAACCCGCCACCAAGCTTGCCATCGGCGACATGGTTGAGGCCAGGTTGAAGGAGCGCACAACTTCCTATCAGGTCGTGAAACTGTTAGAAAAGCGGGTTGGTGCTGCCGCGGCTGCGGAGGCCTTTGAGGATCATTCTCCACCGTCGCCGCGCCGTGACTTCTCCCCCGAGGCCCTACTGGGAGCACGAGATCGAGGCCAGGGGCGCCCAACCAAGAAAGACCGCCGAGATATCCAACGACTTCGGGGTAGAGACGGGCCCTGAGCCTGGATAGTGGTCTCGCGCCCAACCGAAGTCTCCCGATTTTGCTTCGGACTGTCAGTGGTGCTCTTTATGGTTCTTGTCATGTTGACCATTGCGCTTCTGGCTGGCCTCGCCGCCGTCATCGTTTTGCTTATCGTCCTGCTCTATCAGGTCCAGAATCGACCCTATGCCGACGCCGGAATCGATTTGCAGACCCTCGAGTCGGAGCGAAAGGAGGTTGTTGGTGCCGCCCTCGATGCTGTGCGAGGAGAACGGGCCGAGATGATGCAGCAGGCCCTCAACACGGTTCTGTCCGTGGCGTCGTCCAAACTAGGAGACCAGATGGAGGCGGGTAAGGAGGTGATTGATCGAGAACACACCTTGGTCGCTCAACAGGTCGAAGGGCTCCAAGGCGAACTGCGTCGGGTCGGTGACTTAGTTGCCAACCTCCAACAAGAACGGGCCGAACAGAATGGTCGCCTCTCCGCTGGCCTCGAACAGGCGCTGGCCGTCACCTCGACTTTGGCCGATACTACCCATGCCTTGCGCCAAGCTTTAGCTTCCCCAAAGGCTCGTGGCCAGTGGGGAGAGCGCATGGCCTCAGATGTGCTGAAGTTGGCCGGGTTTATCGAGGGAATCAACTACAGCAAGCAAACTCAGGTCAGTGGCGGCGGGCTTCCCGACTACACCTTCAGCCTCCCACAAGGCCATGTCGTGCACATGGACGTCAAATTCCCTATCGACAACTATCTCCGTTGGCTAGAGGCCGAAACGAAATCGGACAAGGAGAATCACCTCAAGCTGTTTCGCCGCGATGTTCGACAGCGGGTGAAGGAATTGGCCGACCGAGCCTACATCGACCCGGCAACCACGGTTGACTATCTGTTGTTGTTCATCCCGAATGAGAGCGTTTATGGGTTCCTCCATGAGCATGATCCCAACCTCATCGACATGGCTCTTGCTCAGAAGGTCGTGTTGTGCTCCCCAACGAGTCTTTTCGCCGTGCTTGCTGTTATCCGTCAAGCAGTTGACAACTTCCTGGTGGAGAAACGAAGTGATGAGATTCTCGCCTCTATTGGGGGCCTTCGGGATCAATGGATGAAGTTTGGCGAATCGGTCGACAAGATTGGCCGTGGACTGCAATCGGCCCAAAATGGGTTTGATTCTCTGACTGGTCCACGAACCAGACAGTTCGAGAAACAACTGGACAAGCTGGAGGCGGTTCGAGATGCCAGATCGGTCGAAGTGGTGAGCGATCCGAAAGATTCAGCAATCGAAGGATCCCGGGAGGTCATCCAGCCAGAAATCCCCTCCGCTCTCCGACAGGTCGTCTAGCTATCCTCCTGGGCTATGAGCAAACCCATTCTTGTAGCTGTTGCCTGGCCCTACGCCTCTGGCTCCCGCCATATCGGGCACCTTGCAGGGGCATACCTGCCAGCGGACATCTTCGCCCGGCAACAACGAATGATCGGCAACCAAGTGCTCATGGTTAGTGGCTCTGATGTCCACGGCACCCCGATTACCGTTCGAGCCGATGAGGAGGGTGTGACCCCTCAGGACATTGTTGATCGTTACCACAGCGAGTTTGTCCGCCAGTGGGACGAACTCGGTATTTCCTGGGATCTGTTCACGAGTACTGGGACTAAGAACCATTCCGAGGTGACCCAGGACATGTTCATGCGTCACTTGGAGAACGGGCATATCGATCGCCGTGTCTCCGAGCAATTCTATGACCCCCAAGCCAAGCGTTTCCTCCCTGATCGCTACGTTGAGGGCACCTGCCCCTATTGCGGCTATAGCGAGGCGAGAGGGGCCCAGTGCGACAACTGCGGTCGTACGCTGGACCCGATCGACCTCATCGACCCCCGCTCCAAGCTGTCTGGGACGACCCCCGAGCCACGAGAGACCGAGCACTTCTATTTCCGCCTCTCCGACTTCCAGGATCAACTCGAGGCCTGGCTTAAGACTCGCCAAGGGTGGCGCAACCATGTGCTCAACTTCTGCCTTGGCTGGATCGAGGAGGGTTTGCACGACCGTGCAATCACCCGTGACATTGAGTGGGGTATCGAACTCCCTATCAATGACTTGGGTGAAGGAAAGCGTATTTATGTCTGGTATGACGCGGTCATTGGCTATCTGTCTGCCTCCAAGGAGTGGGCAGCCAGTAGTGGCGATCCCGAAGCCTGGCGTCTGTGGTGGGAGAACCCCGATGCGGAGTCGTACTATTTTGTTGGCAAAGACAACATTCCATTCCACGCCATTTTCTGGCCGGCTCAGCTCATGGCCTATGGGGGACTCAACCTTCCGACCAATGTTCCAGCCAACCAGTATGTGACGTTTAAGGGAGGTAAGGCCTCAGCCAGCCGTGGAATCGGTCTGACCATCCAGGCCGCTCTCGATTCATTCGAGCCCGATGCTATTCGTTACGCACTCGCTGCCTCCTTTCCCGAGCAGGCGGACACCGAAATCTCTGATGAAGAGATTGCCAGGCGAGTCAACGAGGAACTGGTTGCGACATGGGGAAATCTGGTCAATAGTGTCTTAGCAATGACCGCTAAGAACTGCGACGGCCATATTCTTGAGCCTGGCCACTACACCACAGAGGACGAAGCTCTCTTGGAGAAGGTTGATGCGGGTCTGGTCGAGGCGGCAAAGCAGTTCGAGGCGGTCGAGCTTCGTGCCGCGCTACGGTCGGCCATGTCGTGTGCTCAGGCGGCCAACGCCTACCTCAATGCCACCGAACCTTGGAAGATGATCAAGGTTGACCAGGAGCGAGGGCGCACCATCCTGCATGTGGCTCTTAGTGCGATCAACGGGGTCCGCGTGATGTTTGCCCCGTTCCTACCGTTTAGCTCCGAGGCGCTATCCGGAGTCCTCGGCCCGATCGAGGGATGGCAACGTTCTGAGTTGGTCACGGGAACCCCAATCTCCAAGCCAGCACCGTTGTTCGCCAAGATCGACCTGAACGAAGCGAGCTAAATGAGCGAGTGGTTCGATAATCATTGCCACCTCACCACGATCAAGCGTGAGCCAGCTGAGGTGGTGGAGGAGGCAAGAGCCCAGGGCGTTACTCGCTTGCTGACCGTCGGCTGCGATGTTGAGGACTCAAGACGTGCCATTTCTATTGCCGCTGACTTTGACCGTGTGTGGGCGACGGCTGGAGTGCACCCCCATGAGGCCAAGGGGGGAGTTGATGGGCTTGAGGAACTCCTTGAATCAGACAAGGTGGTTGCGGTCGGGGAGTGTGGTTTGGACTACCACTATGACCATTCGCCCCGAACTCAACAGGCCAAAGTCTTTCGGATTCAGATTGAGATGGCCCATCAGTACGAACTCGCTCTGGTGATCCATACTCGAGAGGCATGGGCGGATACGTTCGCCATTCTTGATGATGTCGGCATACCCGAGCGAACGGTCTTCCATTGCTTTACCGGTGGCCCCCAAGAAGCGGAGGCTTGCCTGGAGCGCGGGGGCTACCTTTCCTTTAGCGGAATCGTGACCTTTCCTAGTGCCCACGAGATTCAGGAAGCCGCTCGGCTCACGCCAACCACGCGCACGTTGGTCGAAACCGATTCGCCCTTCTTGACCCCAACACCCCACCGCGGGCAACCGAATCAACCGGCATATGTCTCACTAATCGGAGAAAAAGTGGCAAAATTGCAAGGAATTTCGGTCAATGAGATGGCCACTGCTTGCTGGGCAAACGGCCGGTTGCTGTACGGATTGTGAACGCCTCACCACACTGTGATGTTGCGGTTGTGTTACGAGGCCCGTTACGGTCTCGGTCGTGCGTAGTCGATCTGTGCCCAGCGCACCCCAGCGACTGGGGTCTCCAGAGTTCCCTCCGGAGCAATCCAAATCAGTGAGTCCGATTGGAATCGTGTTTGCGATCTTGTCGACATTGGTCGCGGTGCCTGTTCTGTTGTCTGGTGGAGCCGAGGGGAGTGGCGAAGATCTTCTCGCCATCTCGATGTCGCTTCCCGAGAGCGAGCCACCGAGCACAACAACATCGCCAGAGGAAAGTACGAGCAGTTCTCTTTTTGATGCCGGCGATGACTCAAGTCTGTTCCAAGCTGGTGCACAGGTGGCCGCCCCTCTTGAGCAAGACTCCCGAGTGCCGGATTCACAAGGGGAGACATCAGAGATCTCCCCCGCAACGACACTGGAGAGCACGCCAACTACGATCTCCCCATCGACTTCGGTGGCCGCTCCCACAACGGCGCCACCGACCACCCATCCTCCGACAACGGCCGCTCCCGCAACGGCGCCACCGACCACCCATCCTCCAACAACGGCCGCTCCGGCCACCCATCCTCCAACAACCCCATCATCGGATCCACCGGTTACCGAAACCCCCCAAACCACCTCTCCCCCAGCGACCGCTCCGCCAACAACGGCATCGCCAACACCATCGCCCGAACAATGGGCCCAGCTAAGACAGTGTGAGTCGGGTGGCAACTATTCCATTGTCAATCGGACCGGCCGTTATCATGGCGCCTACCAGTTTGGTATTCCCACCTGGGATGGTGTTGCCAATGCCGTTGGCCGACCGGACCTGGTGGGTGTGAAACCCAGCGAAGCCAGCCCGGCCGACCAGGATGCCCTCGCGCTGGCACTTTGGCGGAGTCGTGGGCCGGCTCCCTGGCCCTCTTGTGGAAGGTATTTGCCGCCAAAGCCCTAGGGTTGCGACATGAAGCTTCTGACGCGGACAGCTGTGCGCGAGCTCATGGACCGCCACGGACTCCAACCGAGCCGTGCCCTTGGCCAAAACTTTGTTTGCGATCCCGGCACGATCCAGAAAATCGTCCGCCTAGCCGAGCTGAGATCAGGCGACCAAGTGGTCGAAATCGGGCCGGGACTGGGCTCACTAAGCCTGGGACTAGTTGAGGCTGGCGCCTCGGTGTTGGCTATCGAGATCGACCGCTATCTTATTCCCGCACTGTCTGAGGTGGTTGAGGGAAAGCCGGTTCGGGTGCTCAATGCGGACGCTAACAACGTTGACTGGAGTACCGAGCTCGGTGACAGCCAATGGCACCTGGTAGCCAACCTGCCATACAATGTTGGCACATCCCTGGTCCTGGATCTTCTGAGTGAAGTCGGCCAGATCACCCAATATCTCGTGATGGTTCAGGCCGAAGTCGGCTATCGTCTTGCAGCTCAGCCGGGGGAAAAGGGGTGTGGCATTCCATCGGTGATCACCTCGTATTGGGGGAGTGCCCGGGTGGTTGGCCATGTCCCGAATCAAGTCTTTCTTCCCAAGCCGAACGTTGATTCTGTTCTGGTCAGAATCGAGCGCAGCCCGACACCGATGATCGACGCAGAGTTTGCTCCTCTTCTTCGTTTGGTTCGGGCCGGATTTGGGCAGCGACGTAAGATGATTCGGCGGAGTCTGTCAGCTTTCGTGTCCGAAGAACAGATTTTGTCCGCTGGAGTCGACCCCACCTTGCGAGCAGAGGCTCTTACGCTTGGGCAATGGGGACTACTGGGGGGCATCTCATGAATGGGAGGTTCTCCCTTGGCGATGATGGCGACCCAACAGACTCCCCCCAAGGGCGGTTGGGAGAAAAAGTTCGTCTGGTGGCACCCGCCAAGTTGACACTCAGCCTTCGAATGGTTGGTCGACGAGCGGATGGGCTGCATCTCATTGAAGCCGAGATGGTCACCCTTGATCTCCACGACTCCATTGAAATTGACTCCAAAGGAGAGGGACTTGCCATCAAAGGGGGAGGCATTGACATACCAGCTGGTGCAGACAACCTGGTTTTGCGCGCAATGTCTCTAGCGGGCCGAACGGCTGGGGTTGCCTTGACCAAGCGAATTCCCTCCCAAGCTGGGCTGGGAGGGGGCTCGTCCGACGCTGGTGCCATTCTGCGGTGGGCTGGCTTTGACCCAACATCGGAAGAGGATCTTCTCCGAGCGGCCAGTCTGGGAGCCGATGTTGCCTTTTGTCTAGTTGGGGGTCGGGCCAGGGTCTCGGGTATTGGCGAACGAGTCGAGCCCTTGCCTCACCTGGACATGGATCTAACGCTCGTGACCCCCCCGGTGCCCTGCCCAACGCCAGAGGTGTACCGAGCCTGGGACCATTTGGGAGGCCCCCGCAATTACGAAAGCCCAAATGACCTTGAAGCGGCGGCGCTAACTGTTGCCCCGGAACTGACACGCTGGCGGGACGAGCTTGCCGAGGAGTCTGGTCAGCGACCCACGCTGGCTGGCAGCGGCTCTACCTGGTTTGTTCGCGGCCACTTTCCAGGACCGAGACGGCTAACGACAAAGACCACCCGCTCTGGGTGGTCTCCATCAACCTGCTAATCCCGCTGAAACAAAGGTGTCACAGCCAAGTTGCCAGCAAATGCCCTTTGTTGGCGCCTACTTCTTGTTGCGGCGTTGCACGCGAGTCCTCTTAAGGAGCTTGCGGTGCTTTTTCTTACGCATGCGCTTGCGGCGCTTCTTAATCAGCGATCCCATATGCGGCCAAAGGCTAGCGGCTCACGATGGGTGCGCAACCCATCCGGTCAAGTGTTCCTTCACGCGAAAGATCTCAAAGTGGGGGTTACCTCCGATAGTCTGTGGCTCACATTCCCGGGTAGTTCAGTTGGCAGAACGCCGGACTTTGAATCCGGTCGTCGTTGGTTCGAACCCAACCCCGGGAGCAATTCGCACACGAAGATCTGTTCGTGGCCCCGATCTTGCTCCGGTCCGTACAGTTCGCCATGGAGCCAGAACCAGCCGCCGAGGTGGCGGCTGGAACTTGATGATGGCACCGCTACCTGACCCTCCTATGCTGCTCCCCGGCAGAAGCTAGTTTCTACTCGATTGGGCTGAGTTGTCAGGGGTATACATGGAAGCCGTTACCAGGAAGACGCTGCATCTTTTTGCGGGTCGTCACAACCACGTCCTAGCCGAACATGTGGCCGAGCATCTTGGGATCAAGGTGACCGAATCTCATCTGGCTCAGTTCGCCAATGGCGAGACCCATTGCCGGTTCTCCGAGTCGATTCGTGGTTCGGACGTGTTCATCTTTCAAAGCCACTCAACCGTGGATGGGCATTCCCTCAACGATTCCATTATGGAACACCTGATCATGGTGGATGCAGCCAGACGGGCATCGGCCAACCGGATCACTGCGGTGCTTCCGTTCTACGGTTATGCCCGTCAGGACCGCAAGTCAGAGGGTCGCGAGCCGATCACAGCCCGATTGGTGGCCGATATGTTCGCTGCGGCCGGCGCCTCCCGTCTGATGTCGGTCGATTTGCACTCTGGTCAGATCCAAGGGTTCTTCAACGGTCCGGTTGATCATCTGACTGCAATGCCGGTTTTGGTTAACTATCTGCGGACCGAGATCGGCAACAACCTCGTTGTTGTCTCTCCTGATGCCGGGCGAGTCAAAGTTGCCGAGCGCTACACCCAAAAATTGAACGCCGACCTGGCAATCGTGCACAAGCGCAGGCTGAAGGGTCTCAAGAATTCCGTTGAGGCCAAGGATGTTGTTGGTGAAGTGGATGGCCGAGACTGTGTCCTCATTGATGACATGATTGACACCGCAGGCACAATTTGTTCGGCCGCCGAGTTGCTCAAGGAGCGTGGAGCCCGGTCAGTGGTTTGTGCGGCCACTCACGCAGTTTTCAGCGGCCCAGCGGTTGAGCGGCTGGCGAAGTCGGTCATAGACTCGGTCATAGACAAGGTCATCGTCACCGACACGCTTCCCCTTCCTCCAAAGAAGCGGTTCGACAAGCTCGTCGTTTTATCAATAGCGCCACTGATTGCCCAGACAATTCGCGCCGTCTTCGAAGACTCTTCGGTTAGTCAGATTTTCGACGGTCACAACCAGAACTAAATCCCGGTAGCCTCTGTCGTCTATGTCTGTCCATAGGGCAGCGTTCGTTTCTCAAGGATCATCATGTCAACAGTCGTCAAAGCCACCACCGGACGCGCCACAGGCTCGGCCGCATCTCGGCGCCTCCGGGCTGCCGGTCAATTGCCTGGTGTCCTGTATGGGTTGGGCAAGGACCCGATCCCTGTGGAGGTCGCCTACGACGAACTCCGGGATGCCCTCAAGACCGATGCCGGACTGAATACCGTGTTCACCCTGAGCGTCGATGGCGACGAGGAAGAGGTCGTTGTACGCGACGTGCAGCGTGACCCGATCAAACGTCGAGCCGTCCACGCCGACTTCCTCCGGGTATCGAATGACCACCGTATTAATGTGACCGTACCGGTAGTGCTTACTGGCACGGCCCGTGAGGTGGCGGAGTCCGGAGGCATGGTTGAACAGAAAATGCATAGCCTGAACATCTCCTGTGCTCCGAACCGCATCCCGAACCAGCTTGAGGTCGATGTTTCGGCTATGACCATTGACGCCCGCCTGGCACTATCGGACATCGTCCTGCCCGAAGGCGTGACCACCAAGGTTCTCGGCAAGATCACTGTTGCTGCCACTGTTGTTCCTCGCGGTCTCAAGTCTGATGAAGAGGGCGAAGAGGACGAAGAGTTAATGGGCGAAGAGGGCGAAGAGACGGGCGAGGCTTCGGCCGACTCCGAGGGCGACTCCGAGTAGGCCTGATCGGTGTCGCGGCTGCCTCGTCCTCCGGGCGAACAAAAGCGTCGCGGCACCCCAGCCGACCTGTTGCTTGTCGGCTTGGGAAACCCGGGTTCAGAATTCGAGAACACTCGACACAATATTGGTGCCGATGTCGTTGCCTGTTTGGCGAAGCGTCATGGCCAACGTCTGACCAAAACCAAAGAACGCGCCCTTGCGGCCGAGCTTCGGGTGGGGGACAAGCGGCTCGCGGTTGCCTTTCCTCTGACTTTCATGAACAATTCGGGAGAGTCGGTTCGACTGCTCACGAGACGATACGGAATTGAGGACGGTGAGCGACTGGCTATTGTCCACGATGAGCTCGATCTTGATCCGGGACGTCTGAAGATGAAAGGTGGGGGTGGACTGGCTGGTCACAATGGGCTTCGGTCGATCACTCAGCACCTTGGAACCACCGACTTCATCCGTCTCAGGATTGGGGTTGGTAAGCCACCAGCATCTCAAGCTGGACGAGATTGGGTGCTGCGTCGCCCCTCTAAGGCAGATCGGGTAGTCCTTGACCAAGCAATCTCCGAGGCGGCAGATGCCGTCGAGATGCTTCTTTCCGATGGGCTTGACGCCACCATGAACGTGGTTAATCAGCGAAGGTCCTGAGCCTGACTCGGAGACGGATTTGACAACGGCTCCCTACCTTGTGGCCGATCCCTGACGGTCAGGGGTTCGTGTCGGTACAACTGCCTAGCGGCCCGCGCCAACTGCTCAGAGTGAGGTTCCTATGCTGATGGAATGCGTAGGAAGAAGTCACGGCGATCCAATCCCGGCCGGGGTACCAGGCCCAGCCCATCGCGCTTGGTCGTCCTTCGGTGCCGGACCCTGTTTGCTTTTCGCTGGGTAGTTCGCTTGGCGGTCCTCGGACTAGGAGTCGCCATGGTTGGGCTGTCTTTTAGCGATCGAGCACCAGGTTTAGCTTTCGTCCGAGTTCGCTGGTTTGGTCGTATGGCAGAGGCCCGCTCGGGCCTCGACCTTTTGGACCGTAGTGATATACCTCTGGCCTCCGATTCGGTTGGGCACTTCCTGATGTGGGGCTTGGCAGGATTTCTCGGTTGGTTTGCCATTGGCCGCCGCGACAGCGGATTGTTTCTGATTGCTGGTCTTGGAGCGATCTCGGCGGGAGTGGAATACGCCCAGCCATTGCTTTCTTCCACCCGGAGCACGAGCCTGGAAGACCTCGTCGCCAACATCATGGGCATTACCCTTGGGGTCCTTGGAGGGTGGATGATTACCATGACCCACCGTGGACTTCGCTGGGTTCTCCGTATCGGGGCCTAGCCTGGCCCGGTGAGTTTCCGACGTCTTCCACGGCTGGTCGCCGACGATCCATCCTTGGAACGAGTGATTGGCCGGGCAACCACGGTTTTGGCTATGCCCGAACCAGCTCGAGCCCTTGCTATCTCGGCTCTCGCGGAGGGATCGGAGCGGCGTCCGGTTCTGGTGGCGGTGCCGACGACGGCTGAAGCCGATCGGCTGGCGAACGATCTGGGTGTGTTACTCGGAGGAGACGAAGTTCTTTCGTTCCCGGCGTGGGAAACCCTTCCCTTTGAGCGGGTTAGTCCCTCCATCGAGGCAATGGGACAGCGGTTGCGTACGTTGTGGCACCTCCAAGACCCCGAGAAATGTCCCCGCGTCGTTGTCGCTCCTGTAAGAGCATTGATCCAGCGGCTTGGCCCCCACGTTGAAGAGGTGGATCCCGTCATTATTGGGAGTGGAGATGTGATCGATCCCCAGGATCTGGCTGCTCGTTTGGTTGGTGCTGGTTATCGGCGTGAACCCCAGGTGGAGCACCGGGGAGAAATTGCGGTACGAGGCTCCATCGTCGATGTTTTTCCTTCCACGGCGGATGGGCCGGTACGAATTGACCTGTGGGGCGATGAAGTCGACCGGCTGGCACTCTTTAGTGTCTCCGATCAGCGTTCGACAGTCGACATCGCTGAGATCGAGATTTTCCCTTGCCGTGAGCTTCTTCCCAACAACGAAATTCGCCAGCGAGCAGCGGAGTTGGTAGCGGAGGCGCCCTGGGGCATCGAACAGTGGGATCGTTTGTCGCGTGGTGAGCACTTTGATGGAATGGAGTCTTGGCTTCCCTGGCTTAGCCCAACCGAGCGAGTACTTCCCGATTTGATGGGGGACGATTCGCTTGTCGTTTTGATCGAACCTCGGCGAATGCGGGATCGCGGAGTCGATCTTATGGCCGAAGAAACCGACCTGGCCGAGACCCTGGCCCGAACATGGGGCGCGGTGTCAGACGGCGAAGACCATCCAGAGTTCCCTCGACTTCACGTGCCCTACGATCGATTGTTGGGTAAAACCGGGGCTCCAATCGTTTCGGTCACCGCTACCCCGGAGAGCCCTGATGTAGCAGTCCTTGACGCGTCCGGCTGGGACGCTCCGGGGGAGGCGCTGGCAGCCAGACTCCAGCGATTGTTGTTCGATGGTGCGCGCGTCATCGTGACCGCTGATGGGCTTGGTTCCGCCGCTCGTCTACTGGAGTTCCTCACCGAGTGGGGCATACGGCCAACCAACCACGGAACGACCATTCCCGACGAGTTCACACCAGGCGCTCACCTGGTTGTGGCCTCCGTGGAGCGAGGAGCCATACTTCCTTCCGTTGGTGTTGCCATTCTGACCGAGGCAGAACTCACCGGTCGCCGCAGAGCCCATCGCAAGGTCAAACCCCGCAAGCGTCAAAGCGAGGGCTTCTTTGATGATCTTCGAATCGGCGGTTTGGTAGTCCACCATCAACATGGGGTTGGGAAGTTTGCCGGAATGGTCACCCGAGCCATTGGCGGGCATGAGCGCGACTATCTACTGCTCGAATACCGTGGTGATGACAAGCTGTATGTACCCTCGGACCAGATCGATCTCATCCGGGCCTACACCGGAGGGGACTCTCCGGCCCTTCATCGTCTCGGTGGCAGCGACTTTGCCAAATCCAAGGCGAAGGTTCGAAGTGCCGTCGAGGAGATCGCCCAGGAACTTGTTGTTCTTTATCAACAGCGGATGTCCGCGGAGGGGATTGCCTTCGGTCCGGATACTCCATGGCAGCGTGAGCTGGCCGATGCCTTCCCTTACGAGCTGACTCCCGACCAGGCCGAAGCCATTGCCAGCATTGGTGAGGACATGGAGCGACCGGTCCCCATGGATCGCCTGGTCGTGGGCGATGTCGGTTTCGGTAAGACCGAAATTGCAGTTCAGGCCAGTTTCAAGGCCGTGCAGGCAGGTAAGCAGGTCGCAATTCTGGTACCAACCACGCTTCTGGCCCAGCAGCACTTCCAAACGTTCAGCGATCGGTTTGCTCCCTACCCCGTTCGGGTCGAGGTTCTTAGCCGGTTCTTGACGCCGAAACAGGCCCGTGAGGTTGTTCGGGCCACCGAGGCGGGCGAGGTTGACGTGCTGATTGGGACTCACCGTCTTTTGTCCGACGACGTAAAGATGCCCAATCTTGGCCTTCTGGTTGTGGATGAGGAGCAACGCTTCGGGGTCTCCCACAAGGAGTCAATTAAGCAGTTCAAGGCCAACGTTGACGTTCTGACGCTTACGGCCACCCCAATCCCACGCACCTTGGAAATGAGCCTAACCGGGATCCGCGACCTGTCCTTGCTCAATACCCCGCCAGCGGACCGCCAGCCAATTCTTACCTATGTGGGTGACTACGACGAACGTCCGGTAGCCGAGGCAATTCGTCGAGAACTACTACGGGAGGGCCAAGTCTTTTTTGTTCACAACCGGGTGCAGAGCATCGACAAGGTCGCGAATGAGCTTCGAGATCTGGTCCCGGAGGCCCGAATTGCCATCGCCCACGGCCAGATGGACGAAGGAACCTTGGAGAAGGTCGTTCTGGACTTCTGGGAGGGTGAATACGACGTTTTGGTTTGCACCACCATTATTGAGTCGGGAATTGACATGCCAACGGTGAACACCCTGGTTGTCGATCGGGCCGAGCTGTTGGGTCTAGGTCAGCTTCACCAGCTTCGGGGTCGCGTTGGCCGGTCCGGCCAGCGCGCCTATGCCTATTTGTTCACTCGTCCGGGCGCTTCCTTGTCCGAGGAGGCCTACGAACGTCTCAAGACCATTGGTGAGGCGACGGAACTGGGATCGGGATTCAAAATTGCTATGCGGGATCTGGAGATTCGTGGAGCCGGCAACCTTCTTGGGGTCGGGCAAACCGGCCATATCGCCGCTGTTGGCTACGACTTGTACTGCCAACTGGTGACCGAAGCCGTCGCCGAACTTAACGGAACCGCGCCACAAGTTGAGGTTGAGATCAAGATCGATCTACCAATCGACGCCAACATTCCCAGCGACTACATCGCTTCGGATGCCCGTCGACTTGAGGCATATCGGAGACTGGCCGCAGTACAATCTCTAGCCGAAGTCGATGACATCCGGTTGGAATGGAATGATCGGTTTGGTCCGGTTCCAATGCTTGCCGACCGCCTCTTACAAGTGGCCGTACTACGGGCGGCCTGCGTTCGGGTGGGAATCCTCGACATTGTGGTCATCAAGGGGCCGGGGTTTGGTGGCCCAGCTTGGGTGGCCAAGCTGGGGCCGGTAACGATGAAGGTAAGCCAGGAAATTCGTTTCGAGCGCCTCTTTCCCAAGGGGGTGTGGAAAGCGGAAGAGTACGACGATCAGGGTGGGCAGGTACAGATCGGGTTACGCAATAAGGACAGTATTGCGGAGGACCTTTTGACCTTTATTGAGACGATGTGGCCGGCCTAGCACCAGGCCTACCCGTTAGCGGCCGAGAATGCAGGCAGTGCGATAGGTGGACAAGATGGCGGCGCGGATTGCCTCGTCCTGGTTGATCCGCTCCCGGAAGCCTCCATAGGTCTCTTCGTCGATGCCAAAGTCCGCAAGCCTCTGATCGAGAGCGTCGCCGATGGCGTCATTAGATTCAAAAGTGTTGTTTTGCACCTCACAAATCCAATCGGCCTCAAACTCGACGAGCGACCGCTCTTCGGGGGTCAGGTCGGTGGCTGCTGCCATGAGCACGTCCTCATCGGGTAGCTGCTCCACGTAGGGCAAGCTGGTCACATCTGCTGCCTCGTTCGGGTCAGAACCGGCACAGCCAGCGGCGATGAGGACCAGACTGACGGCGAGGGCGGGGAAGCGGATTCGACGATTCACACCTAGTTAATCGGGCATTTTTCGGATGACTTGAGTAACTTCGGGCCATGAACGAGCAGCGGGTAAACCTTTCCAATGGTGGTGGCAGCGATTCCTCGGCTGAAACGATGGTCTCAAGGGGGGTTGAAACAGAATTTGCCTGGCCCGAACTGGTTGGTGATCTGAATAGCTTGCTTCGGATTCGAACCACCCCGATTGGTATGTCGATGTTCACCACGGTGGAGGAGATGGAAGCCATCCCTCGGATTCGTCGACCAAAAGCTATTCACACAGCGGACCAGATTGTCGCTATGGCGAGCAGGCTGAACTTCACCGTAGGGATCACGAACGAAGACCTGGTTGGAGACCAGTGTGGGGCGGTGCTTGGCCTCCGGCCTCGAGATCAACAATGGCTATCGGGGGAACACATGGCGGGGGTCTGGTTCAAGACGGCGGAGGATTCGTCCATCCACCAGGCGTCGATGCATACGGTACCGGAAGGTCGCTTTGTGGCCATGGCTGTCTCACCGCTAGTTTCGGGCCGGTTAACCCCTCCAGATATTTGTCTCATCTACGCCAACCCGGCCCAGATGATCTTGCTGATAAACGGGCTTCAATGGTCGGGCTACAAGAATTTTGCCTGGGGTTGCGTTGGTGAGTCATCGTGTGCGGATTCGTGGGGTAGGGCTTTGGCCCTCGACGAGCCGAGCGTCTCTATTCCTTGCTTCGCAGAGCGTCGCTATGGGGGTGTGCAAGACGATGAGCTCTTGATGGCGATGCCCCCGAGATTTATTCCAAAGGCCATCGCCGGGATGAAGGCCTTGTCGGGAAACGGTTTGCGGTACCCAATTCCTCCTTATGGTGTGCAACAGGATGCTCGGGCTGGCTTGGGTGTGTCCTATGGCTAACCAAGGTCGAGCTTTGGGACTCGATGTGGTTGAAGAGTGACTTGATCAACTAGTTGGGTCAGGGGGATTGGCCTAGAAACAAGAAATCCTTGGCCAAGTGCACAACCCAAGCGTTCCACCGCCAGGAACTGACCTTCTGTTTCGATTCCTTGGCAAAGAACCTGGAGTCCCAGGTTGTCCCCAAGTTCGATCATCGTCCGAAGGAAGGTTTCGCCTTCTAACTGGTTCAGATCGCGAACAAATGGGCGGGCGATCTTCAAGATGTCGACGGGGAGAGCCCGAAGGTGATTGAGAGAGGAGTATCCGGTCCCAAAGTCATCGAGGGCCAATCGGATGCCGAGGTGGCGGATCCTGTTGAGCGTCCGAACGGCTACTTCCGGGTCTAGGACGAGGGCAGCCTCGGTAATCTCAAGCATCAGGCGCTCAGGCCGAACCTGGGCGTTCTCGATGGAATGTTTCAGTTGCTGGACTAGGTCGGGCTCCTGGAAGTGTCGGGATGACAAGTTGGCCGAAAGGAATACCTGCGACCCCTGCCTCTCCAGGGTCTGAAGGTCTTGCAGTACTCGGTCGAGTACGAAGCGGTCGATGGCGAGAATCAGGCCAGCCCGCTCTGCTTCTTCGATGAATCCACCAGGGAGGATGTCTCCATCATCGGTCTCCCAGCGGACGAGCGCTTCGGCCCCGACGATCTTGCGGGTCGAGAGTTCAACCACAGGCTGGTACAGAATATGGAACTTGCCCGCATCGATTGCTTGGCGGAGATTTGCTCGCAAACGCTGTTGGACGACGACCTGTCGTTGCATTTCCATACGGAATGTTGCCACCGCCCCCTTCCCTTGTTGTTTCGCGGCGTACATGGCAACATCGGCTTTTGCAAGGTAATCGGAGGCGTCGCTGACATCGCTTGAGCTAGCCAGGCCAACACTGGCGCCGATCAGTATCTCGTGGCCGTCGATGGTGAAGGCGCGACTCAGAGCGGCCAGGATTCGCTTGGCCATCTGGTGGGCGTCTCCCTCACTGCAAATAAGGGCCGCAAACTCGTCACCGCCTAGCCTTGCGACTACATCGTCGGCTCGGACACAGTCGAGAATACGGTGAGCGACTGCTGTGAGCAGTTGGTCACCCACTCCATGACCGAGTGTGTCATTGATAACTTTGAAGTCGTCGAGGTCGACGTAAAGCAACGTGGTGGGGAGGCTCTCGGCGATTGTTTGGGTCAGTTTGATGCTGAGAAGTGTCCGGTTGGCGAGCCCGGTCAAGCTGTCGTGGTTGGCCTGGTGGGCAAGTTCGGACTCGAGAACTCGAAGCCGACTTATAGCCTGCTCCAACTGGTCGTTCTCAAGGGCTATGGCCGATTGGTGAACAAGGCTGGCAAAGAGACCGAGGTCGTCATGGTCCAGGGTGAGTTTCCGATTGGTCCGGTTCCCAACGATGAATAGGCCAACGGGTCGGTTCTCGGAACGTAGGGTTCCGATCAAGGCGGTGTGGTAGCCGCGCCCTCGAAGGTAGTTGGCTGCCAGCCCGAACTGGCGATGAGGATGAATGATGGTAGGCGTCGATAGAACGGCGATGAGATCACTCGCCTCAACATTTGCCGAATTGGTAAGAGAATTCTCGGTGAGGATGCCGCTGTCCAACTTGAAGCACGTCGGGCTGTCTGGGTTCTCGGGACGAGGAAAGATCACAAGTTCGGCGCTATCCATCTTCAACATGGCCGCCGAGTCGACGAGGAGAAGCTTGGCAATGGCGGAATTGCTCGACGCTCCACGTAGCGCGTTCGTCATCTCGAAAAGAAACTCGACTCGCAGCCGGTGGGAGTATTCAGAAACATAGGAGTGGTAGGCGCCATAAAGAACCAGCATGGTGACCCCAAAAAGGATCAGGCCGAGCGGCTGAGCCACGATGAGGTGGGCGGCCACGATTGCTTGGCTGGTGTTGGCCAAGGCAACGAACAGACCCAGAGCGAAGATCGACCGAGCAGCGCCGGGGTCGTGGCGCCCCTGACTCAGTTCGTCGGCCCAAAGAACCGCTGCTAACTCAATGGCCCCGCTAATGGCCACCGCACTCAAGGCCAGCGACCAGTTCTGGGGTGAAAGAAGGTCCGATTGGTCAAAAAGCAGGCGGAATAGCAATGCGGTGGTTGCTACCCGCAGGGTTCGGTTAGCAACGGCGAATGATCCATCGATCAAACTTGTTGGGCGCAAGGCAATGAAGGTAAGGAGCAGAGCCAGCAGGCTGGCCAACCAGACAGTGGCGGGGCGGGCTAGGAAGAGTCCGAGAACCAATGGAAGTTCGGAAAAAGACAAGATGCCATGTCTTGTTCGAACCGGGAGAGAAATAGCAAGGCTCTCTGAGAGGACGAACCCGGCCAGTAGCGCCACGAAACCCAATGAGCCTTCGACCGGCAGATAGGGCCAGTTCATCAGATAAATCTCAAAGAGCCCGACTGATGCCGCCGCTAGCGACAGGATCAGGATCCAGAGATGCTTCTCTTCATGCCTTTCCCGGGGAGCGGGCCGCTGTATTGTGGTCACTGAGCTGTGACCCCTCAGACGGCTCGATCAGCAGGCCAATGGGGGCCACCTCTGGCTCCGGAGGCGGTGCAAGGTATCGGCACAGAGGTCCAAGCGGGAGCTAAGACCTGGTGGAGCGACACCTGCGTGGGAAGTGGGCGAAACTCCCCACCCGCCAACCGGGGCCAGAACAGTGGCCAACTCAGCGGGAGGTCATACGGCAGAGCCGTGTGAGTCTCCACACGTGGGGACACAACTAGGCCCCCGTGAGCTGAACTTAATGAGTGGCTGAGATGGGTACCGCTCATCGGAATCCTTGACTAAGGGTCGGCCAACGTCGGTTTCGCCACTAACTCATCGGGGGCTAAGGCGACCAGATAATGGCCCCAGAATCACAGTCTCGTCTTCGCGGAGGTTTCCGCAATTACTGTTCTCGACAGGTTCGGCAATGGCTTGATCGATTGGGATCCTGTACCCAACATTGGTGGGCCCAGAAGCTCATGGACAAACGCGGAGGCTGAAATGCGGACGCCAAGAGTGAGACACAACGGGGAACTGAGTTGGTTACGGCGCCGTTATGAGTTGCAACCTATAGTGACTACTTGGAGGGATGAAGACCAGCATGCGTGTGCTCGACATAGCGTTCGGATTTCCAACGGTAATCTTCACCACGGTCTTGCTCGTCGCTGGGGGAAACTGGATTCTCTCCATGCTTTTGGGTTTCGAAAGCGGCGGCGGTGACATCGACTTCGATTTCGGGGGCGATGGACTAGACCTCAGCGCAGACGGTCTTGATGTAGGAGACGGGTCTGGCGGTGCAGATGGCGCTGGCTCGGGACCCTCGGTCACCTTAGACAGGTCCAAGAGGTAGTTCTGAGCGTCAACCGGCAATACATTGCGTCGGCCGCCACCGATGATCAGTATCGGACCGAACCCCCCTTCCTACTTCAGGGTTCCTATCGCAATATGGCCAGAATGGCCTCGAAGTTGTTGCCCATCATGACCGCGGAGGAAGTTGATCGGATTATTGATGAGCACTACAACGCCGAATCTCAGGCCTTGACTGGAGCGGCCGAATGGAACCTCCTTCGGTTAGCCCAGTTGAGGGGAACAATGAGCCAGCTCCAGCGTGATCGTTGGAGCGACACCCTGGCGACATTCCGTCGTCAACAACGTTTGGGCGGGGATGAGCGAGACCCGGCAACTCGTGTCGTAGCCGCTATAGAACTGGTGGCCGATGCGTTCCGAGCCCAGCCAGACATTTCCGTCACTCCAGAGGCAGAAAGGCCCTCAGGATGGGTCTCACCACCAATGCCTCCCCAGAACCCAGGCAGCGAGCACCAGCACCGCTAGTGTGTCGGCGCAGAACAGGGAGGCCTTCTCATGAGCGAATCAGCAATCAAGTCCGTGGTCTTCGACATGGGTGGAGTGTTGGTCGAGCTCGGCCCGATAGCTGAGATCATCGGTGAGGAAGAAATTTCGGTTCAGGATTTCTGGGCCGGATGGCTACGGAGCCCGTCTGTGCGTGCCTTCGAGCGGGGTCGCTGCTCGCCCGAAGAATTTGGCGATGGTTTCGTGGCCGAGCTCGGCTTGGCCATGCCCGGTGACGAACTAGTTCGCCGGTTTGCTCAATGGCCGAAGGGCCTCTTCCCCGGATCCCGGGAGCTGGTGGCATCTCTCATCGAGAGCGGAGTCGAGGTCTCGGTTCTGAGCAATACCAACGCCTTGCACTGGGAAGGTCAGACCGATCACGAGATCATTGCCACCATGTTTGACCGCGAGTTCACCTCCTACACCCTGGGCATGGTCAAGCCCGATGCGAAGATCTTTGAGCACGTCATTTCTGAACTTGGCCACCCACCAGAGCAGGTCCTATTCGTTGATGACAACCAACCGAATGTCGATGCGGCTCGTGAGTTGGGAATGGACGCCGCTCTGACCCGAGGAATAGATCAGGTTCGTGAAGTATTGGTCTATCGAGGATTGTTGTAGCCAGCAGACCTGGCAGCCGTACTGACGAGTACGTACACGCCGACAACGACTAGGGCTCCACCAACCAACTGCGTCCAGCCAAGGAGTTCGCCTCGAAGCAGAAATCCGAAGAGTACACCAAAGACAGGGATGAGATATGCGGTCGATGCTGCCTGTGTCGGAGTTGCTTGTTTCACAACGGTGGCTAACAGGGCGAAGGTGACGGCCAAGCCTGGGACGGAGGCATAGGCCAAGGGGACGAAGAGACCGACGCTCCAATCGGTGAACTCGAGGCCCTCAACGAACAGAGCAGTCGGCATAAGCACCGATGCGGACATCAGAAGCTGGATACCGACCAGCATCACGGGACTCACCCGGCTGAAATCTTTCCATTTCATAAAAACCGTTCCGAACGCCCAAGCAAGAACCGAAAAGCCCATGGAGAGAACTCCTATGGTGGCCGATCCACCCCCGAGAAGCGGAGCAGCAAGCACGGTGGTTCCGGCAAATCCAATCGCTAACCCGCTGACCGCCCCCCGAGACAAGACCGACCCAAGGATGAAAAAAGAAAGGATGGCCGTGAATAGCGGCATGGTGGAGGCCAGCAATGAAGCCAGCCCGGCCGACACTCGGCTAACACCAAAAACCAGGAGCGCGCTGGACAGGGTGGAGATGCTGAGGGACACAACCAGAATTCGCCCGAGGTCGTCAAGCCGTCTAGGTACCCGCTCCCCGCGAAGTAGGGCAAAGGAGACCAGGAAAACTCCCCCGACCACGGTCCGCAATCCAGTAAGGACAAGCGGAGTTGTATGGTCGAGGGCGAACTTCAGCGCGGTGAAGTTGCCTCCGATTAGGACGGCAACCAGCACGACGGTCGCCAGAACAAGGCTCGGCTTCATGGCTACAGCCCCGCTAGGAGGGGCTGGTGTTGAAGTGCTCAGGGAAGCTCGATTACGGTGACCTCGCCGGTATTGCCATCGACGGTAATCTTGGCTCCGTCGGGGATGGTCCTGGTTGCGCCAACGGTGGAGACGACACACGGGATCCCAAGCTCACGGCTGACGATGACGGCATGGCTCATGGTCGCCCCGACGTCGACGACGACGGCCTCCGCCGCTAGGAACAGGGGAGTCCAGGATGGGTCGGTAATGGGGGCAACGAGAACGTCACCCGGCCCAAGATCACGCGGATCGGCAGGGTCAGTCACCACAACTGCTCGTCCTTGGGCGAAACCGGGACAGCCAGCAATTCCCTGGAGCTTCTGACCAACAATGACTGAGTCGGCGGTTGAGGATCGGGACTCCCAGGTGTCGATGGGGGGTATCTCACCCTCAAAGATGAAAGGGGGAATGAGGCCAGAGAGCCTTTCGTGAAGTTCCCGACGTTGGGTCAGAGTCTGCTCCCATTGGGCCGGAGCTTTCATGAAGTCGGATAGCTCGTCCAGGGTGAGGAGGCAACAAGCGATGATGTCGCTTGGTCCTCCCCGTTCGGCTGCTCGACGGCCAAGTTCACGAGCGGCTCGGCGCCCAGATTGGATGGCTGCCACGATCGTTGTTTTGGATCGCTCCCGACCCTGGGAATACACGCTGGTCGCACGTAGTGCCTTGTCAAACATGCGCTTGTCCAGAAAGTTCAACTTGTGGCGTGCTTTGGACACAGCGGTGGTTCGTTCCGACGCGAGGCGCATGGCCTGTGTGTGCGGGGCGTGACTGGCATCGGCACCGCGCATCCGGTCGATCGCTGCCAGTGCCAGTTCGGGACGGAATTCCCAAGGGTCGGACCCAAGGTCCCATTCGTTGGGCCCGCGACTTCCGAACTCGTCAAGGAAGGCACCGAAGTCCGCCTGCCACTCTTCGGACTCGGGGTCGTGTTCGCTGTGGGCGAGTTTCCACATGGCCGACGATGGTGCCGCGGATTCCACATCGCCGATACCGCCAAGAAGGCTCACCAACTGGTCGGCCATGTCAACCTTGACCAGTAGGTCATTGAGAGCGCCCGACATCAGGGCCGCTCCCATCGTATTCCCAATATGGCGAGCGAAGAGCCGTCGGAAGAGGGGCTTGAGGTCGAGGAGGTGACCAAGGAGTTGGTCATCGGTTGCGTTTTGGCCCGGATAGCTCTTGATGAAGGCTTGGACAGCGGCCTTGTCATCTTCCAATTCCGGGAGGTTCTTGGTGCCAAGCAACTTGAACACCGTCTTGCCCAGTAGGGCGGACGATTTCAGATTCTTGTCGCCCTTGCGGCTTACATAGGAAGGGGCATCGGATTCCCCAAAGAATTGCATATCGATGACATCGATCGATCCACCGGGTGCCCGAAGTCCAAGCATTCGGACATAGCTGGCGTTGATGTAGGCGTAGCCGCCGAACACTCCGAGAATGATCATGGGCTCGTCGTCGTCGAAATCTCCTTCAACCAGGAGTCCGAGGTCTCGGTAGCCGTCTCGCCAGCCGTCTTCGGCCTCCTGCCCATAGGCGTCCCAACTCAGCGGAAGCACGACCTCGGGGAAGACCTCGCCCACATTGCCTCTCGTGTACAGCGGCCACTTCTTGCTGGGTGGGTTGTCCATGATCCAGGCGTCGGGATCTTGTGCTGGGGTTGGTAACTGGGTCATTGGTTCTCTTTCAGTCAGATAGTCGATTTCAGTCAGACAGTCGATGATTTCGGCGATCTCGGGCGAAGGGGAAGCTGGTTCGGATGTCTCTCACCCGTTGGCACTCGACGTCACCAAGGAGCACAGTCTCGATACCTGTTGCTTTGAGTAGCACCTGCCCGAGCGGATCGATAAGGGTTGAGTCTCCGCCATAGGCGAGCCCATTGGCGTCGTCGCCGACCCTGTTCACACCGAGTACATAGGATTGGTTCTCGATCGCTCTGGCGTTGAGCAGTGTTGTCCAGTGTTGACGTCTGGTCTCGGGCCAATTGGCGACGACCACATAAAGGTCGGTTTGGGCCGCCGTCTCCCAAAACTCGTTGGCGAAGCGCAGGTCGTAACAGACGAAGAAGGTGGTGGCAACCTGACCAAGGTCCAGGGTAAGCACGTGGGTTCCAGCGTCATAGTGCTCATGCTCGCCCGCGAAGCTGAAGGGATGGATCTTGTTGTAGCGACCGATGACTCCTCCACCGTCACAGACCACTAACTGATTCACCGGCTGTTTGAACTCGGGTGAGCGGGTCGGGATTGAGCCGCACGTCCAAACACTGTGTTTGTCTGCCTGACCGACAAGGAAGCTCACACTCGGACCGTCGACGGGTTCGGCGATACGTTCGGCGGCCATGGAGAAACCGGTGGAGAACATTTCGCTGAGGACAACAAGATTCGCCCCCGAGTGCGCCGCCCGTCGGATCATGGGTTCGACGTGTCGAAAAGTTGCGGCCGGGTCCTCCCAGACAATGGAATGTTGAACGGCTGCGACTCGTAAGGAAGGCTGGAGACTCATTGGGCGAATGCCTTCTTCAGTCGATTTGCTGATTTGGTCAGGATGGTCTTGTCTTTCGCGAAGCAGAATCGAATCAGGCTTGCTCCAGGCTCGATCTTCCCAATGTATTTCTGCTGGTAGAAGACCCCGGAGGGGACCGCGACAACTCCCGCGGTCCGGGGAAGGTCAAGGCAGAACTTGATCCCGTTGGTGAATCCGAGTGGACCGATGTCGGCGGTGGCGAAATAGGTCCCTTGTGGTCGGTGGACTCCGAAGCCGATGTCGCCAAGAGCGTTGCAGAGGAGGTCTCGTTTTGCTCTGAGGTCTTCAACAAAGGTTCGAAAATATTGGTCGGGGAGTCGGAGTCCGACCGCGATGGCAGGCTGGAAGGGTGCAGCATTCACAAAGGTCAGGAACTGTTTGGCCGTTCGTACCGCCGACACTAAGACTTGCGGGCCGCTTACCCAGCCGACTTTCCACCCGGTGAAAGAGAAGGTTTTACCCCCCGAAGAGATGGTGAGTGTTCGTTCTGTCATTCCTGGTTTTTTGGCCAATAGTTGGTGCTGGCCCTCGAATACGAGGTGCTCATATACCTCGTCGCATACCGCGATGACATCATGGTGGCAGCAGAGTTCGGCTAGGAGGTCGAGTTCGGTGGGGCTAAACACTTTCCCCGTGGGGTTGTGGGGAGTGTTGAGAAGGAGCATGCGAGTCTTGGGTCCAAATACGGCCCTCAGTTCGGCCTCATCGAAGTGGTAGGTGACTTGATTGGTGCTCGGGTCTGTTTCGGGTCGAAGGGTGACTGGACGAATGACGGCGCCGGCAATGGAGATTCCAGCCGCGTAGGAGTCATAGGTCGGATCGAATACCACCACCTCGTCGCCCGGTTCGCACAGGGCCAAGAACGAGGCAGCTAGGGCCTCGGTGGCTCCGGCGGTGACCAGGATTTCGCCGTTCGGATCCACCTGGTGATTCCAGAACCGTTGTTGGTGTTCGGAAATGGCCAGAAGGAGGTCGGGATGTCCCGGACCAGGAGGATACTGGTTGACTCCATCTCGAATGGCTCGAATGGCGGCCTCAGAAACTTCGGCCGGTCCGTCGCTGTCTGGAAAGCCCTGTCCGAGGTTGAGCGCGCCGGTCTCAACCGCCAGAGCCGACATTTCGGCGAATATCGTTGTTCCAAAGCCGTCTAACCTGGTAGTTAAGGGCTCAGAGAGGCCTTTGCGTCCCCGGTTTTCGCTCACGGAGCCAAGTTACATCAGTCACATCTGGGGCGACCATTTAGGCGAGGGAATTTGATTCTTTTTCCTCTGGGGTTCCTGACCATTTCGGGTGTACCGTTGCCACCGTCGTAACCAGCAACGGGGCTGGTCTTTGAACTAGCACCTTCTGGTCAGAGTGACGCTCCCGCGATGGATTTCGCTCACTTGGAGTACACAACATGACCAATACTGCTGATCGAGTTGACCCCACTGACATCGACCATGTCATTATCCGATTCGCTGGAGATTCAGGCGATGGGATGCAACTCACCGGAGATCGATTTACCTCCGCTAGTGCTCTAGCGGGTAACGATGTCTTGACTTTGCCTGAGTATCCGGCCGAAATTCGGGCTCCTCAAGGAACTGTCGCTGGTGTTTCGGCTTTTCAGATTCATATCTCGGACCATGAGATCTGGACGCCGGGTGACGAGCCAGATGTGCTGGTGGCTATGAATCCAGCGGCGCTCAAGAGCCAAATTGGCCGCATTAAGTCTGGCGGAACGGTGATTCTGAACACCGACGCCTTTGGTGAGCGGAACTTAGAAAAATGTGGATATGAGGTGGATCCCCGCATCGATGGCAGCTTGGACGACTACATCGTGCACGAGGTCCCGATGACCGCGCTCACTGTTGGCGCTGTTGCTGACATCGATGTCAAGAAGCGGGATGCCGAGCGAGCTAAGAACCTTTTCGCCTTGGGTCTAGTCAGTTGGATGTACACCCGTCCGTTGCAGCCAACGATCGACTGGGTCGAGGAGAAATTCGCCAAGCGGCCCGAGGTTGTGGAGGCCAATATTGCCGCCCTTAAGGCTGGGCATGCTTATGGCGAAACCACCGAAATGTTCGCCGATCACTTCGAGGTTCGGGCCGCCCCCCATGAGCCAGGGACATACACCAACATCACAGGCAACGCCGCCACCGCCTGGGGAATGATTGCCGCGGGCGAGTTGGCCAAGTTGCCGATCTTCCTGGGTAGCTATCCCATTACTCCAGCGTCAGATATTTTGCACGAGTTGGCCAAACACAAGAACTTTGGTATTCGGACCTTCCAGGCCGAAGATGAGATTGCGGCTGCGGGTGCGGCCGTTGGTGCTGCCTTTGGCGGTCACCTGGCGTTCACCACAACATCTGGGCCTGGAGTTGCCCTCAAAGGCGAGACCATCAGCCTGGCCAATATGGCCGAGTTGCCAATGGTAATCATCAATGTCCAGCGTGGCGGACCCTCCACTGGGCTGCCAACAAAAACCGAAGCCAGCGACCTTCTTCAAGCGGTATATGGCCGACATGGTGAGTCTCCTTTGCCGGTCGTGGCCGCTTACAGTCCGTCGAACTGTTTCGATATGGCTATTGAGGCCTCGCGAATCGCCCTCAAGTATCGGACCCCAGTGATCTTGCTCACCGACGGCTATCTAGCCAACGGGGCCGAGCCCTGGAATTTGCCCGATGTGGAATCTTTGCCCGATATATCGGTCGAGTTTGCCACTGAGACCAACGCGGTCGATGAGAACGGGAACCCAACTTTTTACCCCTTCCTGCGAGACCACGAAACGCTCGCTCGGCCTTGGGCTCTGCCTGGAACGCCCGGTCTTGAGCATCGGCTCGGGGGCCTGGAGAAGGCAGATGGAAAGGGAACAGTTGAATACTCTCCAGCGAACCACGAGATCATGTCTCGGTTGCGTAAGGCCAAGGTTGATGGCATCGCGAAGGACATTCCCCTGGTTGAGGTCGAGGGGTCAGGCGATGCTGACACCTTGCTGGTCGGCTGGGGGTCGACCGCTGGCTCTATTACCTACGCAGCCAGGTTGCTGCGAGATGAAGGACGACCGGTGGATCGGATCCACCTAACTCATATCTCTCCCTTCGCCCCCAACCTGGGCGAAATATTGTCTCGCTATGAGCACATTTATGTGCCAGAACTCAACCTGGGCCAACTAGTCAAGTTGCTCCGCTCAGAGTTCCTTGTAGACGCCAAGTCCATTACCAAGATGCAGGGTCTGCCCTATACCGCCAGACAAATCATCGATGCCATGAATACCTACAACGATGGAGGAGCGGCATGACTACCGTCAGCGCTGTCAACATTGATCCAACTAAACGGGGACATTGGACCTCTGATCAGGAGGTCCGATGGTGCCCCGGCTGTGGTGACTATGGCATCCTGGCTGCCATTCAGTTTCTGCACACTGAACTTGGCGTAAAACGTGAAAACTCGGTCTTCATTTCTGGAATCGGCTGCGCGGCGCGTTTCCCCTACTACATGAATTCCTACGGGATGCACACCATTCATGGTCGTGCCCCTGCCATCGCCACTGGGCTCGCCGTTGCCCGACCAGACCTTGACGTATGGGTGATTGGGGGTGACGGAGACATGTTGTCCATCGGTGGAAACCACTTGATTCATGCCCTGCGTCGTAACGTCAACCTCAAGATTCTTCTGTTCAACAATCAAATCTATGGTCTGACCAAAGGCCAGTTTTCCCCAACCAGCGAGGTTGGCAAGGTCACCAAGTCCACCCCGATGGGGTCGATCGATGCGCCGTTCAAGCCGTTGGCTTTGGCCGCGGGTGCGGGAGCTACGTTCATGGCGCGCACCCATGACCTTGACCGCAAGCACATGATGAACGTGTTTCGCCGGGCCCATGACCACAACGGCGCTGCCTTGGTCGAGATCTACCAGAACTGCAATGTCTTCAACGATGGGGCATTCGATGCCATTGTCAAGCGCTCCAATCGAGATGAGATGATGATCAATCTCGTTCACGGCGAGCCCATGCTCTTTGGGGCAGACAACCAACGAGGCATCGTGATGCATGGCGGTGGTGCGACGGTTGTTGAGGTTGCGGACGTTGGGCTGGACAGCATTGCCATCCACGATGAGAACAATCCCGACCCCTCCGTCGCCTTCGCCCTCGGTTCAATGACAGATGATCGTCAGTCACCGACGCCCTTTGGCGTGTTCCGTTCAGTCGAGCAGCCTGAGTACGCAGAATCGGTCGGAAAGCAGCTGCTGAAGGCGGCCGAACAGCAGGGACCTGGCGATTTGCGTTCGCTTCTTCACTCCGGTGCCACCTGGGATGTGGCCTAGCGCCCTAGCCTTTGTCGCCGTGAAGATCTTTCCTGCCCCTCATCGTGTACTCATCGGCCTGCTCGCAGCGATTGCTGTAGTGGCCTCAGCTTGTGGCGTGACCCGTGGTGCAGGGGACCCGGCCGCCACCGTTCAGCTTTCAACTGGCGACTCAGTCGAAGTCTCCAGCGCCGAACTTGACCAAATCTTGGTCTCAATCGAGTCCAGTCCGCGCTTTATTGAGAGTGCCTTTAGCGGGACTATGCCCCCCGGAATCGAAGCCCAACTCCTTACCACTTTGGTCATCGAAAAGGTCATTGACAGTCTGTTGTCCGAAGAGGGTGCGACCACGAGTGATGCCTCCATCGAGACAGAGCGTCTTAGCCTTCGTGGAGATGTCGGCCGCCTTTTTGAAGACGAGGCTGTGACCGAGGAGGTGGTGGCAGAACTCGATCCATACCTAGCATCATTGGCCAGAATCCGGGCCAAACAGGCGACACTGGGCGAGATCCTGTTCGCTGATCAGCCTGAGCCTGAGATGGTCACACTCCCGTGTACCAGCCATATCCTTGTTGCCACTGAAACCGAAGCCGACGACCTGATCGAGCAGTTGTCCAACGGTGGTGACTTTGCCACCTTGGCCACCGAGCTTTCGCTCGACCCCGGTAGTGGTGCTCAGGGCGGATCGCTTGGCTGTTCTGATCCTGAGCGTTTTGTTCCGGAGTTTCGGGATGCAGTGCTGGCTGGGGCTGAGGGCGAACTGCTGGGGCCCATTGAGACCCAGTTTGGGTTTCACGTCATCGTGATTGATGGCTTTGAGACAAGCCCTGCTTCGGGAACAGATGCTTCGACTTTGGCCAGCACGCGGATCGGTGAGACTCTGAACGCACTGCCAGCGGTTGAAGTCAACCCTCAGATCGGATTCTGGGATACCACCCGGTCGGTTGTTGTTCCTCCCCTGGACCAGTAGCGCGAGCTGTGCGTGCGCAACTGACGGTCTGTGGACTTGGCCCAGGTGGGACGGGTGATCTGACCGAAGCCACGGTCGCCGCTATCCAGTCAGCTAGTCAGTGTTTCCTGCGGACCACTCGTCATCCGACGGCCCATCGGGTTCCCAATCCGGTGACGTTCGATCGGATTTATGACGATGGTGCCTCGTTGCCGGAGGTGTATCGCGCCATCGCGGAAGAACTGGTCTCCGCCGCGCTAGCCCAAGAGGGAGTTGTCTACGTCGTTCCTGGTTCGCCGTTGGTGCTGGAGCGGTCGGTTACTCATCTGCTTGAGGATGGGCGGGTTGAGGTCGAGCTTGTCCCGTCGTTGTCCTTTCTTGATGTGGCTTGGGCCCGCCTTGGTGTCGATCCGGTGGAGGCAGGTGTTCGGCTGGTTGACGGTCACGTTTTTGGCCGTGAGATTGATGGCGTCAGAGGTCCGGTGCTGGTTGCTCACGCTCATGCGCCATGGGTACTTTCTGACATCAAGCTCTCAATCGATGCGGGTCCGGAACAAAAGGTCACCGTGCTTCAGGGATTGGGTACTCCGGACGAGAGAATATTCGAGCTTTCTTGGCCTGAGCTTGATCGTTCTTTTGAGCCTGACCACCTGACCTCCTTGTATCTCTCGGAAATTCAGGCTCCGGTGGGGCTTGAGTTACGGCGATCCGTTGAGTTAATGCACCGCCTACGCCAGGAGTGCCCCTGGGATGCGGAGCAAACTCATGAGTCGCTGCGTCGTTACCTACTAGAAGAAACCTATGAGGTACTCGATGCTCTGGATGGGCTAGCGACCACTCAGGACTACACCAATCTGGAAGAAGAACTGGGAGATCTCTGGTTCCAGATTCTTTTCCAGGCGGAGCTTGCCTCGGAGGCCGGGGCGTTCACCATTGGCGACGTCGCCCGTGTGGTGCATGACAAACTGGTTGCTCGACATCCCCATGTCTTCGCCGAGGTCGAGGTCTCTTCCGCTGGCGATGTCGAACAAAACTGGGAGGCCATTAAGAAGAAGGAAAAGGGGCGGAGTTCGGTGATGGACGGAATTCCCGAATCGCTCCCGGCGTTGTCGCTGGCTACAAAGGTGGTCGAAAAAGCTCAACGCTCCCAGCATCGGCCATCGATCGATCAGCTTCGGGCGGCGATCGACGCTGGGTTCGTCCAGCACGCCGGTGAGGTTGAGCTTGGGCAAATGCTCCTGGCAGTGGTTGAGCAGGCCACCAAGCGTGGCATCGACACCGAACAAGCTCTCCGAAGGGCGACCCTGCGGGCACGCGACCGCTACCGCGATAGCGAACTGCAAGGGTCTGAGCCAACGAACTGGATCTTTGGGTAGGCGCTAGACCCTTCAAGCCGGCGGTGGTGGCGGGGGCGGTGGGGCGTCGTTGTTTGGTGGAGCCTGGGGGGCAGGGGGTGCGTGGGTCGGAGCATCCGGAGCCCCCTGAGGGGGTGGCGGTGGATTCGCTGGCCCCTGCAGCCCCCCAAAGGGCTGCTCGATGGGGGCACCAGGAGCGGGAGCTCCCCAGGATGGTGAGGGTGGCGGCGCCCCCATGGGCGGATCGATTGGGGTTGGTTGTGTTGGCTGTGGTGGTTGTGTTGGCGCTGGGGGCGGTGCCACGTCAGTAGCAGGCATGGGCGGGGGCGGTGCAGTGGCGGGAGGTGGCATGGGCGGGGGCGGTGCAGCGGCGGGAGGTGGCGCCATTGCGGGGCCGGGGGGTGGGGGCGCAGGATCTGACCAGCTTGGTGCTGGCGGTGGTGACACGTGAGGCGCGGGCATGGAGGAGGGCGGTGGGGTCATGCCAGGGTCTGGCGGGGCAATATCAGATAGAGGCGGCACTGGCGGTGGAGCGTCGGCCAGGTCGGGAAGAGGTGGTGTCGGTGGTGGTGCTGGTATCTCGGAGGGTGCGTCGGCCAGATCAGACAGCGGTGGTGCGGGCGGAATGTCTGGAAGGGGCTCTGGGGCTGAGTTGTCCGGGGTGAGAAGATCAGCGACGGGCGAGGCCAACTCGTTTCCTGTTGGGCTGGTGTCGGCAATATCTTGTACCGAATCGTCTTGTACCGAACCGTCTTGTACCGAACCGTCTTGTACCGAATCGTCTTGAACCGAACCGTCTTGATGGAGTAATTCTGGTACTGGGGGTGCTGGAGGTGCATCCACCGGTGGCCCCGCTTCATTCGCTGGCCCAGCCTCCATTGGAGGATCTGCTTCGGGGGCCGGGGGAGGCTGGCTCACCGGTCCTGGTTCGGGCACCTCGACGGCGTGGACGACCGTCACCTGGTCCGTAGGCTCTTCCACTGCTGGGATGGTGACCGAGGTTGGGGCCACGACTGGAAGATCCTCTATCCCCGGAAGGTTTTCTGCCTCCGGAAGGTTTTCTGCCTCCGGAAGGTTCCCTACCCCCGGTTGAGGGGCGTCAAGGTTTGCACCTGGGTCATCCGATACGGGAGGAGGCGGGACAAAGGGTGTGGCCTCCACTGCTGGTTCGGACACGACGGAAGTTTCGGGAACTTCTGCTGGCGGTGTGAGCATGGGATCGGCTTGGGGTGGAGCTGCCAAGGGAACCGTAAGGCCAGCGCCCCGAACCAACCCGGATCGAAGATCGGTGTTCGACTCTGGAGTTGTGAAGGGAACTGATGCCAGCCTCAGTTCGACTAGGGGTCCGGGCACCACTTCGGTTGTCCACCCGGCTCGGCCACTTCCCTTGTGTCGGATGTCGCCGACAACAGCTTCGGCCTGATCAAAGACGAAGACAATCGGCTCGGTCGGGTCATCGAGAAGGGCAACTACGCCAGCGGGGTTGTGGGCGACAACCAGTTCATGGAGGGCACCAGCGACCGCCTCAAATGTCCAGTTGTTGACCGAAGCCAGGGCATCGATCATGGCCATAGCCGCCGTGCCGGTTTCGGCGGGCCCCGATGTTATAACCGTGAGTGGTCCAGATCTGGCGACCGAGCCGTCCCCGGGAATGATCTGAACTACTGGGTTAACTGTCATGAGTCGATACCTTTCGTTTTCCCTTTGGGAACTGATTGTGGCACGTCCGGGCGGTCGAAGGGTCGAGGACCTAGGAAGTCCTTTGTGGCCGAGCACTCACAGTCGGTAGCTGAGTGGGTGAAATCGCCTCTGTGGCACGCGATTGGGCGTGCCGATGGGGCACAATGGTGGGGTTGTGGGCCACCGGACTCGTGGAGCATTTTTGTGAGCGGAACATCAGGCAAGGGAAAGAGCGAGATACAAAAGCTTCTCGCCGTACTGGTTGTGGCTATGTCACTACTGTTGCTCGCCACCTCACCGGTCGCCGCTGCAGCCCCCGATGCACCGGCTGCTCCGAATGCGACGGTGGTTTCGGCTACTTCGGTCGATCTCGCTTGGAATATCCCCGCTACAAACGGGACGCCACTGGCCAGTTTCACCATCACCGCGATTCCGGCTGACATCGCTCCCATCACCGGTATTGGTCCCACGGTTACCACGTCCACAGTTCCGGGGCTCACTGCGGGGACCGCCTATACTTTTACCGTCACCGCCATCGATACTCTGGCCGAAGAGGCCACGAGCCCGCCC
Organism: Actinomycetes bacterium; assembly: GCA_024276425.1. GTDB lineage: Bacteria > Actinomycetota > Acidimicrobiia > Acidimicrobiales > SZUA-35 > JAJRQY01. The sequence goes on along the minus strand of JAJRXF010000188.1, from coordinate 5,733 downwards.
TCCAATTCGGTCACCCCGAACGCGGTTCCTGGCATTCCGGCCGCGCCCTCAGCTGCCGCGTCCGGGGCCGACGTGACGGTGAGCTGGGATCCTCCGGTCAATACCGGTTCGGCTATTACCGGCTATACGGTGACGGCATCTCCCGGTGGGGCCACCTTCCCATCTGCTGGTGCGGCCACCTCGCTGGTCGCGAGTGGCCTCACTGCAGGAACCGCCTACACCTTTACGGTGGTGGCGACCAATGCTGCTGGGTCGAGTGGTTCGAGCCCGGCCTCCAATTCCGCCACCCCCTCCGCTGTTCCCGACATCATGGTGGCCCCCACCGCGGTGGTGGCCACCTCCACCTCGGTGACGGTGAATTGGACCGTTCCCAACGACAACGGCTCGGCCATCACCCTGTTCCGGGTGGCGGCCTCCACCGGGGGTACCCAATCGATCGCTGGCCCGACCGCCACCTCGTTGGTCTACTCCGGCCTGGCACCCGGGGTGCCGGTGACCTTCACCGTTACTGCCTCTAACGCCAATGGGGAGAACACCCCAAGTCAGCCCTCAAACTCCGTCACTCCTCCCGGTGCGCCGGATAACCCTGGGGCTCCAACGGTGTCGGTGGTTTCAGCTACTTCGGTCGATGTTTCCTGGACCGAACCTGCCGATAATGGTTCGGCTATTACCGGATACACGGTGACGGCATCTCCCGGTGGGGCCACCTTCCCATCTGCTGGTGCGGCCACCTCGCTGGTCGCGAGTGGCCTCACTGCAGGAACCGCCTACACCTTTACGGTGGTGGCGACCAACGCTGCTGGGTCGAGTGGTTCGAGCCCGGCCTCCAATTCCGCCACGCCGGTGGCTGCCCCCGGCGCTCCGGGCAAACCCGATGTCTTGATAAACAACAGCACCTCGATTGAGTTGTCCTGGGCGGCCGCCGCCCCCAATGGGTCCGCCATCTCCGACTACGAAATTACGGCCACCCCCGGGGGTACTGCCCTCAACACCGGTGGTCCTGATACCTCCTTCATATTCACCGGGCTGACAACAGGTACCTCCTACACTTTTGTGGTTCGGGCCATCAATGCCCAAGGAACGAGCGCTGCTAGTACCGCCTCCAATGCCATCACCCCGGCGGGAACCCCCGGAACACCCGGCATACCCACTGTTGCGGTCGCCGGATCGACGGCCATCAACCTGACCTGGGCACCAGCGACAGACAATGGTGCCGCCGTGACCTACACCGTCACCGCAACCCCGGGCGGGGCCACCCGAAACACCACCGCTACCTCCCTCACCTTCAATGGCCTCACAACGGGAACTTCCTACGCCTTCACGGTTAAGGCAGCCAACGCCATTGGTGATGGCGGAACCTCAGGAGCATCCAACGCCATTGTTCCGGCTGGGGTGCCCGATCAGCCTGCTGCTCCAGACGTGTTGTTTTCCATCCCGGTTGGTCTCGACAAGCTCACTGTCTCCTGGACTACCCCAGGGGCAAACGGTTCGCCCATTACCGGCTACACCCTTCGAGCAACCCCCCAGGGCGGATCGCCCTTCACTATCGAGGCGGCGAGTTCTCCAGCGATCGTCACCGGTCTTGAAACCGGCACCAGCTATACCTTTGAAGTTAGGGCCAACAACGCGTTCGGTGGGAGTGCCTACAGCGGGATGTCTGGCAGCGTGCTGGTTCCGGCTGCTCCCGACGAGGTCACCAACATTCAGGCAGTCAACCGAACGCCGTTTGGCAATGTTGTTGTCGTGAGTTGGGACCCACCAGAAAACAACGGAGGGTCCGAGGTTCTGTCTTACACCGTTCGGATGGCCGGCGTCGAAGGCACAGTGGATGTGGGGGTCTCCTCCGTCGCCATTGGCCCACTCCCCGTTGGATTCCATTCGGCTGAAATTTTCGCCAATACGGCCATTGGCTCGGGTGCACCGTTGTCATCGAATCAAATCGAAGTTCGGGCCTTTGCTCCCTTCCGCTCCGAAGACGCGTTTGTCGCCCAGCAATATCGAGATTTCTTGGGGCGAGAAGCCGACGCTGGCGGGCTGGCGTTCTGGGCCACCCAAACCAATGATGACAAAAGCAACGTGGCCGAGGTAATTGTGCGCTTCATGCGCTCACCAGAATTTGCGCCAAGAAGAGCAGTTGCCCGCATGTATCTGGCCTACTTCGATCGTAACCCCGAGGCTGAAGGTTATGACTTTTGGTCCCAACGGTTGGCCAACAACCAAGCCACCATCGAGTCCGTCTCCCAGTTCTTTGCTACTGGCCAAGAATTTCAGGCCACCTACGGCAAACTCAGCAATGCAGAGTTCGTAGATCTTGTGTACCAGAACGTTTTGAAACGTCCGGGTGACGCTGGAGGCGTAGCCTTTTGGCTCGGGCGGCTCAATGCTGGCCTCGACCGGGGGACCATGATGACGCAATTCTCAGAATCACCAGAGAATCAGGTGGCAACTTCGGCCAAGGTCGACGTTATTGTTACCTATCGGGGCTTGCTGGATCGCGAACCGGACGGCCCGGGGGAGGCCTTCTGGATTGGCCAGATTGGCAATGACCCCAGCGCCATCTTTGGTTTGGTAGCCAACTTCTACGTCTCCCCGGAATACGGGAATCGAGTGGTGGCCGGATAGGCCAGGTGAACCGGCGAGCCTCCACTCCGGCAACCAAACAATTGTCCGATTGGGGGGTCGCGTTTCGGACCGAGGAGTACGCCAACCCCCTCGCCTCCAAGGGGTCTAAGCAACACTATGGGATTAGCGTCGCCAGAGAGCTTGGTCTTGATCCCACCTTGGTGTTCAAAACACTGCTGGCCGAACTCACCGGTGGCGAAATGGTCGTTGGGGTGGTGCCGGTGAGTAGTCATCTCGACCTTCGGGCGCTGGCCAGGGCGGCCGGGGTAAAGAAGGCGACGATGGCCAACCCTGACAAGGTTGAGCGGCGCACCGGCTACGTGCTGGGCGGAGTGAGCCCTTTTGGTCAGAGGTTCCAGCACCGAACCTTTGTTGATGCTTCGGCACTGGACATGATTGAGGTTCACGTCAGCGGGGGGCGAAGGGGGCTAGAAATTGTGGTTGCCGTCGATGCGTTCGAGGCCCTACTCGGAGCCACCTTTGTACCATTGTCGGTCCGCTAGCGGAACTCCCAAGATCCACGGAAGTACTTGCCTCTATCTTTGGTCCCCCAACTCGATGCTGCCCTGCTATGTTGTCACCTGTGGCGTCCGCAAGAACGCTGTGTGTGAGGTTTTGTCCGTGTGAGCGGTTATCTACCCGGTCGAAGCCCCTGTCAAGCCAAAGCCCCCAAGTTTGAGTGCGAGTTGCAAGCATGATTGAGCACATTGTTGGCCGAGAAGTTCTGGACTCCCGTGGGAATCCAACCGTTGAAGTCGAGGCGGTATTGGCCTCTGGTGCTCGCGGTCGGGCCCTCGTCCCCTCCGGGGCATCGACTGGGCGTTTCGAAGCGGTTGAGCTTCGAGATGGAGGTGACCGATATCTCGGTAAGGGCGTGTTGACCGCTGTTGGCCACATCAACACCACCATCGCAGAGGCTCTTCTTGGAGCTGACCCTTTTGCTCAGCGGGAAATCGACGCCGCCATGCTCGATCTTGATGGAACACCAAACAAGGCGAACCTTGGCGCAAACGCCATTCTTGGAGTCTCCTTAGCGGTGGCCCGGGCTGCCGCTGACGAGCTGGAGTTGCCGCTCTATCGCTACGTTGGAGGAACCAACGCACATACCCTTCCTGTGCCAATGATGAATGTCTTAAACGGGGGGGAACACGCAGACAACAACATCGACTTCCAAGAGTTCATGGTCATGCCGGTCGGGGCAGCGTCCTTCTCCGAAGCGTTGCGCTGGGGAGTCGAGACCTACCATGCTCTCAAGGGAGTCCTCACCGAACGCGGCTTGTCAACCTCAATCGGAGACGAAGGAGGTTTTGCCCCCAACCTTGGCTCCAACGAAGAGGCCCTGAAACTGTTGATGTTCGCCATCGAGAAAGCCGGACTGATCCCCGGAACCGATATGGCCTTGGCCATGGACGTTGCCTCATCGGAGTTCTATAGCGACGGCCAATATCACCTGGCGGGCGAAGAACGCAAACTGTCCTCTCAAGGCATGGTCGAGTTGCTGGCCGACCTAATCGACCGCTATCCCATTGTTTCGGTCGAGGATGGAATGGACGAAGAAGATTGGGATGGCTGGGCCGCCCACACCGCAGAGACCGGTGACCGCTGCCAACTGGTCGGCGACGATCTGTTTGTCACCAACACCGAACGCCTTTCCCGGGGCATCGCCGCTGATACCGCCAACTCCATCCTGGTCAAGGTCAACCAGATTGGGTCACTTAGCGAAACACTAGAAACCGTGGCGATGGCTACCGCAGCCAGTTACACCTCGGTGATGTCTCACCGATCGGGTGAAACCGAAGACACAACAATCGCCGATTTGGCCGTGGCCACCAACTGTGGGCAGATCAAAACCGGAGCCCCGGCCAGAAGCGACCGGGTGGCGAAATACAACCAGTTGCTCCGGATAGAAGACGATCTTGGTTCAGCTGCCCGTTTCCCGGGCTTGTCTGCACTGTCTCGTCAGCCAACAACGTCTCGTCAGCCGATAACAAACTAAGGCGGGTGACCATGACTCGATCAATGAACAAGAAGAAGAGAGCAGCGCGTGGGCCTCGCCAGCCCAGCGGTCGGGCCAAGAACGGCAATGGTCGCCTTCGTCGCGTGCTCCCAAGCATTCTGACCATCGGCGTCGCACTCCTCATCGTGGCCGGTATCGGGCTGCTTCCAGCCAAAACCTGGCTCAACCAACGTCAGTCAATTAGCCAAGCTGAGGCCGACCTTGATCGGCTCAACGCCGAGGTTGCCAAGCTGGAGAATCAGTTGGAACTGTTGGAGACAGACGACGAGGTCGAACGTACTGCCCGAGAGAACTTCGATCTTGTCTACCCAGGGGAGGAGAGCTACCGCATCTTGCCCGCTCCCGAGGCAGAAGAATCGGACTGACTGTTTTCTAACCGTTCGGCCCGAGATGTCAGGATTTGCTCCGATCCGTGCCAGACTCGACACTAGGCAATAGTCCGCTACGCAACTGATCCGCATGGAGGCCTTCGTGGAGATAACCGTCGAAGTAAATGGGACATCCCATACCCATGATGTTGAGCCAAGAACTCTTCTGGTTCACTTCATTCGAGAACCCCTCGGACTCACGGGAACCAATATCGGGTGTGACACCTCGTCATGTGGCGCCTGCACGATCCACCTCAACGGCGAATCGGTCAAAAGTTGCACGATGTTGGCGGTGCAGGCCGACGGGCAAGCGATCACCACCATCGAGGGTTTGGCTTCGGGACAAGCCGCCGATATCGAGATGCACCCGATGCAATCCGCCTTCATGGAATGTCATGCTCTTCAGTGCGGCTTTTGCACTCCGGGCATGGTCATGGCTTCGGTCTCGTTACTGGAGGAGAACCCTGACCCGACCGAGGCCGAGGTTCGAGAGGGTCTCGAAGGCAACCTATGTCGCTGTACCGGTTACCAAAACATTGTTTCGGCCGTGTTGAGCGCCGCTGGGGGTTCGAAATGATTCCCGTAGCCTTTGACTATGTGCGGGTCAACTCGGCCGAAGAAGCGTTGGCCCAGTTGGCCGAGCACGGAGATGAGGCCAAGCTGCTGGCTGGCGGGCATTCCTTACTTCCCATGATGAAGTTCCGTCTGGCCTACCCGTCTGTTCTT
>JAJRXF010000187.1 GCA_024276425.1 Actinomycetes bacterium | reverse complement strand
GGAGGATTCCTTCAATGTGGATACGGAGGTCAACACCGACGATTCCTACAATGACAACAGTGTCGATGCCGATTCTGGGTCTGGTGACGTCAGTGTCGATGCCGCTATTGATGATGGCATGATCGAAGAAGTTGGCGAGTAAGCCTCGTTCAGCCAAATTCTTTGAACTACTCGTTTGGCCCCGGCTTCTCGCCGGGGCCAGGCGGCTTTTGTGTGTTTCGGTCTCATGAGCGACCATCGCAACGGTGCTCAGGGCTGCTAAACAATTACGGGAGGGAAATATGCCATCAACAACCGATCAACACGCCGATATTCGAGCGGTCTTACGGCTCGGAATCCAGGCCTCGGTGGCGTACAGCCGTCCTGACCTGGTCGAGCGTCTAGAACTCAACCTGGGCAAACTCTCGGACCCGAATGTGCAAGTTGTCGTCATTGGCGAGTTTAAGCAGGGCAAGAGTTCGCTCATCAACGCGCTCGTCAACGCCAAGACCTGCCCAGTCGATGATGACATCGCTACCTCGGTCCCGACGGTGCTCTCCTATGGGGAGGAGAAGGCGGCGGTCGCCCTCGTTGCTCCCGTCGACAACCCGGAGGCAGAGCCGACTCGGCGCGAGATCACCTTTGACCAAGTTCCGGCTTACGCCACTGAACTGGGCCTCACCGATCCCAATGTTGCGGTCAAGGGAGTGGAGATCAAGCTACCCCGCAAGCTATTGGCCAACGGTCTGACTCTGGTGGACACTCCCGGTGTCGGCGGACTTGGTTCGGCCCACGCCACCGCCGCTCTCGGTGCGCTTTCCGTTGCTGATGCCGCCCTGTTCGTTAGCGATGCATCCCAGGAGTTCACTCGGGCCGAGATGGATTTCCTGACCCAGGCCATGGACCTGTGTCCCCACGTTGTTTGTGTTATGACCAAGACCGATTTCTATCCGGCATGGCGCCGTGTGCTCGAGATCAACCAGGGGCATCTTCAGCGAGCGGGCATTGATTTGCCGATCCTGTCGGTCTCCTCAACTCTTCGGGCCGAGGCGGTACGACGCAATGATCGGGAGCTCAACAAGGATTCTGGCTTTCCTGAGTTGGTCAAGATGCTGACCAATGAGATCGTGGCCGAGAACGCTACCCGAGAGCGAAACCGGTCCAAGCAAGATCTCCTGTCGGTGTCCGACCAGTTGGCCAGTGAGTTCGAAGCGGAACTGAGCGCCCTTACCGATCCGGAAAATGCGAAGCAATTGATGGAGCAGCTAACGGAGGCAAAGGCCAGGGCCGAGCGACTCAAAGGACAAGCGGCCAAGTGGAGCACCACCCTCAATGATGGGGTTGCTGACCTCACAAGTGATGTCGACTTCGACTTCCGTCAACGAATGCGGCTGATCACTCAGGAGGCTGACGCGGCAATTGCCAACAGCGATCCAATCGATACGTGGGCGGAATTCGAGCCTTGGCTGGTTAACCGTGTTTCGAACGAAGTTGTGACCAACTACCGGTTTCTGACCGAACGAGCGGCTTCGTTGAGCCTGGAGGTTGGAGAACACTTCGAGGTCGACGGTGACCAACTCATGGATGATCTCGAGATCCACAACCCCACTGGGGTTCTGGCAAAGGTCTCAGTCGAACCGACGGTTGATTTGGCCGAAACCAGTGCTGGTGCCAAGGGTATGACCATGCTCCGTGGTTCGTATTCCGGCATCCTGATGTTCGGGATGTTGGGCGGGATGGTTGGGCTTGCCCTTGGGCCAATCCCGATTGGCGTTGGCCTGATGATGGGACGCAAGAGTCTCAAGGACGAAAAGGCCCGTCAGACCGCACAACGCCGCGCTCAGGCCAAGAATTCTCTGCGTCGCTATTGCGACGAGGTCAGTTTTCAGGTTTCCAAGGACAGTCGCGACACCCTGCGCCGGGTGCAACGCCAGCTGCGAAATCACTACAGTACGCGCGCGGAAGAAATGCATGTGTCCACCAGCCAGGCCCTCAAGGCCGCCGCCGAGGCCGTCAAGATCGGTCAGGGTGAACGGGTTGCCCGCAAGAAAAACATCGAGGCAGAGCTTGGCCGCATTCGAGCCTTGCGAGCAAAAGCAGAGGCCATTGTGGCCAATCCAACCCAGGTCGGTGCCTGATGAACGAACTGGTCGAACAGGCTCGGCGTCTTGTGATCAACGCACAGGGAATTTTTGATAGCGGCGAGAACGCTGCGGTGCTGCAATCGACACTCGACCGCCTGGATGGGCCGTTACGGGTGGCCATTGCTGGCAAGGTCAAGGCGGGGAAGTCGACACTTCTCAATGCCCTGGTAGGAGAGCGGCTAGCGCCAACTGATACTGGTGAGTGCACCAAGGTCGTCACCTGGTACCGAGATGGTCACACCTATCAAGTAATGATCCACCCCAAGGACGGTAGTCCGCCGGTACAGGGTCGATTTCACCGAGACGATGGTGCAATTGAGGTTGATCTTGAGGGCCGTGACGCCCTTTCGATCGAACGATTGGATATCACGTGGCCCTCTAGTGGCCTGCGCAAGTTGACGCTCGTTGATACCCCCGGAATCGACTCGCTCACCGAGGGAATCTCGACCCGGGCCTTTGAGTTCCTGGATCCTGAGGACAACGAAACACCAGCGGACGCTGTGTTGTATTTGATGAAGCACATCCACGCTTCGGATCTTCGTCTCCTCGAGGCGTTCCACGACGATTCGGTGGCCTCACCGAACCCCGTGAATGCCGTAGCCGTCTTGTCGCGGGCCGATGAGATAGGGGCCGGACGGCTTGATTCGATGGCCTCGGCTCGACGTATTGCCAAGCGTTACGGCCAGGACGGACGTCTCCGACGGCTTATCCAAGTGGTTGTCCCGGTTGCCGGGCTGTTGGCTGAGACGGCGGAAACACTAACGCAATGGGAGTACAAATCGCTCAAGCAGTTGGCCGACTGTAAGCCGACAGATCTTGATCCCTACTTGCTCTCCGCTGACCGCTTTGTTGAGGCACGACCGGAGACACCCTTGACCTCCCTGGAGCGAGATCAGCTTCTGAGCCGCTTTGGCTTATTTGGGGTCAGGCTCTCCATTGCTTTGCTTCGTCGCAAGGTGGCCGAGACCAGCTCGGAACTCTCCGATGAACTGGTTGGACGGTCTGGCCTGCTGGAGTTGCAGACCATCCTGACCACGCTGTTTGTCGACCGATCCGACGTTCTTAAGGCTCGATCGGCTCTTTTGGCGGTTGAGCGGATGTGCAACGAAGATCGAACCAACGAGGGTGCTCAACAACTTCTCCTTGCCATCGAGCAGATCATGGCTGGTGTACATCCCTTCAACGAGCTTTCGACGATGGCCGCTATTCGGAGCGGTTGGGTAGCGGGCAAACCCCGGGACCTGTCCGATCTTGAGCGGGTGTTGGGCGCATCGGGTACCACCCCGTGGCAGCGTCTTGGTCTGGACGAATCGGCAGATCAGGCATCGATACGCAACGCCGCCGTGGCCGAACTGGCGCGATTCCAGCGGTTGGCGGAGAGTCCCTTCACGGTGCATGACCTTGGCATGGCCTGCCGGGTCGGAATACGTTCTCTGGAAGCTCTCATAGCTTCCAGCAATCAGATGGCGACCGAGTCCATCAACTAGTCTCCATCAACTAGTCGACGTCAAAGTCGAGATCATCGGGGTCAGCGTCATGGTCGGCCTGATCGGATTCATCGAACTCGACTGAAAACAAGTCGGTCCCTTCGACTTCGATGTCGTCGTCAATCTCGCCCAGGTGCTGAGTTGGATCAAAACGTGGTGCGAGTTCTTCCAGCAATGAGGCATCATCGGTGTCTGAGTATTCCTCGTCGTTCGTATCCCGGGATGGATCGTCATCGGAGACGTCGGCATTCCTGGTGCCAGATCCAAAACCACTCGCCTCGCCTGAGTCCGTCTGATCAGGAACGTCCGAAGCCTTGGGGGCATCGTTGGTTTCGTTGTTGGGCTCGTCGAATTCGTCGGGCTCAAGATCCATCTCACCGAGATCATCCAGATCTTTGAGAACTGGTGGGGCAGATTCGAACAAAGCAAAGGGATCGGATCCATCGAGAATCTCCTCACCCATCTCGTGTCCCTCCAACGGGGGCAAATCATCATTTTCGAAGGGAATCGGACTTACCCGGGTCACAACTGGTGCCAAAGCATCGGCCTGAGCCAGGGGGGCGGTATCGGAGAAGTGGACTAGCGCAGTTCCGAAGAGTTCGGTTGGAACGTCGTCGTACCCGTGTTCGGCTAGAACCGCGGCTGGCCCAAATCCTTGGCCTTCGGGCCGGGTTTCGCCAGTAAGGAGTTGCTCAATCGCGTCTCTGATGCTCACATGACTAGCCTAGAGGACTCAGGCTAATGTGGCCATCGGGGAAGTCCCCTTCTCCAACTAGGGTTTCGCCCCTAGGATACGGGGCCTCTGGAGGGAGATAGTGAGTGAGTTATTTTGTAGGTATTGATCTCGGCACCACCTATACGGCGGCCGCGATCTACCGGAACAACCGAGCGCAGATTTTCTCGCTCGGAGGCCGGTCGGCATCCATTCCATCTGTCGTGCTACTTCGCGAGGACGAGACCGTCCTGGTAGGGGATGCTGCGGTCCGGCGCGCCATCACCGAACCCGAGCGTGTGGCCAGGGAGTTCAAGCGTCGATTGGGTGATACCACCCCGATCATTGTTGGTGGTAGTCCGTACTCGGCCGAGGCCCTCATGGCCCGCCTGCTCAAATCGGTTTTGGAAGAGGTGGAAAAGCGTGAGGGGCAGCCACCCGAGACCATCGCCATTTCCCACCCGGCGAACTGGGGCCCCTACAAGATTGATCTTCTCAATCAGGCCATCCGCCTTGCTGGCCTGGACGTTGATGCGGTTGTCAAGCTCACCGAGCCTGAGGCGGCGGTCATCTCCTACGCATCTCAGGAACGGGTCGAGGCTGGTGAAGTCGTAGCCGTCTATGACCTTGGCGGAGGGACCTTTGACGCCGCAGTGCTGCGTCGCACCGACGCCGGATTCGAGATCATCGGCAAACCCGAGGGCATTGAGCGGCTCGGAGGCATCGACTTCGACGCCGCCGTTTTCGCTCACGTGGCTCGTTCGTTGGATGGGGCACTACAAAAGCTTGATCCGGATGATCCAGCGGCACAGGCGGCCATGGCACGGTTGCGTCAGGATTGTGTCGACGCCAAAGAGGCCCTTTCGGCTGACACCGATGCCACCATCCCGGTCCTGCTTCCAACTCTGCAAACCGACGTCCGCATCACTCGGCGTGAGTTTGAGTCTCTCATTCGACCGTCTCTGGTCGACAGTATTGAGGCCATGCATCGTGCTCTGGCCAGCGCTGGGGTTACCCCTGATGAGGTTTCCCGTGTTCTCCTTGTTGGTGGATCATCTCGAACCCCCCTTATCGCCCAACTGGTATCCTCAGAACTAGGCCGCCCTGTTGCCGTTGACGCCCACCCAAAGCATGCTGTCGCGTTGGGAGCGGCCCACGCCGCGGCTGGAATGGTTGGCGTCAAGGAGGTTTCTCCCGAGGGTTCTTCTCCTGGGGTTCCCGATGTGCCCAGCGCGCCTTCCATGCCTGCAGCAACACCTTCGGTTCCAGATCTTCCACCTGTCCCGGATCGGCCCTCGGCTCCCGCTGAATCGATCGCCCAACCGGCGACGAAGCCCTCACCGGTAGAACCACCAAAACCCCTAACTCCCATCTTTGAGGAGCCGCCCCCAAGTCTCCCCACCGGTGTTCCCGTTGTTCCAACGCCAACTCCAAAATCCGAGGTACCAGCCGACGCACCAAAGGCTCCACCTACTCCCTCACCTCCGGCGTCGGAGCTTCCCACTGAAGCCGTTCCCACGTCCGGTGGCCCTCCACCCCGACTGGTCGAAACCCCGGCCGTCACTGCAGACCCTGTGGCCACACCATTTGGGTCCGTTGAGCACTCTGATGCCCCTGGTGCACCGGTCGAAGCCGTAACCAGTAAGAGCCGGGGCCCGCTCATTGCCGTGTTGGCGGTGTTGGCGCTTGCCGGGGTCGCGGGAGCCGTCCTGTTGCTTCGCGGCGGCGACGACACGCTTGTCGCCGATCCGGCTGGCTCGACCACGATTGCTCCCAACGACATCGAAGAGACCACCACGACCGAGGCCCCAGCAGATACCACCACGACCGAGGCCCCCATCCCAACCGATGGTGAGCTTCAGGCTGCGGTTGAGGGCAAGCTGACGGCCTTCGTTACCGATCTGGACGTTCAGGTAACCCAGGGCACCGCCACCCTGTCGGGCACGGTCGATTCTGCAGCTGAGCGCGACGTTGCCAAGTCTCAAGCCGAGTCTGTCGATGGCGTGGCCATCGTGGTCAACAATATCGTCGCCCTGGCTCCCGACGAGGTCTGCACCGACCTGATCCAGAGTCAGCCACGTTGGGCCTGCATCACCGATGCCGCCATCGTGGATGGCAACGTGGTCGCCACCTTCGACTTCGATGATAGTGGAACTCCCTTTAGTATCGGGAGCAGTTTTCATCTCCATGTGTTTGGTAGTCAGATCGAGCCGATCAACGCTGGGGCACCGGGCGATGCTTCCATCGGTGGCGGAATCTGGCAGGTGTGGGACCTAGTTCCCAACTTCAGCGACACTCCAACTGCGGTCTTTGGCTCTAGTGAGATCCCCGAAAAGCTCTGCGTCCGCATCGCCACCTCCCGTCACACCCTGGAATCGCTGGACTCGGGAAACTGCTGGCCAATCCGGGTTGAGGGGTAGGGATATTTCGCCCCTGGGTCATGTTAGACAAGTGCTCCTAACGAACCGGCTGTGGCCTACTATGCTTCACCTAGCACGCTGATCACGTCGGCCGCGATAGTCCTGGGGGCCTCCAGGGGCCCAAAGTGGCCGAGGTGGGGGTGACGGACCAGCACGCCATTGCTGAGTGTCTCGGCCACAGCCGGAGCGAGCAGCGATGGAGTGGGATTGCCCTCGGCGTAGCCAACGGCGATGGTGACTGGTAGCTCCAGACCATCGAGCTGTTCCAGCGTCATCTTCTCCTCGCACTCAAAGGATCGGGCCTCGTTCTCTCCCCGGCAGGTAAGGCGAATCGTGCCATCATCGAGATCCTCAAAGCCGTGCTCGACATAGGCAGCGAGCGCGTCCGCCCGCAGGACGTTGAGAGGAGGCTTGCTGGCGTAGTGATAGAGGGCATGCGCTTTGGAATCGAAGACCTCACGGCGGCGTCTAGCTGGCCCACTCATTGGATTGCCCGTTCGGGCCATGAGTAGATCCTTCGGGAACACAATGGGTTCATACAGGTAGGCGGCCCGAATGAGTCCGGGGTGAGCCCGCTCGCTCAGTAGGGTCACTGCTCCACCCAGTGAGTGACCAAAGGCCACAATTGACTCGGCTCCCGACTCGACTCCAATGGCGGAAATGCAGGCGAAAAGGTCATCGGCCATCCCGGACCAGGCAAAATCGCCATTGGCGGGCGCCGATGATGCCCCGTGGCCACGAAAGTCCAGAGCCCAGACCCGAAAGCTGGCGCTTAAGTCCTTGGCCATTGGAGCATATGCCCCACCGTGAAAGCCGGTCGCATGGCAGATGATGAGGTCTGGTCCGTCACCGCCAAAGTCTCGCAGCTCGATGGTACAGCCGCCGCTAGAACTGATCTGCCTGGTTTTCATATCGGGAATAGTGTTCACGTTCGTAGTCGGAAACGTTGGATCTTGCCGGTGGCCGTCTTGGGAAGATCGGACACGATATGGATCTGGCGTGGCCGCTTGTAGCCCGCCAGTCGATCGTGGCAATAGGCAATGAGTGTCTCGCCAGTCACCGCGGTTAGTTCCGAATATTCGCCAACCGGAATGACATGGGCCACTGGTCGCAGGATGCCATTGTCGTCAGGGATGCCGATAACGGCGGCTTCTAATACTTCGGGGTGGCTGATTAAAACACTCTCAACCTCGGCCGGTGATACCCATTCGCCCCCGATGCGTAACATGTCATCGGCACGACCGAGGTAGGTGTGATAGCCGTCGTTGTCCACCACATACAGGTCACCGGTCAGTGTCCAGTGTCCGCAGAAAGTATCCCGGGTGGTGTCGCTGCGGCACCAATAGCCAACTGCAGCCGAGCCACCCCTGACCTGGAGTTTGCCTGGTTCGCCGATGGGGCAGTCGTGCCCCTCGTCATCAACAACACGAATATCGTAGCCGGGGACCGGAATGCCGCTCGTACCCGCCCTGACAGCACTCGGAGTATTCGACAGATATACGTGCAGCATCTCGGTGGAGCCGATGCCGTCCAGGATCGTGACCCCGAACAAGTCTTGGAATCGATTGAAAGTCTCAGCGGGAAGAGATTCGGCTGCGGAGCAGGCGAGTCGCACCGAGGAGAACGTATCGCTGGGCAGACCCGAATTGACCAGGGCGGCGTAGAAGGTTGGGATGCAGAAGAAGATGGTTGGCTGTTCGGCCTGGATTGTGTCGGCCACCAATGTTGGGGTCGGCGGCCTGGTGGCAACCAACACGACGCTGGCTCCCACCGCGAAGGGAAAGGTGATGGAGTTGCCGAGCCCATAGGCATGGAACATTGGCCCGACCGAGTAGCAACGGTCATCGGCGGTGATTCCCAGGACGTTGGCTCCGAAGGTCTCGCTGGTGATCCGCAGATCGACGTGACGGTGCATCGCGAGCTTTGGCTGACCGGTGGTACCGGAGGTGCACAACCAGAACCCGGGAGACTCGGCCCAGGTGTTGTAGGCATCGGAGTTGGGAGGAATCGGGTTGTCCTTGTCGCCGACAAAACGATTCCACTGATCGGTTTGGACCACATGCTGCACCTCTGGAGCATCAGCCAGAAGATCGTCGAGTGAGCCCAGCCGTTCGGCCGAGATCACTACCAGTTTGGCCCGTGCATCGGCGACGATGGCCGCGAGATCGCGACCAGGAAGCAGGGGATTGGCAAGTACTGGGATGGCTCCAATTCGCATTGCCCCGAGGAAGGTAGCGACGAAGCGGACTGAGTCGAGCATGACCATGGCAACCCGGTCCTCGGGCCCGACGCCGAGCGCACGCAGACCCGAGGCCACGAGCTTGATCTCACCAAGAAGTTGGGTGTAGGTCACCGACTTTCCCTCAAACCGGATGGCCACTCGTTCACCGTGCCCCTCGCGGACGTGGCGATCTACCAGCCAATCGGTGGCGTTGAACTCTTCGTGCATCTGTGTCCCCTCCGGACGTTGACTGGCGTCAACCGTAGTGAGTCGAGGCCTAGCGGGCGAGTTGGTCTTCGAAGTTGCGCCACCACTGCTCCGCTCCGTGACTCAACCGATCGTGCAGGTGGCGAAACTGGGTTGCCGCGGTCTCCCCCAGCCAGTCTGGCGGAAGGAGTTGTCTGGGCAGCAGTGGATCGATCAAAGGGAGACGGCGCCACTGGTGAGTAAGGCGAACCAAGTCTCGAGCCGAGTCCAGCGAGTCGGTCCCGTGGTTGGAGCTCAGTCGGTCGACGAGGTCAAGGAAGCTCTGGTACTCCTGGTGAATTTCATCGAGGTTCCAACCCCGCTGGGCCAGGTCGGCTGGATCGCCCATGGAGCCGTGGCTGGCAACAAAGGAGGTCGAGTCCCTAATGCCTGCATCGATCAGAACTTGTTTGATCTCATGCTCTCGGTCAGTCCGCGGCGAGATCCACCAGCCGTGCCCCAGAGAGCCAAATCCAGCCCAGTTCATGCCCGAGGTCACCCGGTATCGGAGGTTGCGTTGTCGCTCAGGTAGTGAGGCATTAACCAATAGCCATTGACCGTTCCATTCGGGAACTTCTTGACCAAAACCGTAGATTCGCTCTGCCCCGTCGCGCAGCACCCGTCGAATCTCCGGAGTAAGTGACCACCGGGTACGACGACCGACTCGCGAGCCGTTGAGCCAGTCTCGTTCGGCTGCCCGATTGATGGCTTGGCGGGCGGCCTTCTCTTCGACTCCAAGGCTGCCCATGACCTGGAGAAACGTCTGAGTCCAAGCGGCGGAACCGTTTCGTAGGACGAGTTCACCCAGGAGAGTGAGCAAGAGGCTCTTGGAGGAACGAAACTCCGTTGATAGTAATTCTACATTTGCGTTGTCTTCGGTGATAAAAACATGGTATATCATAAAGTCGTGAAAGCATCCTCCTCGAACAACGGCGACCGAAAACTAACTTCTGCGGGAACCCCGCTTATGACTTTTGAGCGCCCGCGAGACTCCTATCACCATTGGCGGGTGAACTTCGAGGCACCCATCGCCCACCTCATCATGGATGTCGACCCCGACGCTGGAGCTATTGGCGACTACGAACTCAAACTCAATAGCTATGACATTGGTGTTGACATTGAACTTGCGGCCATTATCCGACGGATTCGATTCGAACATCCAGAAATCAAGTGTGTCATCTTGATGGGGGCTATCTCGGGCACCTTTTGCGCTGGGGCCAACATTCGCATGCTGGCCTCTGCTCCCCATGGTCACAAGATCAACTTCTGTAAATTCACCAACGAAACGCGACTGGAGATCGAGGAAGCATCGGAGAATTCGGGCCTGAAGTTCCTGGCCGCCATCAACGGGGCCTGCTCTGGTGGAGGCTACGAGCTGGCCATGGCCTGTGATCATCTGATCCTGATTGATGACCGCACAACCACGGTCTCGTTGCCCGAAGTTCCCCTACTTGGGGTCATGCCAGGAACCGGTGGCCTCACCCGTGTCACGGACAAGCGTGGGGTTCGCCGAGATCGGGCTGACGTTTTCGCCACCAAGACCGAGGGGATGGCTGGCGCTGAGGCTTTGAAGTGGAACCTGGTTGACGAACTAGCCAAGCCGTCCGCCTTTGACCAGGCGATAGCAGTCAGGGCCAACAAAATGGCGGAGACCTCCGAACGTAGCGCTAGCGATGAGCCGCTTCTGCTCCCTGAACTCAACCGCGTTATGACTGAGGATGAGATCTCCTACACCTACGTTCAGGTGCACATCGACCGTGGTTCGCGAAGTCTCCGATTGACTATCACGGCATCTTCGGAGCAGGATTGGCCGCTTCGCTGTGCTCTTGAGTTGGATGACGTCCTATGTCACCTGAGATTTAATGAGCCCGAGATTGGCACCATTGTCCTGCGGTCCGTCGGCTCAGCCAATGACGTGATGATTCACGATCAGGCCCTGTTGAACCCCTCCAATCATGGCGAGCGCGAAACGTCGTTCTTGTGGGCCCGGGTATTGTCACGCCTTGACCTGATGGCTCGGAGCCTGTTCGCAACCGTTGAACCTGGCTCCTGCTTTGTTGGAGTTCTGGCCGAAGTAGCGTTGGCTGCGGATCGGACCTACATGCTTGAGGGAATCTTCGAGGATGATGAGAATCCACTTCCGACGCCGACGATGATGCTGAGTGAACTCAGCCTCGGTTCGATGCCAATGGCCAACGGGCTCAGTCGAATGCAGTCAAGACTCTGGCTTGATGAAGACGGCCTCGAACTCGCGTTGGCCACGGTTGGTCGACCGGTTGAGGCGGCCGAAGCGGTGAGTCTGGGGATGGCAACCTTCGCTCCAGATGATTTGGACTGGGAGGGTGAGATCCGCCTCGCCATCGAGGAACGGGCAACCTACTCGCCAGACGCTCTAACCGGCATGGAAGCCAACCACCGTTTCTGTGGCCCAGAGACAATGGCGACAAAGATCTTTGGGCGGCTATCCGCTTGGCAAAATTGGATTTTCTACCGACCTAACGCCAGCGGCGAGTCGGGGTCGCTCCGCAGCTACGGATCGGGAAGCCGCGGCGATTTTGATCTGAAACGAACCTAAACAGCACCACCACGCAGAACCGAGGACAGCATGGCAGAAATCGATTACAGCTCCAAGATTCCAAACAATGTCAACCTGGCGGACGATCGTCGACTTCAACGGGCACTGGAGTCATGGCAACCAAAGTTCGTCGAATGGTGGAAGGAGATGGGGCCCGCCGGGTTTCAGGGTGATGAGGTGTATCTGCGAACAGCGGTCGATGTTGGCAAGGAGGGCTGGGCTCACTTTGGTCATGTTCAGATGCCTGAGTATCGCTGGGGCATCTTTCTAGCCAAGCCGGAGGAGAACCGCACCATTGGCTTTGGTGACCAAAAAGGTGAGCCAGTGTGGCAGGAGGTGCCCGGTGAGTATCGATCCGACTTGCGACGCCTGATCGTGGTTCAGGGAGACACCGAGCCAGCCTCCGTTGAGCAACAGCGGCTGTTGGGAAAGAGCGCTCCATCGCTCTATGACCTGAGGAACCTATTCCAGGTCAACATTGAAGAGGGCCGTCACTTGTGGGCCATGGTTTACCTCCTGCATGGCTATTTTGGCCGCGAGGGGCGAGACGAAGCCGATGCCATGTTGGAACGGCGCTCCGGTGATCCCGATCAACCTCGTATTTTGGAGGCTTTTAACGAAAAAACCCCCGATTGGCTGAGCTTCTTCATGTTCACCTACTTCACCGACCGCGATGGCAAGTACCAGCTTGGTGCACTGAAGGAGTCGGCCTTTGATCCCCTATCCCGGACCTGTGACTTCATGCTGAAGGAGGAGGCTCACCACATGTTTGTTGGAGCCAGTGGAATTGGCCGGATCATCCAGCGAACCTGCGAACTCATGAACGAACACGACACAGCCGATATCTCCGCGTACGGGGGGATCAATCTGGACACCATCCAGCGCTACATCAACTTTCACTACTCGGTGTCCATGGATCTCTTTGGCGCCCCCAAGTCAACCAACGCCGCCACCTACTACTCGGCCGGACTCAAGGGTCGCTTTGCCGAGGCATCAAAGGATGACGACCACGAGCTTGAGCACAGCGAGTCGACCTTCCTCACCATCGATGATGGCAAGATCTTTGAGGAGACTTCCCGTGCCCTGAACCTGGTTAACGATGATGTTCGTTCCGACTACAGCGAAGACTGCGGCAAAGGGGTACGACGCTGGAACCGAATCTTGGCCGATCATGGCGTCGATTTCGAAATGGGACTCCCTCACCTTGGGTTTCACCGAGGTGTCGGTCCCTTCGCCAATGTGAATGTAAGTCCAGAGGGTGTCGTTCTTAGCGATGAGGAGTGGGCAGAATCAGCTCACCAGTGGCTTCCTTCTGAGGCCGAGCAGGCCTTTGTTAGCTCGCTTATGGTTCCGGTCTATGAGCCCGGCAAGATGGCTGGCTGGATCGCCCCACCCTCAAGTGGAATCAATACGAAACCGGTGGATTTCGACTATGTCAGGCTCTAGTTCTGGTCTTCAATAACCGTCTGTTCGTGGGGAAGAGTGGACAAAACGCCCCCGATGTAGTCCTTGGTGGCGACATCGAGACCAACGTCGCGCCCGGCATCCTCGGACAGGAACCAGAGGTGATCCAGTATTTGATGGAAAATCTCGGCGTCCATGAGCCGATCACGTAGCGAGTCGGGCACGGAGGCGATGGTTGGTTCGTACCGTTCGACCAGCCATCGATAGGCATAGACGGCCTCAGGGAGTTCACGACCTTCTGCCTGGCTGATAGAGGAGCCAAAGCTTCGCAACGCGGCAAGAAGCCTCCTGGCCTGATTCTCCTGGGCTTCTATTCCGGTCAGGTGTTGCAGGATCTTGCGATGATGACCTTCCTCGACCATGCGAGGGCGGAATCTAACCCGGTGAGAGCCATCGCCTTGTTCGACCATTTCCACTTCGGTGGTGTCGAAGCCGAGATCGTTGAGACGACGCAGGCGATCGCGGATGCGCCAAAGTTCGTCCGGTCCGAGGTCCTCAGGTTGGGTGAGTTCGGCCCACAGTTCGTCGTAGCGAACCTGGAGTTGCTCAACGGTCTCGATCGGGTCCGTTCCCGAAGGCAAGCGACCAAGTGCCTCCAGTTCGAGAAGGCCACCGGCGATATTGTCGACCGCGATTTGGAGATCGTGTTGGCGTTGCCCATCAGACAGTTGCTCGTGAACTTCTCCGGTTTCGGTGTCGATGATATGAGCCACCAGGCAACCGGCATCTCGTCGAAACAAAGCGTTTCCAAGCGAGCAATCGCCCCAGAACAACCCGATGAGGTGGATGCGGGC
>JAJRXF010000186.1 GCA_024276425.1 Actinomycetes bacterium | reverse complement strand
GCCAGGTAGCGGCCAAGTTCAGTCAACTCCGGCGGACCAAGCAGCGCTCCACCGCCGCTGGTAGTGATGATCTTGTTGCCATTAAACGACAGGGCCGCACAGGCACCAAAGGCTCCCCCAGCCCGGCCTTGGCCTTCAGAACCAAGGGCTTCGGCCGCATCTTCGATCCGGGGAACTCCGAACCGCTCACAGATCGCTTCAATTCGTCCGTAGTCGGCCAACATTCCGTAAAGATCAACTGGCATCACTGCCTTGGGCAGACGATCTTGGGCTGCTCGTTCTTCGAGGAATTGCTCCAAGAGATCTGGATCCATATTCCAGGTTGACTTGTCGCTGTCAATAAAGGCGGGAATCGCGCCGGCGTGCACCACAGCGAAGGCGGTGGCAGCGAAGGTGGCGGACTGGACCACGACCTCGTCACCTGGTTTGACGCCAATGGCCAACAAGCCCAGCTGAAGGGCTGATGTGCCGCTGGCTAAGACGGCACATGATTCGGCTCCCGTGTACTCTGCCAGTTCGGCTTCGAAGGCATTGACCTCTGGGCCCAAGGGCGCGATCCAGCCGGTGTCGAATGCTCGTAGCAGGGCTTCTCGTTCCGCTTCTCCAACATCAGGCGGGGAGAGAAGAATTCGTGGTTGATCCGCCGTCACAGAGAACGGCCTTGACCGCATGTCGTCCTGCTCACAAACATCTCGAAACTGCCGCCTCTTCGGTTGTTGATCGAACTGCCCATCATAGCGAGTCTTGATTTGCCCGGTTCGCAGATTGATTCGTTTGACCCAGGTTCCGCTCATCCTCTACCCATCAGCCAGCGCGATCCTGACGATGCCGTCACACAGGTACGCGACGTTGGCCAGTACCTGTGTGTTGACCCCGTACCACCAGCGGCGCCAAACGGTTGCGGCAATCGCCTGTCCAGTGTCAGCAGGCTCTGCTAGCTTTGTTTCTAGCCACTCGGATCCTTGGCAACACGATGGATCCCTCAACATCACCGAACGATGCAGAGCTGGCCCATGACCGAACAAGAACGATTCGCCCTCCACAACAAACTCACTGAGACAATCGGAGCGGAGGTAGCAAACACCCTGATGGAACACCTTCCCCCACTCGCATGGGACCAAATTGCCACCAAAGAAGACCTCGACATCCGATTTGGCGCGCTCGATGGCCAGATCGGCGCCCTCCAAACCGAAATCAAAGGTGTGCAACACCAGATCGACGCACAGGGCACCGCCCTACGCGGCGAAATGTCAGAATTACGCGGCGACCTGCACACCGACATAAGCAAACTCCGATCCGAAGTGAGCTCCGACATAAGCAAACTCCGATCCGAAGTGAGCTCCGACATAAGCAAACTCCGATCCGAAGTGAGCTCCGATATCGGCGCAATCCGGTCCGAAGTGAGCTCCGATATCGGCGCAATCCGGTCCGACATGAGCGAGTTCCGAACCGACATCACCACACAATTCGGCAGTTTTCGGGCAGAGATCAGCTCCAACATCGGCGCACTCCGATCAGACATGAGCGAGTTCCGGACCGAGATGAACTCGGATGTATCCGGTCTCCGATCCGACATGATCGATTTCCGCACTGATATCACTACGGAGTTCAGCCAGTTCCGGTCTGAGTTCGATGGCAAGCTGGGACAGATCGATCGCCGGTTCGGCCAACTGGAAGAACGTATCAGCGACAAGATTGTTGCCGCTCAGCGCACCAACTTCGTGTTGATCGTGGGAATGATGGTCAGTATCTGGCTCTCCATCGCAGCCTTCTGATCTAACCCATGGCTCTGTGGCTCAAGAAGGCGGCGCAGTCTAGCCAGTCGGCCTCGGACGGATCACGCAGCTCCAACGTTCGCACCGCGTACAACACAAACACCCAGTCACTGGTGTAAGTCCGGGACTCCGGAAAATCGCCTCTGCCTCAATTCGGTGCCTCACTTCGACCAGTACCCCGGTTTGCGGCAACTTCAGTCGACTGTTGGCGGTGGCCAAACCTGCCGGGACGAACTGTGTGCCAACTCCCACACATTCAGCTTTTGGAGTTACACTAATTCGTCTATTTAGCTTAATTAAATCTTCTTGTTGGTTGTTTCTCGAACAGTTGTTCGCTAACATTTGTTCATGTCGTTACTAGAGGAGACAAGGACCGATCCGCATTCGGCCCAGACCGAGCTCATTTCTCAGATACGGGCTGGACTCAGCCTGTTGCAAGCAAACGGCACCCAGGGCTTCACCCGCCAAGAGATCAGCGAGCAGATCGCCCAAATGAACGATCTGCAAAGAAGTCTCGATACGGCCCTAGTTCCCATCTTCGCTGCCGGACGCAGAGAGCGAGTGTTCGAGCTGGACCGTGCTCGATCCGATTCCACCTGGTTGTCGTCAAAGACCCGGCGCTCGCGGTCCTCATGCGCCAGCCAGTTCTCCCGAGCCCAAACTCTTGTCGAAGACCTGCCCGACCTCTACGCTGCCCTTGTCGACGGTCGAGTGAACCCCGACCACATCGATGCCATCCTCCGCGTATCGCGACGCCCACAGCTCAAAGAGTTTGTTGTGCGAGACATCCAGATCCTGATCGGATTCGCCAGCGAACACTGGGACCACTTCCACATCAACCTCCAAAGTTGGGCCGAGTACGTAGACCCGGCCGATCCGGCCGACGCCGACGAAAAGGCCTACCTGGATCGCCACATGACCGTGTCCCAAGGCCTCGGGGGCACAACCCTCATCGAGCTCAACCTTCCCAACCTGGAATACGAAGAACTCCACAACTCCATCAAACCCCGCTACGAGCGCATGTTGGAAGAAGAGTGGCGAGTAGCTCGCGAACAGCTCGGCGAAGACGCGGCGTACGCCGATTTGGAGCGAACCGATGCACAACGCTGGCTCGACGCCCTGCTGGCGGGGCAACGAGCCGGAGCAGACCATACCGACAACGGCGCCTCGGTTGAAGTCTGCATTGTCGTGGATCTGGCCACCTTCGAGCGCGAAGCCGCCCGACAGGCAGGTGAACCAGCGGCGCCGCTCACGGCCAAGGACGCCGAGGACTACCGCTGTCAAACCTTGTCTGGCCGACCACTAAGCCCGGCCACCGTCCTTCGAGCGGCCACCTTTGGCAGCATCCGCAGAATTGTTCTTGGCTTACCCGACATGAAAATCGATGCTTCGATCAAGAAACGCCTGTTCAGCAAGAAACAGCGCCACGCCCTGATGATCCGAGATCGCACCTGCACCGGATTGGGTTGTGACACTCGTGCGTATAAATGCGAAGCAGATCATGTGTTGCCGTTCGGGAAGAACGGCCCAACCGAAACCTCGAACGGGAAGATGCGCTGCAAACCCTGCCATCGACACAAAAGCCGACTGGAATCGGCCGGCCTCTGGGACCACGACCTGGACCGCCCCAAACCAATACGAGACGCGGCCCAACTCCCAGATGTTGACCAACCAGGGCCAGTCCCCCGACTTTGAGATCAATATCTGATCGGATCACACATCCCAACCAACCATTGCCGCCTATGAGACCCGCCGCCTCCGATGGGATGCCCTCGTCGGTGGAATCACCGAAAGACTCGCCCACAGCGCTGGCCTACCCGTCCCAATCTGGACTATTAACCCCAGCCGCAGATGCGAGACCTTCTGGTTCGTGACTAACTACCCATCGCTCCAAGCTTCGGGACTGGTTGAACGACGCGGTGAAGGGTCTGATGCTTGGGGCTGATATTGCTGCCACCGTGGTCTACTCCTCTGAAGGCTTGATAGTCAGCGTGGCACTCAAGCGACCCTGCCCACAAGTCGGGTTTAACGCCAGACGCGTTGCTTGATCGGCCACCTGGTCAGTGACGTTCACCAAGACGGTTGTCGCTGGGCTCTGCTAGTTTGATTCCCAGCCACTCGGATCCTTGGCAACACAATTCTGGATCCCTCAACGTCACCACCAAGAAGATGCTGAAGTGGCCATGACCGAACAAGAACGATTCGCCCTACAGAGAAAGCTCGCCGAACTGATCGGACCAGACGAAGCTGGAACCCTGATGGAACACCTTCCCCCAATTGACTGGCACCGGATCGCAACCAAAGACGACCTCGACCGGCTTCAACGCGACCTCACCGCCAAGTTTGATGGCCAACTCGGCACGATCGACAGCCAACTCGGCACAATCGACAGCCAACTCGGTTCCCTTCAAACCGAGATCAAAGGAGTGCGCCACGAGGTAGGCGCCCAGGGCACCGCCTTACGAGGCGAAATGTCAGAACTGCGCGGCGACTTGCGTACCGACATTAGCAAGCTTCGAACCGAGACCATCTCCGATATCGGCACACTTCGATCCGAGATGAACGAGTTTCGGACCGACATCAGCTCTGAGATGAACGAGTTTCGGACCGACGTCACCACGCAATTCGGCCAGTTCCGGACTGAGATTTTGGTATCACACGCAGACTCTCGCTCCGAGTTCAATGGCCGGCTGGGACAACTCGAAGAACGCATCGGCGACAAGATCTCGACCGCTCAAAGAAACAATTTAGTGCTAACGGTCGGGATGATGCTCAGCATCTGGCTCTCCATCGCAGCTTTCTAGGCAGCGATAACACGGGATTTTCGGTACCCGCTGTCGAAACAGCAGGACTGGCAAGGTTCTCACTGAATGTTCGGGCAAGTCCGAACATTCTCCTCCTCACTTCCGAGGTCCGCCGGATCGAGTCGACATCTCTGGTCGATTCGCGACGACCCGTGCCATGCGAGAAGCGATCCACCAACAACAACCGCGTATGTTTCTCGTCTCCAGAAAGTTCGTCGGCAAATTCGACAACAAGTCGCTTGATTACCTCGCCGACCAGGAGAACACTGCCGCTGCTCAAACTGTGGCCAGCAGCCGATCACGCCAGATCACGCCAGATCACTGATGCTGGCAGCATGTGTCTCGGGCGGTGAACTCCGGTGGCGTGGCTGTGATTGGCGCAATCCCGATCACAGCAATTGGCTGGACCACAAAGGGCCTTTCTGCTGTCAGGGTGCTCTGCCAGCTTTGACTCCAGCCACTCGGATCCCTGGCAAACCACTGCGAGGCCCAAGAAACGATAAATCGAAACCGACGTGGCCAAGACCGAAATAGGGCGATTCGCCCTCTACCTCCCCCAATCAGTTGGGACCAAATCGCCACCAAGGACGACCTTCGCACTCAAGGCCTTCTCGCCCGTCGCCCCCTGACTCAAGAAGGCGGCGCACTCAGGGCAACCGGCCGAGGGCGGTTCGGCCACCTCTGCCAACTCCGTCAAATTGCCGAGCAATCCCGCCCCATCTTGGCCGGCGGCAACCCAGAATCGGTTGACATAGTGTGTCCCATCAAGGATCGCGGTGACCACCGCTTCTGGCCCACCTTCGCCATAATGGCCAAGAAGGTACTGGATGTCGGCTTCGGATGGGTCACGCAACTCCAATGCCCGCACCGCGTAGAGCACAAACACCCGGCCACTGGTCTTGCTCCGGAACTCTGGAGAGTCCGAGAAATAGATCATCAACTCTCCCCGGCTCATCCCCTGCCTCATCTGCGTGAGCCAAAAGTCATAACCAGCCTGATCGGGCGCCCTACCCATCACATTCTGGTACACCAACTCCACAAACGCCGCGTCATCCAAAGCCCCATAGCGCATCACGAACTCATCCGAAGAAGCAAAGAACTCCGAGATCGCCCGCGGCGCCATGCCCTTGCTCTGCGCGGCAACCCAAAAGGCGATGCCAGCCTGATCGGAATCACGGAGGAAGAACGCCCGATAAAGCCGCGCAATCGGAGCCTGAGAATACTCATAACGACCCGGCCCCTTCATCAGGTCCACAATGAAACCAGGCACGCTCTGTCGCTTCTCAACAATGTCGTTCCCCGCCGTCCACCACTCGTCCTGGGTCGGTTGACGACCGATCACATCGACATAGCTCTGCTTGATGTACAGATCGAGGCTGGTGGCCGGTGAGGGAAAGATGGCATAGGCGATTAAGGAGGTATCCGAACTTGGGTCAAAGTTGAGCCGGAATTCCTCCTCAAGATCCCAACCGTTCCCCGACTGCACTCCAACAAAGATCCGATGGGCCTCCCGGCTATTGATCACCTGCATTAAGCACGTTCGCAGTCCAGCCGGAATAGTGACCGAAACCGTTCGAGCAAACCCGGTCACAACGACGCTCTGAAAGCCGAAACATGACACCTGGATCGCCGGGACAATACCCGGCGGTTCCCCATACATCTCGAGTCGGACCTCAACCGTGTGGCTTTGCTCCACATAATCCAGGGGCCAAACCGACAGACGCATCCTCCCAGCGCGTCCCGTCACCGCAAAAACCTCCGAGGTTGACACCGCCAAACCAAGAGGCGCACGCCACACCGGGAACACGTTGCGGGCCGCCGGCTTACCTTCCTCATAGAGGCGCACCGT
>JAJRXF010000185.1 GCA_024276425.1 Actinomycetes bacterium | reverse complement strand
GGCCATGCGTGTCTTGAAGTTCTTGGCCGTAGTCGAGCGGCTGTCTGGTGCTCCACGTTCCCAGTTCTTGACCCGGTAAGAAAGCTGGAGAGAGGTCCACAAAACTAGCAACGGAATCAGCGTGTAGAACGCCAGACGGAGAGCGGAGGGGATGTTTCCAAAGACCTCCCGCTGAACCTCAGAACTGTCATGCCATTGCAGGGTGGTAGCCGCAATGCCAGACAGGACCGTCACGACGGCAATAGCGACGCCTACCCCCAACCAGACGTGGCTGGCTTTCAGGCGCGAGCCTGGTGCGGACTTCTTGAGATCATCAGTACTGGTTGCGTCCATAGCGCCCCACAAGTTAGTCCGTTTCCGGTCGAGTACCCAGATGAGATGCCAATTCGCGCCTTCTAGTATCCCGATTCGGTTCGGCCCTGCTTGTCGGCCTCATCGACCTCGGCCCGAGCGAGTTGCATCGACTCCAATCGAATCGCCAGATCGTCCAACTGATCCTTGACCGAGCGGCTCGAACTGCGGGCGCTGCGGCCAACGGCGGTTGCGGTGATTTCTTCAAGTTGAGCGACGGCATCAGCTAGTTCCTCGAGGGCCTTGTGTTTGAAGCGGGGAGCCAGCAGGGCCGCCGCCACCAACTGATTGTCAAGGTTTAGGGCATCCCGCTCAACCGAGGCGATAGTACTCGCCATTGACGGATCATCACCAGCGATCGTGTTGAGCCCGGCGACGGCGTCGCGGATTCGCCGATGTAGAACCGCTTCCAGTTCGTGGGCGCCCGACCAATTCGCCGGGGCTTTGGACTCGATCCCTGGTACGACTTGGTTTCGCTTGCGGTTGTTCCTTGCGACCGCGGCGGCGCCCGCAACAAATAGGGTTCCAACGGCGACAGCCGCCGCCACCACGACAAGGCCAAATATCACAAGAGACATACCAGCAACCTAACCGGCGGCTGATCGGACCGCCGCTATGAGAATAATCAGGAGAACGACCGCAATGACCGCGGCAATGATCTTGACCTTGCTCCAGGGGCGCTCGCCATGGATCTCCCCGGTCGTTCCATTCATGAACACCTGCATTGCCTGGCCATCATAAAGCACTGTCAGAAGCCAGATGGGAAGCAGAACGTGTTTGTAGGTCAGGTTTGCCATCTGCATGTTCATGCGTCGGATCCGCTGTTGGTCGCCGCCAATATCTCGACGAATGGTTTGTTCGACGCCCTGCTTCATTCGGCGGTGAGCCTCGGAGAAGCAAACCTTGGCATCCACGTCGTAAGTGCGGCAGAGATGTCCGGCGATGTAGTCAGGATTGAAGGGCTTGAGTTCGGGTGTCGACCACGGCTCAAGTTTGGTGACGTAGTTCTGGTTGAAGCCGGTATTGGCCAAGACGGTGACATCGTCAAACTGGTTGAATACTCGGCCGCTCACGTTGCGCCAGGTGGTGTACGTCTCGGTTCTACGATTCTGGCCGCTACCAACGGTTCGGGTACGGGTAGTTCCTCGGGCTCCGTCATAGTCGGTGGTGACGTCTGCGTCGTAGGTAAAGTACGCGGCGTAAATGCTCTGGAAGGATCCTGAGGTCGAGTACTTCTTGTACTCATTGGGGGCAAACCAGCGCTTGTTGATCCACTCTTTGAGCTTGTCTTCTGCCACCGCGCTGGTTATCGCGAAGGGGAGGACTCCGTCAACCGCCAGCCGGTCGGGTGCTTCGTGGATATCGGTTCGGGCGAAGTCGGTGGCGCAGTAGGGGCAGCGAGTTGTGGTCAGGGTGCCGACGAAGGTGGTGCGGCCGCCACAGTTTGGGCAGATGATTTCCTTCTCGCCTTTCAGCGATTGGTAGCGCTCGTTCTTGTTGGCCCTGGCGGCCACCATCATTGCTTGGAAGTCCTGTTCCTCGACCTCCACGCCGACGGGTTCGAGAATCTCCTGGATGTTGCCGCAGCTCATACACTTCAGAGCCTGGTCTTGAATGCTGAATCGCAGTTGTCCACCGCAGTTCTCACACGGTCGAGACGAGATTGCGTTTTCCTCGTTGTAACTGCGGTACTCCACTCTGTTTCCGCTTGGAGGTTCACCAAAGGGCGTCGAGGTCTCCGGCGGTTGCAGACCCGATGGTCGGGTCCCGCCGGGTAGGAGTGGCGGGGTTGGCCGTGGGGGACTTGGCGAGTCGGTCCGAAGTGGGGGTGGCAAAGGTGGGGGTGCGTCAAGCGGGGGAGGTTGTGCCTGGGAAGGTGGCCCGAGTGGGGGTGGCTGGGTTTGAGGGGGCGCTCCAAAGGGGGGAGGTTGCGCTGGCTGCAGTGGTGGCGATGGTGGCCGCGCTGGTTCCGGCTCCGGCCGCCCTGGCCGACGGGGTGGCCGTGGTGGCTGCGTTTCTCCCTCCATGTCAGCCGATTAATCCTCTGGAGTTTCCGGCGGAGCTGCTGGTGGGGTCGGAGGAGGATCGGTGGGTAGAGGCGGCGGGGTGCTGAACAGGCTTTGCAACTCAGGCACCGTATTGGCGGCAGCCCAGCCAGCCATTCCGGCAGCCCACACTTGGCTTTGGGGTGTCATCTGGCCGGAGCTCAGCCCAGCCCGCATTTGTTCCATCGAGAACGGACCAGCCTGCTGACCATTTATGGCAACGTGATACATCAACCCAGCACCCGGAAGCGGTGGGGGAGCGGCTCCGGCCGGCTGCTGTTGGGGGTTCAGGCTCTGACCCATGGTCTGGGCCATCTGGGAAGCCATCGCCATTCCCATTCCCATCCCCATCATGTCACCCATCATCCCGCCCCCGTTGGGGTTGGACGCTGCCTGGCCCATAGCATCCGCAGCCTTGTAACGGGTGTAGCGGTTCATATCTCCGACATTGTCAAGGAAGCCACCCTCCTCCACGCCCCGGGCGACGCCTCGTGTCATGGCAGCGGTGATCTCCTCGGGCAAGGTGATGTTCATCATCATGTCGGGGATGGCGAGACCGTATTCATCATCGACCCGCTCGGCCACAAAGGCACGCAAGCGTTCGGACAGTTCAACTTGTCGACCTTGCAGGTCAATAGCACCGAGGCCGGACTCGGTGATCATGTCGGCGAAGGCCAACACAATAACGCGGCGGATTAGTTCGGTAATCTCGTCCAGTTCGACGGCACTGTCCGTGCCGATCACCTCTCGCAGAAAAATGCTTGGATCCTCGATCTTGACGACACACAGACCGTTGGCCCGGATCTGTACCATCTTGAAATCGGGATCTCGGATGGTAACCGGACTCGGAGTACCCCAACGCAGTTCCGTGATTGGTCGGGTATTGACGAAGTACACCTCGGCACGGAAGGGGCTGTTGAAGCCATGCTTCCAACCTTGGAGGGTGGAGAGAAGGGGAAGGTTCTCCGAGGTCAATTCGTAGTGCCCGGGCTCAAACTCGTCGGCCAGAGAGCCGCGGTAAACAAAGACTGCCTTCTGTCCTTCTCGTACGATGAGCTGCGCGCCGTTCTTGATTTCGTTCTGGTATCGAGGAAACCGCCAGGCCAGTGTTGTTCTCGAATCATCGATCCATTCAATGATGTCGACAATTTCGCCCCGTAGCTTGTCCATCAGTCCCATAGAGGTTCCCTCTTTTTCTGTGCTCGTGCTAGAGCCTTTGATCGTAGTACCAACTATGGCACCGGATACAGAACGGGGCTGGTCGGTGATTCGTTCCCGAGGTTCTTGAGCTAGCAAGATGAGTATTGATTCAAACCGGATAGCGTCGGCCGGGCAACAAGAAGGCGAAGTCCGGTGAGAATCCGGCACTGTCCCGCAACGGTGATCTGGTACCAGCTCTTTGGAGTAGGGGCGCCAGCAGTCCGGTCAGGCCTGAGTTGCGCTATTCAACACGACCCTCGAGGACTGGGGTTGGTTTGACCGGCAACTTCTGTCGATCGGGCTTCTTTTCCTCGACCGATAGGAGAATCAAACCATGCTCACTAAACGATCGCTGTTTGGGTTGGCGCTTAGCCTTGGAGTGCTTGCTTCGGCCTGTTCTGGCAGCGATGATCAAACCGTCGATAGCTCGACAACGACCAACTCGACTACTACAACACAAAGCGAAGGCGTTGAGGAGGTCTCCGAAACCGACGTTCCGGCTGAGGCCGAACTGGCAAACCCGGACTTCCCCCTCACCATTGACTCCGCGGGAGGAACCTGGACGCTGGAATCCCCCCCGGAGCGCATCGTGTCACTTTCGCCCACGGCAACCGAGATCCTATTTGCCGTTGGCGCTGGTGATCAGGTAGTAGCGGTTGATACCTACTCCTACTATCCGGCCGAAGCTCCGGTCACCGACTTGTCCGGATTTGATCCCAATGTGGAAGCCGTTGTGGAGTTCGCGCCAGACCTGGTGGTACTGGCCAATGACGCCAATGATCTGGTGGCCGCACTAAGCGCCTTAGACATCCCCGTCTTGGTCAGCCCGGCCCCCGCCGATATCGAGGGTGGGTATGCCACCATGGCCGAGATCGGAATCGCCGCCGGGCGGGCCGATGAGACAGCGGAGGCCATTGCCGATCTTCGCAGCGAGATCGACCAAGCCTTTGCCGCCGCTCCTGACACCTCGATTCGGGTCTATCACGAGCTTGATGACACCTACTTCTCGGCCAGTTCCTTCGGGTTTATCGGGGCGGTGTACGCCGCGATGGGTGCGGTCAATATTGCTGATGAGGCCGACACCGATCAGTTCGGATTTCCGCAACTAACCGAGGAGTACATTGTCCAAGCCGATCCCCAGTTGATTGTCATTACCGATCAGGTGAGCTACACGGCTGAGGACGTCTTGGCCCGTCCGGGTTGGGACGGGATCGACGCGGTGGCCAAAGGCAACGTGGTTGTCGTCAATGCCGACATTGCATCCCGATGGGGCCCGAGGCTGCCCCAGTTCATCGAGGCCATCGCATCCGCCATGTCTGGTGTTCAGGTGAATTCCTAACCCATCATGGACGATCAAGCCCAGGTGGTAGCCCAACCCAGAGTATCTGTCGGTCCGATTGAGTTACTTGACGCCGTAGTTGACAAGACCTTTCGATTACCGGTTCTGGCTTTGTTTGGTGGCGTGGCTGCCGTTTTGGTTGCGGGGGTGTTTAGCGCAACCAACGGGGCGGCTGATCTGCCCGTTGGAGGAGTCCTTCGCGCTCTGCTTGATCGGGTCCCGCTGATTGATATCGATTCGACTCTGAACAGCCGACAGGCCGGAATCTTGTTTCAGATTCGCATGCCTCGCCTGGTTCTCGGCCTGCTGGTCGGTGGTGCCCTTGGCATGTCGGGGGGTGCCTACCAGGGTGTGTTCCGCAACCCCTTAGCCGACCCCTACCTGCTTGGGGTTTCGGCTGGTGCGGGGTTTGGGGCGGTTCTTGCCCTTGGCTTCGGACTCGATCTTGGATGGGGTCCCTTTGATGCGGTCACCGCCGCGGCGTTCGTCGGCTCGATTGCTGCGGTCGCCGCCTCCAGTCTGGTTGCTCGTGGCTCTTGGTCCTCACCAGCCACCCTGTTGCTGGCCGGAGTTGCCATTGCCGCCCTGTTCTCCGCGTCCCAAACCTACGCACTGCAGCGACTCAGCGAGACTCGTTCGCGCGAGGTTTTGTCCTGGCTTTTTGGTCAACTCGGTACCAGTGGTTGGGAGCAGGTCTGGATCCTTGGCCCCTACGTCGTTGTTTGCGGAGCCGTTTTGGTCGTGCATGCCCGCCACCTCGATGTTCTTCGGGTTGGCGACGATGAGGCCCGGGCACTCGGTTTGGATCCGGCCAGAGTCCGCCTGGTCGTGATTGGTGCGGCCTCACTTCTTACGGCGGCCGCCGTTTCGGTTAGTGGTCTGATCGCCTTTGTCGGACTGGTAGTGCCCCACATCGTTCGGTTGCTGGTCAGCCATAGTTACCGAGTTATCGTTCCCATGTCAGCCCTTGTCGGCGCCGCCTTTCTGGCTTTCGTCGACGTCGGGTCGCGCACTTTGGTTGCTCCATCGGAATTGCCTGTCGGGGTGATCACCGCTTTTGTCGGTGCCCCGTTCTTTGGGTGGGTTCTGTGGCGAGGAAGGGCTGCACTATGACTGTCATCGCGGCGGCTACCGGCCAGGCGGCCCTGCGTTGCCGCTCGGTTGCTGTTGTCTTTGGTAAAAGCGAAGTCCTGCACCGGATCGATTTTGACCTGTCGGAGGGTGAATGGCTTGGAATTATCGGACCAAACGGGGCCGGGAAGTCGACCCTTCTACGGGCCATTGCCGGGTTGACCCATTACGAAGGAACAGTGGCCCTTCATGGCGGAAGAGTTCCTTCGGCCACCGACGTGGCCCTGGTTCCCCAGAGCCCGATACTACCTGCGGGCATGACGGTGACCGAGTACGTCATGTTGGGCCGGACCGCTCACCTTGGCTGGCTTTCGCGAGAGTCGCGCTCGGACCGATCCCTGGTTGGATTGGTCCTTCGTCGCCTTGACCTGGCCAGCTTTGCGGAGCGGTTGGTTTCTGAGCTTTCCGGGGGAGAAGCTCAGCGGGTTGTCTTGGCCCGGGCACTGGCCCAACAAGCACCAATCCTTCTTCTGGATGAGCCAACGAGTGCGCTGGACCTCGGTCACCAGATGGCGGTTCTGGAGTTGGTTGACCAGCTTCGCCAACAGGATGGTCTGTCGGTTATAGCCGCCATGCATGACCTCACCACGGCTGGGCGCTTCGCCGATCGCCTGGTTCTGGTCGAGCAGGGAACCGTGGTGGATTGTGGCACTCCAGCCGAAGTCCTTCGACAAGATCAACTATCGGAGGTGTTTCGGACTCCATTGCAGGTCCGGGTGCTCGATGGCGAGATCGTGGTCCTGCCGTCACCTCGGCGGATCTAGTATTGGCCAATGCCGATCGCAACCTTCAGCCTCGCCGCCCTTGATTGTCCGGACCCTCATGCTCTGGTCAGCTTCTACCAGAGTCTGGTCGGGGGTGAGGTCAAACGGGAGTCAGAATCATCGGAGTGGGTTCGACTTGAGACTCCCACCGGAAGCGACATTGGGTTTCAGCGAGACGAGAACTATCAGCCACCGAATTGGCCCGATGGCCGATCCCAGCAGGCCCACCTCGACTTTGACGTCTCGGATCTCGACCAAGCCGAAACCGAGGCCCTGGCCATTGGTGCGACCAAGGCGGCCATTCAGCCATCTCCGGAGGAGTGGCGCGTTTTCCTCGACCCTGCCGGCCACCCCTTCTGCCTATGCAAGGTATGAGCCTCTATTTCCTGCGGGTTTGCTGCTGGCTCCAACCCACGGAGGATGGTGATGTTTCGGCACATGGTCTACGTCTCCTCGACTAGCTCTCAGCCGGGTCTGGTTGGTGAGAGCTAGCCGAAGCAAAGCCGTAACCAACGGCAAACACAACCGAAACGAGCGGTTCCTAGCTTCGTTGTGAGCGAGTGGGTGAGGGCAGACCCCCAACTCTCGCCTTACCCGACGAACAACCAGGAGCATCAGGTGCAGTACCTCCAAACGGCAACCGAGATTGCGGAGAACTATGACCGGGCTTCGGCCAGTGGTGCCGGAGCTATGAATATGGTGGTCTTGGACAACATCTTCGTTTTCGTCAGCGCCGCCCTAGTTTTTCTTATGCAGCCGGGCTTCGCACTTGTCGAGGCTGGGCTCACGCGAGCGAAGAATGCAGCCAACATCATGATGAAGAATCTGATGGATGTTGCCATTGGCGTGTTGATGTTTGCTCTCGTGGGGTGGGGCATTGCTTACCCAGGAGACTTCAATGGATGGGTCGGCTCTGCTGGGCTTGGTATTCGTGGATTGTTCTCGGGCTACTTGGTGAATATCAGCCCCGAGGCTGTTGCCGCCGCCGACTTCTATCCATTGGCGGTCCCGGTCGACTTCTTGTTTCAGGCGGCCTTTGCCGCTACTGCAGCAACGATTGTTTCCGGCGCCGTGGCTGGCCGGACGAAGTTTGTCGGCTACATCGCCTATTCGGTCATCTTGACTGCCTTCATCTACCCGATCGTGGTGAGTTGGCAATGGGGAGGTGGGTTCTTGGCCCAGGCCGGGTTCATCGATTTCGCTGGCTCCGGACTTGTTCACCTCACCGGGGGCGTTGCGGCGCTGATGGGTGCGGTCATCATTGGCCCACGGATTGGTAAATACACTCCCGGAGGCGAACCCCGGGCCATGCCTGGGCACAGCATCCCTCTAGCAATCACCGGTGTCTTTATTCTCTTCATTGGCTGGTTTGGTTTCAATCCTGGCTCCCAACTCCAGGCCGACATGGCCGTTCCGATTCTTGCCGTGCTGACAGCCCTGGCGGCTTGTATCGGGGCTTTGAGTGCCATGACGACCTCGTGGGTGGTGATGGGTAAGCCAGATGTGTCAATGGCTGGCAATGGCTTGCTGGCCGGATTGGTTGCCATTTGTTCTGGCATTGGTGAGGTCTCGGTACTCGGAACACTCCTGACCGGGGGAGTAGCCGGGGTCATCGTGGTAATGTCAGTCCTAGCCATTGAACGAAAAGGAATTGATGATCCAGTGGGCGCCTTCTCGGTCCACGCTGTTGGTGGAGGTTGGGGATTGCTGGCCACAGGCTTATTTGCAACCACGAGTCCGGTTAATGGAGCTGCTCAAAGCGCGGGCTTGTTGTACGGCGGCGGATTCGACTTGCTAGGAATTCAGGTGATTGGGATGTTGGCCATCGCTGGATTCGTTACAGTTTCCGCCGGTGCGCTCTTTGCTGGTTTGAAAGCAGCCGGGCTTCTTCGTGTGAGCGAGGAAGATGAGCGAGCTGGTCTCGACATGTCCGAACACGGTGCGCCAGGATACGGGCCGGACCTATTGACAACGACGTCAATCTGATCCGGTCGTCCAAGGGAACAAACAATGCAACTAGTAACAGCAGTCATCAAACCCCACATGCTGGACGAGGTGAAAGAGGCCCTTCGGGGTGTCGGAATCCAAGGCATGACGATCTCTGAAGTTAAAGGCTTCGGTCGTCAGGGTGGCCACACGGAGACCTACCGCGGGGCCGAGTATCGGGTGGACTTTGTGCCAAAGGCCAAGATCGAGATCGTTGTCGACGACGACGATGTGGTTAAGGTCACCGAGGCAATCGGCGGCGCCGCCCAAACGGGCAAGATTGGTGATGGCAAGATTTGGGTCACCCCGGTCGGCACCATGATTCGAATCCGTACCGGTGAGGTTGGTCCAGACGCAGTCTGAGTGTTGGCCCTCGGTTGGAAGTTCAACCGGGACTATTTGAAGCGATGGGCGCAGAACTGGGCGTCGGCGATCTTGTCCGACACTTGCTGCCCTGTTTAGGGTCCGAGATCGGCGAGTGTGACACGAAGATTGCCGACCTTGCTGTATCCGGCTGTCTCGACTGATAGCAGGTCTTCTCCCGATTCGTAGCCGACAACCGGCAGGCGTGGATTGAGGGATGAGAGAGGGGCGGACTTGTGGCGGTAATGAGGCACCGTGTGACAGATGTTACTATTGATCGCCTCAATAAAGTTGACAATGAGACACTTAGGTTGTTACTATTGTCCTCAGTTGGCCGATAGACAGGCTACGTTCAGGGGGTTCGTAGGAACGACCCCCTCCACAACCCCCACGAAACTCAGATCTCAAGGAGATTCCATGGCAAAGGCAGTAGGCATCGACCTCGGAACCACTAACTCCGTCGTAGCCGTTCTCGAAGCAGGCGAACCCGTCGTTATCCCCAACTCCGAAGGTGCACGCACCACCCCATCGGTGGTTGCTTTCTCCAAGGATGATGCAGAAGTTCTCGTTGGCGAGGTGGCAAAGCGTCAGGCCATCACCAACCCCGATCGCACTATTCGCTCGGTCAAGCGTCATATTGGAACCAGTTGGAAAACTGACATTGACGGCAAGAAGTACAACTCCCAGGAGATCAGCGCCCGAATTCTGATGAAATTAAAGCGCGACGCTGAGTCCTACCTTGGTGACACAGTCACCCAGGCCGTTATCACCGTTCCCGCCTACTTTGATGACGCTCAGCGCACCGCCACCAAAGAAGCGGGCGCCATTGCTGGCCTTGAGGTTTTGCGCATCATCAACGAGCCAACCGCGGCCGCTCTGGCCTATGGCCTTGATAAGGAGGGCGAGGACCAAACAATCTTGGTCTTTGACCTTGGCGGCGGCACTTTTGATGTGTCCGTGCTGGAAATTGGCGACGGCGTGTTTGAAGTCAAGTCGACCTCTGGTGACACCCACCTTGGTGGAGACGACTGGGATGAGGCAGTTATTGACTGGATGGTGACCGAGTTCAAGAACGCCCATGGCGTTGACCTTGGTGCCGACAAGATGGCCGCTCAGCGACTCAAGGAAGCGGCCGAGAAGGCCAAGATCGAACTGTCCACCACTCAGTCGACCTCGATCAACCTTCCCTTCGTCACTGCCACCGCCGAAGGCCCCCTGCACCTCGAACTCAGCCTTACGCGGGCCAAGTTTCAGGACCTGACTGCAGATCTGCTGGCACGAGTACGCAAGCCGGTTGAGGCCGCCATCAAGGATGCCGGGCTCAAGTACGCCGACATTGACCATATTGTCATGGTCGGTGGCTCTACCCGCATGCCTGCCGTGACCGAACTGGTCGAATCCATGACGGGCAAGGAAGCCAACAAGTCGGTGAACCCCGACGAGGTTGTTGCCGTTGGAGCCGCGGTTCAGGCTGGTGTTCTCAAGGGAGACGTCAAGGACATTCTTCTACTCGACGTTACTCCCCTCAGCTTGGGCATCGAGACGAAGGGTTCGGTGATGCACAAGCTGATTGATCGCAACACCACCATCCCAACCCGGCGCACAGAGACGTTCACCACCGCAGATGACAACCAACCCTCCGTTGAGATTCACGTGCTGCAGGGCGAACGAGAGATGTCGGCCTACAACAAGACGCTTGGCAAGTTCCAACTCAGCGAACTGCCGCCGGCGCCACGCGGCGTGCCCCAGATCGAAGTCACCTTCGACATCGATGCCAACGGCATTGTGCACGTGAGCGCTAAGGATCTTGCCACCCAGAAAGAGACAGCTATCACTATCACTGGCGAGTCAAAACTCTCCAAGGACGACATCGACCAGATGATCAAGGACGCCGAAGCTCACGCGGAGGAAGATGCTAAGCGTTTGGAAGAGGCGGAGGTTCGCAACCATGCCGACAGCTTGGTCTACAACACCGAAAAGCTCCTGCGTGAGCAGGGCGAGTCTCTGAGCGATGACGAGAAGAAGCCAGTCGAGGACGCCCTCGAGGAACTGAAGGCCGTCATTGGCGAAGATGACTTCGATGGCATGAAAGACAAGACCGATGCTCTAATGTCGGCAACCCAAGTCATTAGCACGAAGCTGTACGAGCAGGCGGCAGCCCAAGCAGACGGCGGAGCTGGTGAAGCAGCCGCCGCCCCCGATGACGACGAGGTTGTCGACGCCGAGATCATTGAAGAAGACGAGGACTCCGAGTGAGCGATGTCCCCTCCGGTGATTCGGATCGGTCACCATCATCCGAACCGGTAGTCGAGCCAGCAGAGTCAACGACTCCTGGCTCGGTCCCGGAGGACAACGCCGAGATGGATGTTCTTGAGGGTGAATTGGTCGATGCGTTGGACGAAGACGAACTGCTCGCCCGTGCCAGTAGTCGGCAAGGGGAAGATGACCCCGCCAGCGTCGAAGATTTGGTCTTTGATCTTGAGAGGGTCAGTCAGGAGCGCGACGAATACTTGGATGGATTGCGGCGCTTGCAGGCAGAGTTCGAAAACTACAAGAAGGCCGTGGCCAAACGAGAAGCCGACAACCGGGCCCGCGCCAACGATTCCTTGGTAAGCGAACTGCTTCCGGTCCTCGACGCCTGTGACATGGCTATAGCCAACGGATCTGAAGACGTAGCTCTCGTTCACACCTCTCTCGTGGAGGCCCTCACTCGGCAGGGTTTGGAACTCCTTGATCCGGTTGGCGCTCCCTTCAACCCTGAGGAGCACGAAGCGGTACTGCACGAAGACGGCGAGGAGGACGGTGGCCCGGCGGTGGTCGAAGTTCTTCGTGTTGGATATGGATGGAAAGGTCATGTGATCCGACCAGCCATGGTCAAGACCAGAGGGTAAGAACTAAACAACGACTCCGCTAGGGAGGTGAACATGTCACAAAGTGATTGGATTGACAAAGACTTCTACAAGGTCCTCGGCGTCTCCAAGGATGCGAACGAGAAGGAGATCACGAAAAAGTATCGAAAACTCGCCCGCAAGTATCATCCCGATGCCAATGCCGGAGACTCCAAGGCCGAGGAGAAGTTCAAGAATATATCTGCTGCCTACGACGTCATTGGTGATACCGAAAAGCGTCAGGAGTACGACGAATTGCGTCGACTTGGACCGGCAGCCGGAGGTTTTGGAGGTTTCACTCCCGGCCAAGGTGGTGCTGGTCGCACAATCAACTTTGACAATATCGACCTTGGTGACCTGTTTGGGGGAGTCTTTGGTCGTGGTCGCTCAGGGACGGGGGCCCAGCGGGCGACCGCTCCAACCAAAGGAAATGATCTCGAGTCAAGCCTTCACTTGAGTTTTGATGACGCGGTCAAGGGCGTCACGACCTCGGTTCATCTCATTTCCGACGCACCCTGCAGTACCTGCGGGGGCTCTGGCTCCAAACCAGGAACGACGCCAGTCACCTGCTCGCGATGTGCGGGAAGAGGCGTACTCGATGACAACCAGGGCATGTTCTCCTTCAGCCAGCCCTGTCCACAATGTGGGGGCAGGGGCAAAGTAATCACCGACAAATGCCCAAGCTGCCAGGGCAGTGGTCTGGAACGCAAGACCAGGCTGGTCAAGTTGCGGGTGCCGCCTGGGGTAAAGAATGGGCAGAAGATCAAACTGAAGGGGCGTGGCGGCCCCGGGCGTGACGGTGGGCCAGCTGGAGACCTTTACGTGACGATCGACGTTGCTCCGCATAAGGTCTTTGGACGCAAGGGGTCTAATCTGACCGTGACGGTCCCCGTCTCGTTTGCTCAGGCAACATTGGGGGCCAAGGTAAAGGCTCCCACGATCGATGGAAGCACCGTCACGTTGAAGATTCCGGCTGGGACTCATTGTGGTAAAACATTCCGGGTCAAGGGACGTGGAGTTCAGTCCAAGTCCAAGACCGGCGACCTATTGGTGACCATCGACATCACCGTTCCGACATCACTGAACGATGAGCAACGAGAGGCAATCGAAGCCCTCGATCAGGCTTTTGGTCGACCGAGCCCATCGAATTCAAGCGACAATTCCTCTCGTGAAAGCACCGAGGCTGGCTAATGGAACCCAAGTCACCGAGTCACGCCGTCTATGTGATCTCCGTGGCGGCAGAGATCGCGGGCGTGCATCCCCAGACCCTACGGATTTACGAACGAAAGGGTTTGCTTTGCCCGGCTCGTACTGGCGGCGGTTCGCGCCGGTACAGCGATGCGGACCTGGCGAAGCTGCGACGAATCCTGGAGCTCACAGAAGAGGGGCTCAACCTTGCCGGGGTCAAACGGGTCCTGGCGTTAGAAAACGAATTGGCTGAAGCCAAACAAGCCGTATCCACGCTTCGTATCGCTGCCAAGGAGGCAGTGGAGGAAGCCCACCGTCAACACCGACGAGAAATCGTCCCCGTCACCAAAGCGGTGACGGTTTACAAGAAGCGCCGCTAGCACCGGGCTACCGATCAGCTAGGGCGCTCAGAATCTCTGAGAATGTGAGGAGCTCTCCCATGGCACTCGATACCAACCGCTGGACCATCAAAACTCAAGAGGCCGTGACCGCGGCCATCGAATCGGCCAAGGCCAATTCCAATCCCGAGGTCACTCCCGACCATCTGCTCGCCGCTCTTCTTGGCCAGGCCGAAGGCGTCGTCCTTCCGTTGCTGACCAAGGTTGG
This sequence comes from Actinomycetes bacterium, assembly GCA_024276425.1. Classification (GTDB taxonomy): domain Bacteria; phylum Actinomycetota; class Acidimicrobiia; order Acidimicrobiales; family SZUA-35; genus JAJRQY01. The sequence goes on along the minus strand of JAJRXF010000185.1, from coordinate 20,950 downwards.
CCGTCAGCCATCGACCCTCAAAAACGAAACTGAGGCCGAGTTGGCCAAGCTAGCCAAGGCCTACGGGGGAGACTCCCAGCTCTCCAAACAGACTCGGCGAGTTCTTGAAGACGCTGACTCGGTCCGGTCCGAACTGGGCGACGATTTCCTCTCGACCGAACACCTTTTGCTTGGTCTAGCCAACCCCGATCCCGGGGGCAAGACCGCCCAGCGGCTGGATTTGAGGCGGGACGAACTACTTGAGGCACTCCGCCAAGTCCGCGGCTCTCATCGTGTTACCAGTCAAACCCCCGAAGACCAGTTTCAGGCGTTAGAGAAGTATGGCCGTGACCTCACGGAGGACGCCAGGTCGGGGAAGCTCGACCCGGTGATCGGTCGCGATGAGGAAATTCGTCGCGTGATCCAGGTTCTGAGCAGGCGAAGCAAGAACAACCCGGTTCTTATTGGCGAGCCAGGCGTTGGCAAGACGGCAATCGTGGAGGGGCTAGCCCAACGTATTGTTGAGGGAGATGTTCCCGAGAGCCTTCGCAATCGCCGAGTGATCTCGCTCGACATCTCCTCCATGTTGGCCGGGGCGAAGTATCGCGGCGAGTTCGAAGAGCGTCTCAAAGCGGTCCTGAAGGAAATCACTGATTCCCAGGGTGAGATCATCACCTTCATCGATGAGATGCACACTGTTGTCGGAGCCGGTGCCAGTGGCGAATCGGCCATGGATGCCTCCAACATGCTGAAGCCAATGCTCGCCCGTGGTGAACTCCGGATGGTTGGCGCCACCACCTTGGATGAGTTCCGCAAGCACATCGAGAAGGACGCAGCCCTTGAACGTCGGTTCCAGCAGGTATTCGTTGGGGAGCCCTCCGTGGAGGATTCCATTGCCATTCTGCGAGGCCTAAAAGAACGTTATGAAGTTCACCACGGTGTTCGTATTCAAGATGCTGCGCTCATCGCCGCGGCCAGACTTTCCGACCGGTACCTCACCGGCCGATTTCTTCCCGATAAAGCGATCGATCTAATTGACGAGTCAGCTTCTAAGCTTCGAATCGAAATCGACTCGCTCCCAACCGAAATTGATGTGGTCGAGCGGCGAATTCGCCAACTGGAAATGGAACGACTCGCGCTGGCTAAAGAGAGTGATCTTGACTCGATCGAACGCTTGGGTGAATTAGATAGCGATTTGGCCGAACTGAAAGAAAAGTCCCAGGCCATGAAGGCTCATTGGCAGAATGAGAAGGACGCCATCCACCGCATCCGCCAGCTCAAGGAGGAGCGCGAACTGCTTCACCGGGACATGGAGCGAGAGCCTGATCTGGAAAAGGCCGCGGAGATGCGCTACAGCCTTTTGCCAAAGATCGAAAGTGAGATTGCCGAGGCCACACAGGCCCTCGCGAATCTCCAAGCCGATGTCACCATGCTCAAGGAAGAGGTCGATGAGGAAGACGTCGCCGAGGTGGTTAGCCGCTGGACGGGAGTACCGGTTAGCCGCTTGATGGAGTCCGAATCGCGCAAGCTGCTTCGGCTCGAAGAGCAACTGCACCGGCGAGTTGTTGGTCAGGACGAACCAGTCAAGGCCGTAGCCAGTGCTATCAGGCGTAGTCGGGCTGGACTGTCCGACCCTGGTCAGCCAATTGGCAGCTTCCTATTCCTCGGCCCAACCGGTGTGGGGAAGACCGAACTTGCACGTGCGTTGACCGAGTTCCTCTTCGATGATGAACGGGCCATGACCCGCATCGACATGAGTGAATACATGGAGAAGCATTCGGTCAGTCGGCTTATCGGTGCCCCTCCCGGCTATGTCGGATATGACCAGGGAGGCCAGCTCACCGAGGCGGTTCGACGGAGGCCCTACGCCGTAGTTCTGTTGGACGAAGTGGAGAAGGCTCATCCCGATGTGTTCAATGTCTTGCTACAACTACTCGACGATGGCCGCTTAACTGACGGTCAGGGTCGAACCGTCGATTTCAGCAATGTTGTGCTGATCATGACATCGAACCTGCAGGGTGACCCGAAGGATTTCTTCCGGCCCGAGTTCATCAACCGAGTCGATGACATCGTTCGCTTCTCTGAACTCACAAAAGAGGACCTCATCAAGATTGTCGACATCCAGCTAACAATTCTGGACAAGCGCCTCGCTGATCGGCATATCTCAGTCGAAGTGACCGACTCGGCCAAAGCCAAACTGGCAGCCCTTGGCTATGACCCGGCCTTTGGTGCTCGGCCCCTCAAGCGAGTGATCCAGTCCGAGGTCGCCGATCAGGCCGCTTTGCTTATTCTGGATGGGGAGCTAGGTGATGGCGGCAAGCTAATTGTTGACACCTCCGCTGATGGCGAGTTGGAGATCAGAACCTGAGGCGCTGGGTGCCTCGCCCAACGTCCGCCCTCGGTGAAGAGAGTTCAGCTTTAGTTAGCTGGGTGAACGATAGGGTTGTCGCCCGTGCCAGCAACAATTGTCGTCGGAACCCAATGGGGCGATGAGGGGAAGGGCAAGTTCACCGATCTCCTCGCCAAAGAGATGTCGATGGTCGTCCGCTACCAAGGGGGCCACAATGCGGGCCACACCCTGGTTGTTGACGGCGAGACGTTCAAGCTCCAGCTTGTGCCAAGTGGCGTGCTTTATGACCACATCACTCCGGTCATTGGAAACGGAGTGGTGGTTGATCCCTTCGTCCTATTAGAAGAGATGGCCATGCTGGACAAGCGGGGGGTCGACGTCTCCGGTCTCCTACTCTCGGGCAACGCCCACCTGATCTTGCCCTATCACCAAGAACTCGATGCCCTTCACGAGCGTCACCTTGGGAAAAACAAGCTCGGAACCACGAAGCGCGGGATTGGCCCGGCCTACGCCGACAAGGCAATGAGGCTGGGAATTCGCGTGCAGGATTTGTTGGATGAGGACATCTTCAGAGAGAAACTGCACGGCTCACTTGCCCATACAAACAAGGTGTTAACCAAGGTTTTCAATCGTCTGCCAGTCGACCCAGACCAACTGGCTGACAGGGTCCTCGATCAGTGCCTGGAAGGGATCAAGCCACATATCGCGGATACGGTAAATGCTATCCACGATGCTCTTGATGCGGATCAACACATCCTTTTTGAGGGTGCCCAGGCCACCTTCTTGGATATTGATCACGGCACTTACCCCTTCGTGACCTCGTCGAACCCGACTGCCGGAGGCGCCTGTCCCGGAGCTGGCATTGGCCCCAGAGATGTTGACCGAATTCTTGGCATTGCGAAGGCCTACATCACTCGGGTTGGGGCTGGCCCGTTTCCGACGGAGCTCTTGGATGACTATGGGGACAAGATGGTTGAGATTGGGCGGGAGTTCGGTACGAACACCGGCCGTCGTCGCCGACCCGGATGGTTTGATGCGGTCATGATGCGTCACGCGGTACGAATCAACAGTCTGACCGAAGTGGCCATCACAAAGCTTGATGTCATGGACACATTCGACACAGTAAAGATTTGTGTTGCCTATGAGATCGACGGTGAACGAGTTGAAAAACTCCCCTATCACCAGTCCGAGGTTCATAAGGCGAAACCTATCTACAAGGAGATGCCCGGTTGGAAGACCGATCTGTCTTCCGCTACCGAACCAGGGCATCTCCCACCGAAGGCAACGGCCTATCTCCGGCTCGTCGAAGAACAAATCGGTGTTCCGATTACGTTAGTTTCCACCGGTCCTGGTCGAGCCCAGTACATCCATTGGTCCTGAGTTGGGGCTAGAGGCTATGCGTCACCGGATCGACGGCGTGGAAGTGAATTGTTCTCACGCTCCACCACTGGTGCCATGCCCCGAAGAATGGGTGGTATCCAGTTCCCATCGACATCGGTATCGGCCCGGCTGGGGTCGAGGCTTGGGGCGCCTCGCATTTCGCCCGCCGGCCCGGAGTCTCCCTGCAGGGTCGACGCGGTGTGCTCACGTGTGGCACCAATAGGAGTGGGGCTGGTGAAGGGGTCACCAAATGGGCTGGCTGATAGATCAGTAGGACCGTGGCCAGGACTGATTGGTTCCGCCGGTTGAGGACGAGTCGAGGGTGGGGGGTTGACATTGGGGTCAGCATTGGTCGGAACCGAGACTGGTTCGAATCCTGTCGCAAATGGTGAGTCGTTCAGGTCGACATGGACGGGTTCAGCGGGGCGTGTTTGGGGCTGTCCGGTGGTAGCGCCTCCCGTTTCTTTCAACTTGGTTAGCAGGTCAGTTGCCGACGGGGTTGGTGACTCTGCGACCGGTGGTGGGGGTAGTTGCTCTTCGACCTCTTCGACCTCTTCGACCTTGGGCGTGGCAGAAGGATGTGTGGTAGAAGGATGTGAGGAAGCCTCGGTGGGAGATGGGTCAACATTTTCAACCGCCGAGCTGGGGCTGAGCTGAGGATCCTCATCGGAGGAAGCAAGGTGGCTGGTGCTGGTGGCCGACTCTTCGAGTTGGGATTTGGTGGTCTGGCCAGATTGGTTGTCGCCCTTTCTGCGGCCAGTCAGGCGTCCGAGACGTAGCAGCCTTCGTCCCGGATTGGAAGCCTTGTCCGAGACGGAGTCGCCAGCCTGTTCTGGGAGATCGTGAGTTTTCGAATTTTCAGCCTTGAGGTCAATAGCAGCCCGTTCGGGGTCGAATTCGAACTCCGAGCCAGGGTCGTCGAAGTAGGTGAAACCCGATGGGGAACTCGAGGAAAGGGTCGATGCTGTCAGTTCGCGCTTGGCACGACGGATCCGGTTCCGACTGGCCACTGACCTTTTGTCTCCGGAACGGAGTCCACTGTGGTCTAAGGCGCAAGTCTTGCAGACGAGTTTGGCATTGCTTATCCGGGTTTTGATCACACAGCCATGGCAGAACTCCCCTCCGCAAATACCGCAGATCTCGTCTGCGATGTCTAGAGGGTCGTTGTCGCAGCGTCCGTTCACAGCAATGACCTCCTCAGGTCCTTTTCTCGGCAGACTGTTTAGTGAAGATCGGAAGCTCGACCGAGTTGCTTGAGCAAATCCGTTGATGAGTTGGAGAAGTGTGGTGTCCATACCCAATGTCTTGGCCGATCGCTATGCCAGTTCGGCCATGGTCGAACTGTTTGATCCGGTCAATCGTGTCCGAACGGAGAGAAGATTCTGGCTCGCCGTACTGAGGGCTCAGACCGACCTCGGACTAGCCGTGCCAGATGGCGTCATCGAGGACTACGAGGCAGTGGTGGAGGACATTGACCTAGCCGCAATTCGTCGTCGCGAGCTTGAGACACGTCACGATGTTAAGGCTCGCCTCGATGAGTTCTGTGCGCTTGCCGGGCATGAGCATCTTCACAAAGGCCTAACGTCGCGAGACGCCACCGAGAACGTTGAGCAACTTCTGAGTTGGAAGGCCCTCGAACTAATCGAGACGAAGGCGGTAGCCGTTTTGGCCAGAATCGCCGAACTGGCCACAACCTACGCCGATGTCGTTGTCGTTGGTCGAACGCATAATGTGGCCGCACAGCCAACCACAATTGGCAAACGGTTCGCTCAGTTTGGTGAGGAGTTGGCCTTGGCCGTGGAGAATCTTTCCGATTTTCGGGCCCGGTTCCCCCTGCGTGGGCTGAAGGGCCCGGTTGGGTCCCAACAAGATCTTCTGTTCCTGCTGGGCAGTCAAGACAAGGTGGCTGAACTGGAACAGCGGTTGGCGGCGGACCTAGGCATCCCCCTAGTTTTGACCGCCGTTGGTCAGGTATATCCGCGTTCGTTGGATTTTTCCATGATCTCGATTTTGGCTCAACTGGCAGCCGGTCCGGCCAATCTGGCCCTTCTCATTCGGTTGATGGCTGGTCACGACCTTGTCACTGAGGGCTTCCGTTCAGGGCAGGTGGGGTCATCGGCGATGCCACACAAAATGAACACTCGCAGCTGTGAGCGGATCGGCGGACTTTCGGTTGTTCTGAAGGGCCATGTCGCCATGTCTGCAGGGTTATCTGGCGATCAGTGGTTGGAAGGCGATGTGTCGTGCTCGGTGGTACGGCGGGTTGTTATTCCGGATGCCTTCTTCGCCCTGGATGGGGTTTTTGAGACCACATTGGCTGTGCTGAGCGGGTTTGGTGTATTCCCCAAAATTGTTTCCGAGGAACTTGACCGCTATCTGCCCTTCTTGGCTACGACCACCCTTTTAATGAACGCAGTCTCGGCTGGAATCGGTCGTGAGGTGGCCCATGAAATCGTCAAAGAGCACGCAGTGGCGACGGCCTTGTTGATGCGCGAGGGACTGGCCGACGGACAAGAACTCCTGCGTCGGCTAGGTGAGGACAAGCGATTTCCGGGGGAGTTCACCGATCTGGAGGACCTTATTGCGGACCCAACGGCACTGTTGGGAACGGTTGGGAAGCAGATTGTGAGCTTCACTCGTCGAGTAGAAGGGCTCGTAGCCTCGAACCCCACCGCCGCCGCGTATCGGGGCGGTGAGATTCTGTAGTGGCTGTATCGCTAGTGGAGTATCGCTAGTGGAGTATCGCTCCCTAACGGGAACGAGAAATGCCAGCCTTTTTGAGAGTGGAAGCTGCAACGCCGAGTTCGCGGAAGGCGGCGTAGGAGATGCCTTTGCGTTCTGCGTATCCCTTGGCCACCAGGATGAACTGCTGTTCTAGTTGGATCAGTTCGTTACCGTCGTCCATCTGGCTTAGTTCCTGCTCCAGATCGATGCGCTCTTGAGTGAGTTGCAACTTCTTTAGTGGATCGGCGGTCTTGAATTCGACTTCTACCTGTCTGAGGCGCTTGGCCACGGAGTCGGGCGTGCGTTTTCGCCCCCGTTTCGGCTTGTGGGCGTCGAGGGCTTCAAGATATGAGCGAACTGCTCTTCCCTGTCGTCTTCCTTCGGCAAGAGCGGCCTTGTGGGCGCTCGTCATTTCTGATGTTTGCGGCGGTGTCATAGTGGAGCAGTGAAGCACCTTTTGTAGTGTCCGGCAATCAGCCGAAATGCCAGTTCAACCTGGTAAAGCGGTGCGCAATGCTGGCAAACGCGAGTTGTGCCCAGCAAGCTAGTTGCTGGGCACACCCGGAATGTTGGTGGTCGGGACCGGCGTCGATCCGGTGACCTACCGCTTTTCAGGCGGCCGCTCTGCCAACTGAGCTACCCGACCAATAACCGAGAACCCGTCTTGTTGAACCCGAAGGGTTCCCGCTTGTTTTAAGGAACCCGAAGGGTTCCCGTTTGCTTTCAAAGAGATTCGCCGAGCGAATTTCTTTAAGGAACCCGAAGGGTTCCCGCGGTCCCGACGAGATTTGAACTCGCGACCTCCGCCTTGACAGGGCGGCGTGCACTCCAGACTGCACTACGGGACCAGTTTGTCTTGCGGGATCAGGGTGTTGACACCCCGGTCCCATTCGACAAGATTGGTCGTATTCGTGACCTTCGATTTTCGGAGAAAATCAAAGGCTGTGGTACCCCCAACGGGATTCGAACCCGTGTTCCTGCCGTGAAAGGGCAGTGTCCTAGGCCACTGAACGATGGGGGCTCGGTGGCGATGGAGGCTCTTGCCCCGCAAGGCTGCATCAATGTAGCACGAGGCGTACAAAGCACCACCCCTAGCTCTCCAGATGCGATCCGAGCTGAAACATCCTTCTCACCCAATGAGGGCCGGATGGCTGCTGGCGCAGTCCCAGGTTGGCTACGGTCAGGGGGTGCGACTGGGAGATATCGCCTCAAGTGCTCTTGCTGGCTACTTGCTTGGAAGTGTGCCAAGCGCGGACATTGCCGCCGCTCTCGCTGGCGGGCCGGATTTGCGAGACGTTGGCAGCGGTAATCCTGGTGCTAGCAATGCCGCCGCCGAACTGGGTCCGAAGTTCGGTCTTGGGGTGCTGGTGGCAGATATAACAAAGGGGGCACTCGCCGCCAGCCTCGGCCGGCATATCGGAGGGAGACAGCATGGGCCGCTGGCGGCTCAAATCGCAGCGACTAGTGCGGTTGTCGGCCATTGTTATCCGGTTTGGTCTGGCTTTCGTGGAGGAAAGGGTGTCGCCACCGGTGTCGGCCAGGTGCTCGCGACTTTTCCTGCCTTCTTTCCGATTGACATTGCTGTTGCCCTGGCTACGGTCGCCTCACCTCGTTGGAAAAGTCGGTCGTTCGCAGCAACAGGGATTGCTTCGATGGCGTGGATTGGGTTCGGGCTCTTGTGGTGGAAGAAGAACCTTTCGAACCTGTGGGGTCCGGAGCCAACGGCTGCGCTCCCTTTCGGTGCCCTCGTCTCCACGGTCACGATTCTGGGGAGGTTCTGGTCCGAACGCCGGTGAGGAATGGGTTGGAGAACTGGGATTGGAATATGAGAATGATTGAGCGGGTTGGTTGACTGTGCCCGAGATTGTTTCGGATAGTGAGGTTCGACTGGTGACCGATTCCTCCGCCCAACTGACCAAGGAACTTGCCCGACGCCATGAGGTTGACATTGTTCCGGTGACGATCACTCTGGATGGTGTCGATTACCAGGAGGGCGTGGACCTTGATGCCGATGCGTTCTATGCCCGCTATGGGGAAGGCTCCCAATTGTCGACGGCCCAGCCAGCACCGGGGATGTTCGTTGCCGCGGTCGAGCGGGCCGCTTCATTGGGTTCGAGTTCGGTGCTTGGCATCTTTGTTGGTTCTGCCTACTCGGGCACGGTGCAAAGCGCCAGGCTCGCTGCTTCCCAGACCTCCATTCCCTTCCAGGTTGTCGATACCGGAGTGGCGTCTTTTGGTGTCTCCTATTGTCTGCTTGACGCCTCGAAGGTTCTTGCTGCTGGGGGTTCTATCGCCGAGGCGAAGGCGGCGGCGCTCGCCATGGCGGCCAAGGTAGAGACCGTGTTCGTTTTGCAGGGACTCGATCTGGCCAAGGAGTCGGGCCGATTTCACGAAGTTGGGCTCGGTGGATCTCCCGGGATGGATTCGGATCGCCTTGGCCAAGCGGCAGGTGAATCTGAACCGATCATGGTCCTTTGGTCCGGAGGTGGCCGGATTGAGGTTGTTGACACGGTTCACGGCATCTCCGAAGCAGCCGCCTGTATGGCCAAGCGGGCCCTTCGGTCCCAGGTGCCGATTTGTGTCGCCTCCTCGCTCGCTGGGCCGCAGATGGAGCCGATGAGTCACCAGCTTGATGCATTGCTTGGGGCCAACCCGCTTGTGGTTGACATGATCCACTATCGAGTCGGTCCCTCCATTGCGGCTCAGACTGGGCCCGGAACAGCCGGAATCTACTACTATCCGGCCTCATAACTCTCAGGCCAGGTGGCTATAGCCACCAACCTGGCGTCGTCTTTGAGCTAGGCGCCGTCTTCGAGATTGAGTGGCAGGTTGGAGGTCATTGCTTCGACGATGTCGGAAAGCACAACCCCGAGGAGGTGGTAGACCTGCATTAGTTCGGCATCTGGATCGTTCTCGTCCAATTCGTGGTCATCCTCGCTAACGTCGAGCCTCGTGCCAATGACAAGGCGCAGGTCGTTGACTACCCGCATCCAAGCAGCCAACTCTTCTTCGTTCAGGATCGAGTTCTCCGCCGTCGAGCGAACAATATCGATTGCCTCTCGGCGTTGATCGACCAACTGGTCGCGGGCGAGAATCTGATAGCCCGCGTCCATCTCAGGGTTATCAGCGTAGGCCGTGGGAAAAAGGCGAGTGAGGATGGGGGCGTCCTGGTCCAAGATTGAGTCGAGGTCTTCGGCTAGGCGGACGATGAGTTCGATGATGTTCTTCGCTAGACGAATCTTGTAGGTTCCGTGACCCTTGGGAACGATCAATGAACCAAGAAACATGTTGCCTTTCGCTTCCTCATGATCGCCTTTGTCCTGGGTTCTTTAGTCATCGTGCTCCAGGGTGGCCCAGAGCCCGTGGCCATGGAGTCGATGAACATGGCGTTCGCACTCGCTTCGAGTGCCGGACACAACGTTGGCCCGACCCTTCTCATGAACGTCTCGCATAAGTCGATCGGCCTTGGCCTGACCGTATCCGAAGAGTTTGCGGAACACGAAGCTGACATAGCTCATCAAGTTGATTGGGTCGTTCCAAACTATCACCGCCCAGGGACGATCTTCTTCGACGAGAACATCGCTTTCGGGAAGTTGGACTTCCATTGGAGTTGGTGCAGGTCCGCTCATCAGGTAACTCGTGGCTCTCGAACTCGCTGGAAGAGGGAAAGGTGGAACCATAGAGCCACGCACCAGACTGCTAGGGAACCGGCAACGTGGAGTTCAACCAGACCCGCTGGTACCCCAAGAGCATACTGGATGTAGCCGATGGCGCCCTGAGCAAGAGTGAGGGCTAAAAGAGTCTGGATGAGCTTGTTGCTTGTTCGGCGAAATTGCAGGGAAAGGGCAACAATCAAGCCCACCAGGATCCAGGCGGATGCACTGTGGACTCGAGCAATGAATTGGAGGTCGAAGGAGAAACGTGGTGCACTTGCGTCGCCACTGTTTGGCCCGGTTCCCGTAACGAGAGTCCCGAGTATCAGGACAAGAGTGGCGGACCCCACCAAGACCCGGCTGAGACTTATGACCTGCTTTGGATGGGTTGCCACGGGCTTTGGCTGGGGCTGATGCTTGGCCTTGACCCATAAGATGATGACATTCCACAACAAAACAATGGAGAGGAGGAAGTGGAGACTGACGAAGATCGGGTGAAGTCCGACGAGTACCGTTGCTCCTCCAAGAAGGATCTGGCCGATCACGCCAGCAACCAGGCCCCACGCCCAGGGATAGAGATCCACTCGCCTGGGAACTCGAAAGTAGGCTCCCAGCGCTGCGGCAATAACGATGACGCCAATGACCCCTGAAATGAGACGGTTTCCAAATTCGACCCACTCGTGGAAGGCCCACTCGGGGACGAGCGATTCCTTGGTGCACTTGGGCCAGTCATCGCAGCCGAGGCCGCTTTGGGTCAGGCGAACCGCAGCCCCACTGAGAACGATCAGGACCAGAAAGGCACCAGCCAGGGTGACGACCTGCTGGTATCGAGTCGCCGAGATGCGCTTCATGCACCTAAACGCTAGGCCTCGGTGAGGCCAAACGGGCGAAAAACTCGAGGTGACATCGGCCCTGAAATCAGATTCTGGTTTGGAGTACGGGTCGCGGGTTAACTTTGGTCGCTACGCTGCGGGGTGTGGTGCTAACTGTTTCTCCGACCCGATCGCGTTTGCGAGCCTTCGTCGCGCTTACGAAACCGCGTATTATTGAGCTGCTCTTGGTGAGCACCGTTCCCACAATGGTATTGGCGGAGCGGGGCCTGCCATCTATCTGGCTCATGGTGGCCACCGTGATTGGTGGGACAATGTCTGCTGGTGGGGCGAATGCCATCAACATGTATGTCGATCGTGATATTGACGCCAAGATGGAGCGAACGAAGGGTCGGCCACTGGTCACGGGCGAGATTCAGCCGAGGGAGGGGCTAATCTTCGCCATTGGATTGGAGATCATCGCCTTCTTCTTTCTCTGGGCGTTCGTCAACCTCCTCTCAGCAGTATTGGCGGTGGCGGCCTGTCTGTTCTACGTCTTCGTCTACACCATCTGGCTTAAGCGAACCTCCACGCAAAACATCGTGATTGGGGGGGTTGCCGGAGCAGCTCCGGTTCTCATTGGCTGGTCGGCCGTGACTAACACAGTGGCAATGCCTGCCATTTTGTTGTTCCTGGTTGTCTTCTTTTGGACTCCGCCCCACTTCTGGGCTCTGGCCATTCGATATGAGGCCGACTATGCGGCGGCCGAGGTTCCGATGATGCCGGTGGTCGCTGGCCATCGCAGCACCGCCCGCCAGATCCTCATCTACTCCCTCATCGTTTGGGTCATAAGCCTTGCTTTGTGGCCGGTGGCCAACATGGGCTGGATCTATCTCGGTTCGGCCATTGTCGTAGGGGCCATGTTTTCTGGCGGGGCAGTCGAACTTATTCGTGAGAGGAACCCTGAGGTTTTGGAGAAAAAGGCCATCCGCTATTTTGGGTTCTCTATTACCCACCTCACGATCCTATTCGCCGCCGTGGCCATCGACATGTTGGTTGGTTGGGGATCCTGATCGTGAGAGTTTCCGATCTGGTGCCCGGAGCGGTTACAGTACGATCGTTGCTCGACCCTCAGCGCGACGCGTTCCTGTCAAGCTGATGGGCTTGCCCTGCTCATCGCCCGAACTTTCATTCAAGCGTGCAGCCACAGATTTCCGTCCGACGAACCCGCCGCTGAGGTCCCCGCAACCATGGCATTGACTCAAACTCGCACCGAGAGCGATTCGACCGAGAGGATTGAACCGAGTTCGAAACCCGCCCTGGAACAGCTACTGAGCACGAGCGACCACAAGACGGTGGGTCGAATGTGGGTCGTTTCTGGTGTGGTCATCGCCCTGTTTGCGCTTGCCCTGTCTGCCGCAACCGGCTTTGAACACATGAACCTTGGGTCGGTGGACTTGTTCGAGGATGAGGGGCAGTTTACCCAGGCCTGGTCAATGGGCCGGACGCTCCTGCTCTTCGGTGGTGTTGTTCCAATTCTCGTCGGTTTGGCCACCTACCTTGCTCCGCTCCAGGTCGGGTCCTCCGCTATTGCCTTCGGTCGGGGAGCCGCCGCCGCCTTTTGGACATGGTTGTTGAGCACGCTCGTTCTGGTCTTGGCCTACATCGGTAATGGTGGTCCCGCTGGTGGAGTAAAGGACGCGGTGCTGCTCTGGATTCTGGCCTTTGGTACAGTCGTGCTCGCTATCTGCTGGGCCCTGGTATGCATAGCCACCACCATCCTTGGGGCACGAACTGTCGGTCTTCGAATGGATCGACTCCCGGCCAGCACGTGGGCCTACCTTGTCTTCGCTCTTTTGGGGCTCATGTCGCTGCCTATTCTGATTGGTGAGCTGGGATTGGCCTATATCGATGTGACGGCGGACTACCTCGCCGACAAGCAGGCTCGGATGTCGTTACTGTCGGTGACCACCAGCATCAGTCTGGCTCCTGCCTTGTACTGGATAAGCATCCCAGTCCTGGGCATGGCCATCGATATTGTTCAATCTCAAACCGGCCGTCCGGTGCGGTTTCATCGGTTGGCCCTTTCTCTTCTTGGGTCATTGGGCTTGTTGGCCTTCGCCGCTGACACCCTGAGTTTTGGAGGTCGAGGTCGACCGGTCGATTTCAACAACGCCATCCTGGTAATTGGTGTCTTGGCCGCCGTTTTGCCGATCCTTCTTCTCTTGAGCCTCGCGTTGGACTCGGTAAAGAGTGGGAGCATTCCCATCAACACCCCCTTGGTGGGAAGTCTTCTTTCTATGGCTCTGCTTTTGGTCGGGTCCGCCGTTTCCTTGCTGGCCCAAATCGAACCAATTGTTGGGTTTATCGAGAAGGTCTCGGGCCGGTCAGTCAGCCTGAGCTCAGCCCTAAGCCTGAACGGCTCTGCCTTCCATGATGGCATTCGTGGTCTAATCGTCGGCGCAACGTTCCTGGGTTGTGTTGGTGCCATTCATCATTGGGCTCACAAGATTTGGGGCCGCTCCCTCGATGACAAGTTGGGCATGGTGACATTACTTCTCGGGCTTGTCGGAACCCTCGCCTGGGGAGTTGGCATGGTTGGCGCGGGATTTCTCGGAGAACCCGCCCTCCCGGTTATTTCTACCGGTCTCAAGAGTGGGGTCGAGGCTCTCAATACGGTGGCCGCCATCGGATTTGTCAGTCTGGCTGGGGCCGCAGCGCTACTCACGATGAACGTTGTACGGACGGCGTTCGGTGGAGGTTCACTGTTGGAACCTTGGAGCGGGTCGTCCCTTGAGTGGATGACGAGTTCACCACCCCCAGTAGGCAACTTTACCGAGGCACCCGTTCTGCCTCCGGCCAGTAGTGTTGAACGCGACTCGCTTGTGGGTGCCCCCGCGAGTGACTCAACAAGCCAGGGAGCATGATGACCGATATCACGATCTTTGACGCGCTTCCCGACACGGTTGTCGCCCCGGAGCCGACACGGCCCCGGTTGTTGGTCATTGGGACAGCACTAGTGGCTGGCGCAATGTCCATGGGCATGGCTGGTCTCCTTGGTATCTATGTGGAGAGTCGGGCAGCGGTCTTGGCCGAAGGAGGCGTGTGGCTGCCAAGCGGTGTCTCTATTCCCTTAACTCAGCCGAACATGATGGCGATCACCCTGGTGATGTCGGTGGTGGCCATGGCTTGGGCAGTGTCAGCTATCCGCCACGATGATCGGGCCAACACGTATATCGCGTTAACCCTTTGTGTCATTTTCGGATTTTCCTACTTGGCCCAGACAGCCTTCTTGTTTGAGATTATGGGGATGCCTGCCGCAGGTGACGACCTGGGTCGTCCGCCGCTCATTTATGCGCTCGTGGGAGCCCATCTGATCATCATGGGTGTGGCCACGCTCTACGTCGTCATCATGGGGTTGCGCACCCTTGGTGGAAACTACAGCGCCAAAGATGTTGAGGGCATCTATGGCGCTGCGCTGTTCTGGAATGTCGCTGTTGTGCTGTACCTCATTGTCTGGTACGCCATCTACATCACCAAGTAGGACGAATTACCGATGCTCACCTGGGGTTCTAAATATCTGCTGTCCTTGTCCTTGGCCGCCCTTGTCGGTGCCGTGGTCTACGGCCTGGTAACTGGTGGCGATCCGATTGGCGTAATCAGCATCGGTTACAAAGGGGGCGTTGGTTCGCACCTTGGTTACACCTTGTTGCTCTTCGCCAGCCTTGTGACCTTTGGGTTGGCCATGGTCAGCATTGCTACCCGAGATGGTGACGCCGAGGAAATGGCATCCTTGGCCGGGGTTTCTTCGGTCCCTGCGTTGCCGACCCTCAGCCAGGTTTATTGGGCACCGATCACGGCTTTTGGTGTTGCCTGTCTCATCATTGGACTGGCCATGAGTAAGGCATTCCTTATCCTGGGAATCATCATTCTGGCAGTCATGATGGTCGAATGGTTGATTACGGCCTGGTCCGATAGGGCTTCGGGCGATCCTGAAGTAAACGCTGTCATCCGAGCTCGTATTCTCGGACCAATCGAAGTGCCAGTTTTGGGCTTGTTATTGTTTGGAACCGTGACTCTGGCCGGATCCCGTGTCTTTTTGACCGTTCCTGCTTGGGCTGCTGTGGTTATCGGTTCCATTGCCACACTGACCGTTTTTGGTCTGGCAGTGGTTATGTCAAAGCGGGACCTGCCACGTAGCCTTGTTTCGGTGATCATGGTCCTCGGCGCACTTGCCATAATCGGCGGCGGCATATTTAGTGCCCAGCGGGGAATCCGCGAGATTGAACACCCAGGCACCGAGTCCGGTGTCGAGTCCGGTGAAGGTAGCAATTGATGTCCGTATCACTGACCCCAACAACATCACTGACCCCAACAACGAAAATAAGGAAGGGTCGAAACTTCGTGCGCCGTCTCCCCCTTGGCCCCACCGGTGCGTTGGCATCGCTGGCCCTACTTGTTAGCGCCTGCGCCGAAGACAAACCACTCAACACATTTGAGCCTCGGGGTCCCAAGGCCCAAGGAATCTATGACCTCATGACTCCGATCTGGATCATCATGATTGTCGTGTTTGTTGTCGTTGTTGGAGGCACCCTGGTGTTGACTGTCATCGGGCGAGTGAAGCCCGAAGACTATGACGAGAACGATTTGCCCAAACAAGTTCACGGTCACACCGTGGCCGAGCTTGCCTGGACTATCGCACCAGCTATTCTGCTCGCTGGCGTGTCGTTCCCGATGGTCTCGGCCATCTGGGATCTAGAGCGGGACAACAAGCCGGGCGAACTCGATGTCATGGTGATTGGTCAGCAGTGGTATTGGGAGTACCGCTATGACGTAGACGGCGACGGCTTTTTCGAAGACGTCGACGGCGATGGCGAGTTGTACGGGATCGAAGGCGACGGTGACCAGGATGACAAGGAATGGCCACTAAATCTCGCCCTTGATGACGATGATCTTTCTGTGCCCAACCAACTGGTCATCCCGGCTGGTCAACAGGTTGATTTAACCCTGACCTCTCGAGATGTGGTTCACTCTTTCTGGATTCCTCGCCTCAACGGCAAACGAGACACTGTCCCGGGGCGTCTCACGTTCTGGTCAATCGATGCGGATAAGCCCGGTGAGTACAACGGGGCGTGTGGGGAGTTCTGTGGCCTTTCTCATGCCCGGATGCGGATGAGTGTTGTTGCCCTTCCCGAGGCCGAGTTTGATCAATGGCTGAAAAACCAGATGTCACTCTCTGAGGTGCCCGAAGAGCCGGCCCAAGGACAGGATCCTTCGCCTGAGCGGGCGGGCTATGAGGTGTTCGCCAGCCAGTGTGCCCGATGCCATGTGGTGAACAATTCTGACTCTGCTCTGCAAGAGCTGTACCCCAAGGATTTTGAGGCCGACCTGCTTTCGGGTGCCGCTCCTGACCTGACGAAGTTTGCCACTCGCTCGGTATTTGCCGGAGCAATCTTTAGCCAGTACTCCGGGATCGACCCCGATGACGACAATCTTGATGTCACGAACTATCTTCAGTTGGCTGGGACTGAGCGACTCAATGAGGCTCTGCTCACAAGATGGATCAAGAATGCTCCGGAAGAAAAGGCGATGTATCCAGAGGGACGACGAGGCATGCCAGCCTTCCCGGGTTTGTCCGATACCGACGTTGAAAATCTTGTTGCCTATTTGGCAACCTTGGACTGAGAGCTGAGTAATGGCAATTGTTGAACGGCCCCTCGCCCTCCCGGAGGGTGATCTACCAGAAATAGAGAATCCGCTCGGCGCCTTTTCTCGGCCCCATAAAGAGACGGGGATCAAAGACTGGCTCACCACCGTCGATCATAAAAAGATCGGCATCATGTATGGCACTGCTTCCATTTTCTTCATGATGATTGGTGGAGTGGCTGCGCTGTTGATTCGAATTCAGCTTGCGACTCCCGACAGCAATTTCTTGTCAGCGGATGCCTACAACCAGCTCTACACCATGCATGGGACCGTGATGATCTTCCTGGTCGTCATGCCCATTGGTGCCGCGTTCGCAAACTATCTGTTGCCTCTTCAAGTTGGGGCTAGAGATGTAGCCTTCCCCCGAATAAATGCCTTTAGCTTCTGGTGTTTCTTCCTCGGTGGACTGATGCTCAACACCAGTTGGTTCCTTGGTGGCGGACCAGATGGTGGTTGGTTCAACTACGCCCCTAACAATGGTGTCGCCTATTCCCCCTCCAATGGCATCGACTTTTGGAATGTGGGTTTGCTAATCACCGGGATCGCTTCACTGTCTGGCGCGATCAATCTCATCACCACCGTGCTCAACATGCGGGCCCCTGGTATGGACCTCATGAAGATGCCAATCTTTGTTTGGATGACGCTGGTCACCCAGTTTCTGTTGTTGTTCGCTATTCCGATCATCACCACCGCCCAGGTTCTGTTGCTGATGGATCGGCTCTTTGGTGCCAACTTCTTCAATGTGGAGCAGGGGGCTGATCCGCTGCTGTGGCAGCACCTCTTCTGGATATTTGGCCACCCCGAGGTCTACCTCATGATCTTGCCTGCTTTCGGCATCGTGTCGGAGGTTATCCCCGCGTTTGCCCGCAAGCCGATCTTCGGTTACCCCTTCATGGTCTTCTCCGGCGTTGCCATCGGGTTTATGGGCTTTGGAGTTTGGGCGCACCACATGTTTGTTCCGGGGATGGGGCCACTGTCTGTCAGTGCTTTCGCCGTCGCCACCATGTTTATCGCCGTACCAACCGGGGTGAAAATTCTCAACTGGGTTGCCACCCTGTGGGGAGGCAAACTCATTCTCAACACTGCAATGTTGTTCTCAATCGGATTGATCACTCAGTTTACTGTTGGCGGGCTCTCCGGAGTTTCCCACGCTCTTGCTCCCTCCGATACCCAACAGACCGACACCTACTACATTGTGGCCCACTTTCACTACGTGCTATTTGGTGGGGCACTCTTCGGCTTCATGGCTGGTTTCTACTTCTGGTGGCCCAAGGCCTTCGGCTACATTCTCAACGAGGCTTGGGGCAAGTGGAATTTCTGGGTGATGGTGGTTGGTTTCAACCTAACCTTTGGGCCGATGCATATTCTTGGGCTCCAGGGCATGCCCAGACGGATCCACACCTATGACGCTGCAATGGGCTTCAACCTTTGGAATCTGGTGGCCACGATCGGCTCGATGATCCTGGCCGTTGGGGTTTTGCTCTTCGTGGTGAATGCCCTTGTTTCCCTGCGGGACTGGAAGAACGCTGGCCGTCCGAATCCCGGGCCCGACCCGTGGGATGCCCGGACTATTGAGTGGTCTATCCAAAGCCCGGCTCCGGAGCACAACTTTGACTATGACCCCCAGATTGTCTCGGTCGACGACTGGTGGTACCAGAAATACGCTGAGGACGAGACTGGCAGGCTGCGCAAGGTTGCCCATGGTGCGGACATTGCCCAACCGGGCAATGGCGAAGGCGTTCACCTTCCGGCGCCGTCCTATTGGCCAATACTACTTGCGGCCTCACTTCCCCTTCTCGGCTACGGCCTGATCTTCTCGCTCTGGTTGACGATTCCAGGTGGGTTCCTGCTGGTGGTGAGCATGTTTGGTTGGGCACTAGAGCCTGCCGATGATCTGGACCTCGCTCATGATCACGATGATCACGATGATCACGATGATCACGATGATCAGGACGATCACGAATCGATCGTGGAGACGGCCTCGGCTGAGGACACCGCATTGGTAGGAGACGCACCGTCGCCAGGAGATACGGCATGACTACCGCAACAGCAGGCGTAAGCGTCGCCGACTCACACGACGGCAACGAGGCTCATCGCACCAGCTTGAACCTTTCAAATATGAAGGTGGCGATGTGGCTGTTCCTGGCCTCGGAGTGTCTTCTGTTTGGCGCCCTCATCTCCACCTATCTCTTGTCCAAGGCCCGCTTTCTTACGGAGCTCTTGGCAGGGAATCCCATCGTTGAAGCCTCGATTGACAATCCCGGCCTCGTCCGAGAGATGCAAGAGACCGGTTCGGTTGAGCCCCTCTTTGACATCCCCTTCACTTCCTTCAGCTCCTTTGTTCTGCTGATGAGTTCGCTTGCCATGGTGTTGGCTCACAAGGCGGTGAGCGAGGCTGATTACAAGAACACACGAATCTGGCTCGCAACGACTGCTCTGCTTGGTTCGATCTTCATCGCTGGCCAGATCTATGAGTTCACGGCCTTCAAGGAAGAGGGCCTATCCTTCACTGGAAGTCTTCTCGGTTCGGCCTTCTATACCCTGACGGGATTCCACGGAGTCCATGTCAGCATTGGCATCTTGATGCTGCTCACGCTCTTGGTGTTGTCCTTCAAGGGCAAGCTCAACCAGGATCGCGCCGAGACGGTGGAGCTGGTCGGTTTGTATTGGCACTTTGTGGACATCGTGTGGGTTCTTATCTTTACGATCGTCTACCTGATTCCCTAGAGGTCACCCATGTCTGATACCGCTGTTAAGGCTTCTGCCGACGTCGTAGACGACGCCCACGATTCCCACGCCCACCCAACCGAAACCCAGTATTGGCTGGTGTTCCTAATCTTGGCTGTCATCACTGCTTTCGAAGTGTTGTGGTCTTACCTGGGTTTGAGTGGGCCGCTCCTTGTCGTTCCGCTCCTTGCCATGATGGTGGTGAAGTTCGTCATCGTGGCTGGGGTGTTTATGCACCTTTGGTTCGACATGAAGATGTTGAACGGAAAACTTTTTACCCTGGCCTTTGCCTCTGGAATCGTGATTGCGTTATCTGTCTACACTGTTGTCGTCGCCACCTACGAGTTCAACGTCTAGCTTCGGATTCGAGGTCGGTACGTGTTTGCGCTTTTCATTCCCTGGTCGGCCCACCCCGAGGTCTGGGTACTCGTCCTGGGCACGATTGCCATTGGCGGATATTCAGCCAAGGTGTTGCAACCCAAGGCCATTTCCGTTGGCTATCCACCAATAACCAGGAATCAAAAGCGCTGGTTCGTGCTCGGAGTGCTTGGCATGTGGGGCGCCTCGGACTGGCCAATACACGATATTGCGGAGGACTACCTCTACTCCGTGCACATGTTTCAGCACCTACTGCTTTCGATGGTGATTCCCGCCTGTTTTGTGTTGGCAACGCCTCGTTGGGTGTTTGAGCTTCTGATTCGCCCAGACACTCGACTCTGGCGTTCCTTCCGTCGGATGTCCTCGCCAGTCGTGGCTGGTGTGGTCTTCAACGTGGCCACCATGCTCTTGCATTGGACCAATGTCGTGCAATGGTCCTCTGATAGCGGTGCCCTTCATTTTGGCTTCCACATGCTGGTCTTTGTGTCCGGCCTGCTGGTTTGGATGCCAGTTATCGGGCCTATTAGCGAGTGGAAGCTCTCTCCCCTTGGGCAGTGCGTCTTCTTGTTCGCCATGTCGATTGTGCCAACCGTGCCTGGCGGTTGGCTGGTCTTTGCCGATGATGTGGTCTATCGCAGTTATGACACTCCCGACCGGCTTTGGGGACTAGATGTTCTGTCCGACCAGCAGTTGGCCGGTGCCATTATGAAGATCTTCGGCGGCTGGTTTATCTGGATTATCATCATTGTGATTTTCTCCCGTTGGGTAAATTCGACAGGTGATGCCGATCGGGAAGCCAGACGCCAGCGCCACATCGACCGAAATACTCTTCCCGAGCAGCAGTTGGCCTCGAAGTCCTCGCCCTAGTCCTCTCAGCCCGGGATTACTCCCAGCTCAGCCCGGGATTACTCCCAGCGGAAAATGCGGGTGGCGGCGATGGGCGCCCCCAGAGCCCAGAGGCCCAGGCATAGCCAGGCCCAGCCGGGCCCGCTAGCGCCGCCAAATTCGGCCCGGAGAAGGCTGGCGAGCGCCGTCGTGGGCAACAACTTGACAAAGCCAACTAACCAACCAGGCATTTGCTCCAGATCGAAGACCAAGCCACTAAGGAGGAGAAGCAGGATGTAGAGGGTGTTGGCTACGGCCAGGGCGGTGAGGCCTTCAACCAAGCTAGCGACCACGAAAGCAAGCCCACTAAAGGCCAGCAACCCACCGAGTAGGGCCACCAAGATCATTGCTGAGAGCTT